>NZ_FOXC01000003.1 GCF_900115605.1 Halolactibacillus halophilus
GACAAATAATTGAATATTTCCGCATAAGTCTCTGAACCTTTTTACGATTAACGATAATCTTTAACTTGTTATAGAAGTACATGACGATGCCACGATATCCTTTATCATATTTGCGGTAATGATAAGCTTGTTCAATTTGCTTTTTCCACATGAGATCCATCGTTTCATTCGCTTCTCTTTGATCAGCGCTGTTGAGGTAATTGTAGTAGCCAGAACGCGACACACCTAGTAGATCACACGCATCAACAATCGTTCCTGTATAGGAGCCATTTGTTTTCATGTGATGGATACGTTCGAAAACATCACTTGGACGTTCGCTTCTTTCTTGCCTCCTTTCGCTCCATTCTGATTTTTTTAACAGATTATTCTCTTCTTCCAAAAGCGTGATCTTCGATTGTAACTTCTCAATCTGTTGTTCCGGCGTTAAGGCAGATTTTCTAGGGCGACCTAAGTTTTCAACCCGCGTATCTTTTAGAGCGGACACCCCATGTTCACGATACTTATTTCGCCATTTCTTGGCGAATGATTTCATTCTGTAATCGCCCAGTACCTCTGGATCAAATCCTGATTCAGAGAAGATTTCTTTCATTGTTAAACCGTTGAGCGATTCTGACACAAAATGTTGTTTAAACTCATCCGTGTAAGTAATACTTTTATCTGATACTCTTTTGACATAAGGATTAGATGCAAGTGTTTGTATCTGTTCATGTGTGAATGTTCGTTTCGCCATAAGTAGCACCCTTTCTGCATGAAGTATGGAACGGGCTTGATGAAGTTGGCGAATATCGTGACCCAGTGTGTATTGACTGTCAAAAGAAGAAGCGACAGCGACTTTTGATAGTCAATACACACTGGGTTATCATGAAGAAGCCACTTCAAGCCCACTGATTGTGATTTGATTTGAGTATAACAAAACAGACCCTAAAGAGGGGACTTTTTTTAGTGTCCATTCTTTAGGGTCCATTTTAGTGTGTCGGTGCTGCCTTTCTTATAACTATGAACTTTTTTTGTCATGTTTATCAATCGCTATTAAAAGATGTTTTCAATAAATAGCCGAATGACATCTGTACTTGCAATAATGGTACCGAGTGTTGAGCCTAAGTTAGCTAACATAACCACAAGCAAAATACGTGTCACTTTATTTTGCCAAAAACCTTTCACAGTATACACATCATCACTAAGCGCTTCGAAATCACTCACTTTCGGTTTTTTCACGTAGGCTTGAACAAGTCCACTGACCCAACCTGCGGCCATTAATGGATTGAGTGATGTAATCGGGGCGGCCACCAGTGCTGAGAGAACAGCAAGCGGGTGTCCGAAAGCAAGCGCTGTTCCAAGGGCTGAGAAGAGACCGTTCCAAATGAGCCAACTCATTACTTGATCGGTTCCTGCCTCTGGATTCATAATAAATGTTGCGAGTATCATTAAAACAATCCCAACCGGAATACCCCAGGCAATTCGTTTAGGCCATTTTGATTTTTTAGGGACTTTATTTAACTGCTTTAAATCATGATCTTTTTTAATTTCTTCGGTAATACCTGGCACGTGGGCAGCACCTAAGACTGCGACAACCTTGTCGCCTTTCGCCCGTTTAATTTTTTCGGCTAAGTATTGATCTCGTTCATCGATAAGCGGCGTTTTTAGGCGCGGAAAATGTTCGGTAAACTCATCAAGAATCGCACCAATTGCATCTTGACTTTTCATCTTTTCTAACTCTTCTTCTGTGATAGATTCATTAGAAAAAATACCAGCCATCACTTGTGTCAGTAACATGAACTTTCCCTTTGTTCCAACATTACCCCAAATACGTGAGAAGGTGATTTGGATATTACGGTCCGCAAGGACAAGTTCTGCGCCAACGTCTTCAGCCGACTTAATGCCCTGCATCATCTCTTGACCCGCCTCAATATTAAATTGCTTAGCCATCCGCTTTTGGAAAGAGGAAATTGCTAAATTCATTAACAATAGTGTAGCTTTCTTATCTTTAATAACCTTAAAGATGTCCATCTTCTTCCACTTATCGCTGTCCATCATCGATTGATAGCGTTGTTCATCTAATTCAATACATACCGCATCTGGTTGTTCGCGTTCAATAACTGCTTTTACTTCATCCGCACTCGTTTTAGACACGTGGGCTGTTCCAATCAGTATGTAGGTTTTACCTTCTTGTTCAATTCTAACGACAGTATTCGCCTGGTCATCAGATGTTATTTCTGCTTGTTCAGATGTTGCTAATTGATCTGTATCCATATTTAAATCCTACCTCTTTTTCTGTCTTATCTTTCTAGTATAACTTATCTCACAGCTATATGGCTAAAGAAACCTACCTAAAAATTTAAAAAAGGTGAGTAAGCATCTGCTCAATCACCTTTTCGATAGAAGCAACAAGTATTATTACAACTTAAACTGTTCAACAATCCGCTTCATTTGGACAACTAAAGCTGATAACGCCGTGGCACCTGCTGTTATATTATTCATTGACCCACTCACTTCTTGACTAGAAGCAGAGGTTTCTTCAACACCAGCTGCTGATTGTTCAGAAATAGTGGCGATTTCCTCAACCTTAGATAAGAGTTTTTTACTTCGGTCGGACATCTCATTTAATGCGAGCGAAATCGCATCAATACCAGTAGCCGATTGCTTTTTTCAGTCCACCTACTACTCAAAAGAGATACATAATTCTTCTTGCCTTTGTTATACTAGTTAAATAATCATTTAACGATTAAAAATGGACGTAATAATTATAATATAACTTCAAAGGAGATCAACGATGACGGAAGAATATATTTCTACAGCTACAATACTGGATGCTTTTAGGCGGGACTTGGAAGCAAAAAAGTTAACAACGAAAACGATTGATAAGCATATGATTAACGCAGAGAATTTTTATGAGTTTATCGAAGATGATCAAATGGAACCGCCCCACTATTATGATGTATTGATCTTATCCTTTCTAGGCGACTACTACATTAGAAAATACTTATTCAGCGCCAAAAGTGATGTTGGTCCGTATTTGGCGACGTTTAAAAAGCTCGCCAATACACTTAGTAATCACAACTGGATCTCATCAGAAGAAAAAACAGCTATTAAAGACTTATGTAAAGAGAAAGCATTCTTTATGCACCGGTTTGATACATTTCAAACAACACGTGATTTTCTCGACTGGACGTTTAAAAATGATCCACATCTTTATCATCAGCCAACAATGAATCATAAGAATAATCATGAAGCAGCAAGCGCGCTTGATGTCGACGACTTACTTGTGGCCCCGTTAAAAACAATTGAATTTGACCAACCACCCTTTTTTGATATGTTTAATGCTTTTCTTAATGTGCTCAGTCAAAAACAACGTCACAAAGTTACCAATGGTACCCAGCATTTAACGCGTGCCTTTTGGAAAGACTTTGATGATATGAACGACTTCAATTTTTTCAAAAAGCCAACCTTAAACCAGCGAGATATTCCTTGTTTCCACCTGTTGTATACATTTGCGGAGGCCGGTGATTTTTTCATTATTGATGGGAATAACTTAATTCCGACCGATTTCGTCACTGACTACTTGAATGCTGAAATAGAAGCACAAGTGGCTTATGTAATGGAAGTCTTCTGGCATGGTGTTGACTGGCGATTATTAGATGATCACAATGGTAAGCATCTGCTTGACGCACTCCAAGTAGACCGGAATAACTTTGCTGAGATACTGAGTACGTTCCCACCAGGCGAAGCAATCACAGCGGACCAGCCATTGTTCAAACCACTCTTTGGCTACACATCTCATCTACGCCCGACTTTGGATAGCTTCTTTTTAGACGTTTTACCTGCCTTTGAACCATTCGGTTTGTTGAAGCTTGATTATCATTATTTCAGCCCGGTAAACACGGTAACTTTTAAAGAACTATCAGCGATCACAGTTACTCCACTTGGGCATATCTTCTTCTCTATTTTCAAGGACATGGCTGATGCGTTCGATGATGATGATGATGACGATGAAGACGACTTTTTCCGTTTGATTCTCGATTCACTGTAACAAAAAAAGCGCTAAACCATCTGGTTTAGCGCCTTTTCTATTAATTCAAACTTCACTTACCTATCTACGATAAAGCGTAAAGTTAGTCTTTTAGTTTATTGGCCTGTTCTTCGGCCCACTTATATCTTGCAGTCCACCCCCAAATACTTGACCCTACTAAAATAATACCTAGTCCAACATATACATAAGTCACGTTGATCCACTCCTTTTTGTCATATTAAAATCAATGATACAAATATACCCTTAATACCAGAATATCTAATTCATTACTTTTGCTACTGCCGCTTAAATACGCGGTGAGTCAATAGCTTTTCAATTTCAACGATAACAAAGACGCCAAGGCCAATTATCACCGGATAGAACCACTCTTGAACTGAGATGGGGCGCAAGTCGAGCGCCACTTGCATAAATGGTACATATGTCACCAGTAGTTGGACGATAATCAAGATAGCGGACACAATAAAGGCTGCTTTATTTTTAAAGAAGTCTTTGTTTATACTAATGTGTCGTTCATTTCGTACATTAAACATATGAAACAGTTGAGCAAAGACGAGCGCATGTAACGTAATCGTACTAACATTTTCTTGGCCGTATTGTTCAATCCAGTGCGGATAAAGTAACAAGATCGACCCACCAATTAATAGTGCCACAAACACAATCCGGAACATGTAATAAGGGCTCAGTAAACGTTCAGTTGACTTTCTCGGCGGTTTTTCCATTGTTCCCCGTTCAATCGGTTCAAAGGCCAATGCTAAGGCGACGGTCACGGCTGTCACCATATTTACATAAAGAATTTGTACCGCTGAGAGCGGCATGGTAATCCCTAACAGTAAGGCCGCCATCACAAGAAAAGCTTCGGCGCCGTTGGTCGGTAAAATAAATAAAATGGTTTTCTTTAAGTTATCATACACACGCCGGCCTTCCTTTACGGCGTTAACAATCGTTTTAAAATTATCATCGACAAGGACCATTTCTGATGCTTCTTTAGCGACCTCTGTCCCTTTAATCCCCATCGCGACGCCAATATCGGCGCGCTTCAGTGCTGGTGCATCATTGACCCCGTCTCCGGTCATCGCACTAATTTCACCGTTTGTTTGGAGTGCTTCAACGAGTTGTAATTTATTTTTAGGACTCGTTCGAGCAAAGACATCGACTTGCCTGACAATCTCACATCTTTCTTCATCCGTCATCGCATCAAGGTCACGACCTTCAACAACTACATCACGACCGGTTAAGTCCATCTGTTTAGCAATTGCAAGTGCGGTGTCTTTATGGTCACCAGTAATCATCTTAACGGTGATCCCTGCTTGTTTACATGCTTTAATTGCTTCAATTGCTTCTTCACGGGGCGGATCAATAATCCCCGCAAGACCAAGTAATGTCATTCCTTCAGTGACATTCTCATGACCAATGGCTTCTGTTTCCTTATTGACCACTTTTACTGCCGCTGCAATCACCCGCTCTCCTCGAGCCGTCCGCTCTTTCATTTGTTGTTCCCAGTAATTACGTTCGTCTGAGCCTTCTTTTAAACCAGCCATATCAAATACCCGATCAGGCGCACCTTTTAAGTAAATCTTCTTTTCCCCTTCTTCTTCGACGAGTGCCGCCATATATTTATAAGAGGAATCAAATGGAATCTTTGACTGCATTGTGAGTTTCTTAATATGTTGGTCAGCTTTATCTGCCAATGTCACAAGGCAACCTTCGGTCGGTTCCCCCTGGACAATCCACTGGTTATCTTTTTCAATCACATCTGACTCGTTTACCGTTTTAACCGCCGTTAGAAAACTTAACAGTGCAGGGTAGTCAGCTACGGCGATCTTCGCATCTTTATGGCGCAATTCACCCGTAGGTTCATATCCTGTGCCAGATACATCAAACTGGTTATCTTCTGTCACGACGGTCGTAACCGTCATCTCATTTTTTGTAAGTGTGCCCGTTTTATCTGAACAAATCACCGTCACTGCCCCGAGTGTTTCAACAGACGGGAGCGTGCGCATAATTGCCTTATTATCTGCCATCGATTGGACACCTAACGCTAAAATAATCGATAAAATAGCGGGTAAGCCTTCCGGAATAGCCGCCACCATTAAGCCAATCACAGATAGCAAGAGCTCTTGCCAGTCATATTGATGAAATACAAGACCAAATCCGAAGAGAACTACCGCGAGGATGACAATGACAACCGAAATCAACTTACCGAAATCATTCGTTTGTTTAAGGAGAGGCGTTTTAATCTCCTCAACGTCTTGCATCGATTGATTGATTTGACCAATCTCTGTATTTTCACCCGTAGCAACAACGATTCCTCGTCCAGTTCCTTGTGAGAGCGACGTCCCGGAAAACAACATATTAACCCGGTCGCCTAGTACCGCCTCATCATCTAATACCATTGTTTCTTTTTTAACAGACGTTGACTCCCCGGTTAGAGATGCTTCTTCTGCCTTTAGGTGATCAGCTTCCACGAGACGGATATCCGCCGGCACTTTATCACCTGCTTTAACTAAAACAACATCACCCGGAACAAGGTCTTCCGCTTCGATATCATGGCGTTTTCTCTCGCGAACAACGGTCGCATGTAGCGACAACATGTTTTTGATCCCGTCGAGGGCTTTTTCTGCTTTTCCTTCTTGAATATAACCAATTAAGGCATTGATGACAGCGACAAGAATAATTACAATTGTATCAATATAGTGGCCTAGGATAAACGTCACCACCGCTGCCACGAGTAAAATATAAATTAAGACATCGTGGAAGTGTTTAATAAATTTTAACCACTCAGGTGTCTTTTCTTGTTCAGGTAGTTTATTCTTTCCATAATACTCACGCTTTTCTGTGACTTCACGTTGGACTAACCCTTCTTCACGGTCGGTTTCTAATTGTTTTTCGATTGCGTCCAAATCTAAGCTAAACCATTGCCTACTCATATAAGCACCTTCTTTCATATTTAAATATCTATATTAGCAGTTATTGTTCGAACGTCATCTTCATGTCTTTTTCCTGCTATTTATTTTTTCCTTTTCTACGGTGCAGTTAAACATTTTCCTCAACATGCCTGATTGTTTCGTCTTTCTAATAATGCAGGCGGTTATAACTACATAAAAGAGCATTAATTAAACCCTAAATGTGCAAATAAATGATTAATCAATCTAAAATATAGATTAATTTGATGTTAGATGCGTATTGTTTCGGGGTATAAATAAACGGTAGAATTAAAAATATATCAAGTTCAAAATTATCAGTCAATTTATTTTGATTTTACAGAGAGAAAAACAGTAAATTAACAGGAGGAATTATTGTATGTCAAAAGATCGCGCATTAAATTATGTTAATGACGTATTCGAAACAGTAAAAAAACGCAACCCAGGAGAAACTGAGTTCCAACAAGCAGTTAAAGAAATTTTAGATTCACTTGTTCCTGTCTTTGAACAAGACCCTAAATATATCGACCATTCTATTTTGGAGCGTATGATTGAGCCAGAGCGTATCATTCAGTTCCGCGTTCCTTGGACAGATGACAGTGGTAAAGTTCATGTCAATCGTGGTTTCCGTGTCCAGTTCAACAGTGCAATTGGACCGTATAAAGGTGGGCTTCGTTTCCACCCATCAGTAAACGCAAGTATCATTAAATTCTTAGGTTTTGAACAAATCTTTAAAAACTCATTAACTGGCCAACCAATCGGTGGTGGTAAAGGTGGGGCAGACTTCGACCCTAAAGGAAAGTCAGATAACGAGATTATGCGTTTCTGTCAAAGCTTTATGAGCGAGTTATCAAAATATATCGGACCAGACACAGACGCTCCTGCCGGTGATATCGGTGTAGGTGCTCGTGAGATTGGTTTCTTATTTGGTCAGTACAAGAAAATGCGTGGTGGTTATGAAGCTGGCGTCTTAACAGGTAAACAAGTTGGCTTTGGCGGTAGTTTAGCACGTACAGAAGCAACTGGTTTCGGTACGGTATACTTCGCACAAGAAATGTTAAAAGGCCAAAATGATTCATTCGACGGCAAAACCGTTGTTGTTTCTGGTTCTGGTAACGTATCAACGTATGCGATGCAAAAAGCAACTGAACTCGGCGCTAAAGTCGTTGCCTGTTCAGATTCAAATGGTTATGTCTATGACAAAGACGGCATCAACTTAGATACTGTGAAACGTCTAAAAGAAGTTGAACGCAAGCGTATTAAAGAATATGTAAAAGAACATCCAAACGCTGAATACCACGAAGGATTCGAAAATATATGGCGTATAAAATGTGACGTTGCACTTCCATGTGCGACTCAAAACGAACTCGATGAATCAAGTGCCCAAACACTTGTCGATAATGGCGTAAAAGCAGTTGCTGAAGGAGCTAATATGCCTTCAACACTTGAAGCAGTTGACATCTTCCAAAAGAACAACGTACTCTTTGGACCTGGTAAAGCTGTAAATGCTGGTGGTGTGGCTGTATCCGCCTTAGAAATGGCGCAAAACTCTGCCCGTATCACGTGGAAATTTGAAGAAGTTGATGAAAAACTTCATGAGATTATGGTGAACATCTATAAAAACAGTATAGATGCTGCTGAGAAGTATGGCGAACCTGGTAACCTTGTTGTCGGTGCCAACATTGCTGGTTTCTTAAAAGTTGCCGATGCGATGATCGCACAAGGCGTCATTTAATTCATCCACTCTTTAAACATCTATATAAAGAACCCAACCATTTACGTGGTTGGGTTTCTTTTTATGGGCTTTTCTATTAAAACTGTCTCACTCTAACCTTATTGCTTCCTACTTTCTTTTTAGATAGTCAAACACACTAAATTTTTAATCCGCATTAACTTTATCGGAATTATATGTTATAATATTTTCAATACGGTGAACGGAGTGATATAAATGAAACGCATCCCTATTATTGATATTCGAAGTTTTATTTTATTATTAATACTCGTACTGATCGTTAGTTTTGTACGCTTGTATAGTTAAAAACGCTTCCCAATATTAACCCATATGAATAGGCGGTCGAATAGCTCAACCGCCTATTTATTATAAATTATTTTTCTTGTTTAATCACACAATACCCATAACCATTTAGTATCTGGTCCTCCGTTGAATAAAGAAGCAGATCTCCCTTATAATCCGATACGCGGATTGGTTCGGCCGTTGGATTGATAATAAAGATTAACTGTTCATTGGTTGTTTCTTTTTGATACGTTAAACTCTCATCTGACGTCTCAACAAAAGTAAACGTTGCCTCATTTGAAAAGCCTGTTTCGGTTTTTCTTAAATGAATCAGTGTTTGAATAAAGGTTCTTAACTCTAAATCTTGTCTTTCTTTATCCCAAATCATACAGCCACGACTTTCAGGCTCTTCTCCGCCAACCATGCCAATCTCATCACCATAATAAATACAAGGTGAACCAGGATAAGAGAATTGGAACAGATACAAGAGTTTTGCTTTATCAATTGAATCACCTGTTTGAGTAATTAAGCGTGCGGTGTCATGACTCGCAAGAATATTAAATAAGTGTTCCGTTACGTGTTGTGGATACATGTGCAAAAGATGAACAATTCGTTCTTTAAATGTTTGCTTATCAATCGACTGTTCTTCAATATAACGAATTAAACTGTCCACAAGTGGATAATTCATGACCGCGTCGAATTCATCACCACGCAACCAACTCATTGAATCATGCCACACTTCTCCGACAATATAAACATCTTCTTTCACACCTTTAACAGCATCTCTAAACTTACGCCAAAAGCGGTGATCAACTTCATTCGCCACATCTAAACGCCAACCGTCAATATCAAAAACTTCAACCCAATACTTACTCACATCGAGTAAATAATTTTGCACCTCTTTATTTTGTGTGTTTAATTTTGGCATCCGACTTACAAAACCAAATGTTTCATAGTTGGGTTTCGGTTCTGTTTGAACCGGAAAATCATGCATATGGAACCAATCTTTATATTTAGAAGCTTGTTCATTTTTTAGCACATCTTGAAACGGCTCAAACTCATAACCGCTATGATTAAAGACAGCATCTAACATCACGCGAATGCCGCGACTATGGCAGGCTTCCACTAACCGCTTAAACGTTTTTTTGTCACCGAAATGTGGGTCAATCTCATAGTAATCAATCGTGTCATACTTATGGTTACTTGGTGATTTAAAAATTGGGGTAAAGTAAATCCCATTAATACCTAAATCCTCTAAGTAATCAAGGCCATCGATAACACCTTGTAAGTCACCACCATAATAGCTCTTTGGTGTGACAACGCCTTCCTCCCATGCGACCGCATCACGCGGCGAGATACTAGGTTCGCCGTTTTTAAATCGTTCAGGAAAAATTTGATACCAAACGGTATCTTTCACCCAATCCGGCGCCTGGTACTCATCATTCGGATGGAAATACGGAAAACAGAAATAATCGCCAATTTCTTTAGATGGCGCTGCGAACGTGCCTCGTTCTAAATAAAAGACTTCTTCACCGTTATAACCGGTCAATTTAAAGCCGTAGCGCATCCGATTGTTCGGTGGTTTTACTTTCGCTTTATAATAATCAACTGTCGTTGTCTCACCTGTTCGTTCAACTGGAACTGTCACATAGTTCCATGTTTTTTGTTCAAAATCATAAGGATCGCCGTAGATGAGTTCGACTTTCTCTGCATCTTTATGTTTTGTCTGCAAGACAAGATGAATTGTTTGATCATCATATCCGTAAGCGTATTCATTTATTGCTCGGTGGAAAATCATTGCTTTTTCCATTCTATTGTTTCGCCCCTTTTCCTCACTTAGGGCAAGCGGTTGCATTTTTAAGTCTACCTACCCCTGTTTTTATGTTAATAGCATTCATAATATACGCTTTTAAATATAAACGCTTACACCTATATGGTCAAGCCCTTTATAAGAAAATGAATTAAATTAAATAAGCTATTTAAATCACAACAGAAATCAGATATAATATAAGTACGCGCTTTCACATTTTTTCATCAACCGTTTGCATATGTGATTTCACAGATTTTCTCTGTACGAAATATTCATACAAAAAAGTGAATGGATTTATCCGTTACGCTTTTAATTCATAGCTTTTTAAGGAGGCATAAACCTATGGCGGTAACCATTAAAGATGTTGCCAAAAAGGCAGGGGTGGCGCCGTCTACGGTCTCTCGCGTGATCGCAGATAGCCCGCGCATTAGTACTGATACGAAAAAACGCGTGAGAAAAGCCATGAAAGAATTAGGCTATCATCCAAACGTCAACGCAAGAAACTTAGCTGTTCGTTCTTCAAAAGCTATTGGGGTCATCATGCCATCTTCAGCTGAAACAGCCCTACAAAACCCATTCTTCCCTGAAGTGTTACGTGGCGTGGGTACTGTAGCTCACGACACCGAGTATTCGTTATACGTCTCAACCGGTGGAAATGACCAACAATTATACGAAGAAGTCAAACGCATGGTCTACGGCCATCGTGTTGACGGGATTATTCTACTTTATTCACGGATGAATGATGCGATTATGGACTTTTTAGTCGAGGAGAAGTTCCCATTTGTTGTTGTAGGAAAACCTTATGAAAATGAGTCTAGTATTACATACGTCGATAATGACAATGTAAGCGCAAGCAAAGAATTAACAAAACATCTCATTGATTTCGGTCATAAAAATATCGCCTTTATTGGTGGAACGACTGACCTTGTTGTGACATCCGATCGATTTGAAGGTTACAAGCAAGCCCTGATTGAATCAGGTATAAAAGTGAGAGAAGACTATATTATTAATGATGAATTTAACCGGTCAAGTGGTAAAAAAGCGGTTGAAAAACTATTAAAGCTTAAAAACCCACCCACAGCGATGGTGATCAGTGATGATATGATGAGTCTTGGCGTTATTAATATGCTAGAAGAGTTTGGTCTTGATTGTCCTGAGGATGTATCTATCACAAGTTTTAACAACTTATACTTATCTGAGATTACTCGGCCACCCCTTACAACGGTCGATATTCAAATTTATAAACTTGGTATTCAAGGGGCCAAGTGTTTAATCGAACAGCTCCAAACAAAAGATGAGCCTGCTAAACGGGTGATTGTCCCTTATGCGATTAAGTACCGTTCATCAACAAAGCGCTTTGAACCTTAAGTGAAAATACAATCTTAGCCCGAGCAATCAAGGATTGCTCGGGTTATTCGCCTCTATATCTTTAGGTTTATCCAGGGATTTTAGACATGCTCTAAAACGATAAACCTTTTGGTTAAATCTCTTTAATGCTCTTTTTCACTTGTAGCACTTCATAGTATATGTTAATATATCTATATTGAACTTATGACCGTTTTATTCATTTGGTCAATTAGGAGGGGTTGATGATTGTAACTATCGATCGAAAACAACAAATATTAGAAGCAGCTACACACTCTTTTTCATTATTTGGTTATAAAGCAACGACGATTGATCAGATTGCTAAAATCGCCAATGTAGGAAAAGGGACCATATATACTTTTTACAAAAATAAAGAGCAACTGTTTCATCAAATCATTTCACTGCTTATCCAAGAAATGAAGGCAGCTGTTGATGCTATCATTAATGATGACTTAACTTTTCACGAAAAAGCTGACCGGGCCTTATTTAAATTATTAGAATATCGAACCGATCACCAACTAATGATTAAATTACTACAAGAAGAAAAAGAATTAGGCACACCCGCAGTCAAAGAAGTGATTCAGTCCATCGAACAAATGATTATCGATTATTTAAAAACAATTATTCAAAAAGGCATTGATGAAGGCGAAATTAAGCCTTGCCATACTGAACTTACCGCCTTTATTATGTTGAAACTTTACGTGGCACTTATTTTTGACTGGGATGAACAACATAAACCATTAGATAAGGATGAAATTTCAGCTCTACTTAAATTGTATGTGCTTGACGGTTTAACACCATCATAAACGAGCTAAAATTCAAAGAAGACCGACATGCATCGGTTATTCTTTTTGAAATAAAATGACCAAATGATCAAAATGGTCAAACGTTCACATAGGAGGTACATTAGATGAAACATTCAGCTTTTTTAAGCGAATTAAAACACATCGTAAAAAACAAAAAAATCATTATCCCTATTATCGCCGTCATTCTAGTCCCACTTCTGTATAGTGGCATGTTCCTTTGGTCATTTTGGGACCCTTATGATCAAATGGAATCTTTACCCGTCGCTGTTGTCAATCTAGATGAAGGCGCAACTTTTGAGGGGACAGCACTCCATTTAGGTGATGAATTAATCAATCAGCTGAAAGAAGAAAAACCGTTCGATTTGCATTTCATAGATGGCGAAACAGCCCAAAGTGCTTTGGAGGCACGCGAGTATTATATGTTAATTGAAATCCCTAAAGATTTTTCACAACACGCCACTACGTTATTAAACGACACACCCGAACCACTTATCTTAAACTATATACCAAATGAAAGTCATAACTTTCTTTCAGCACAAATCGGTGAAACCGCCATGCAAGAAATTAAAGGACAAATGGCAAAACAAGTCTCAGCCACTTACGCCGAGACGATGTTTCAAGTAATCAATGATGCGGGCGATGGTTTGGTTAAGGCTGAAGAAGGAAGTGATGCCCTTCAAAATGGCGCAAAGCAAGTAGATTCAGGCGCAAAGGTATTGCGGGACCATTTAAAAACACTTGCTTCAACGTCCGTTACCTTTAAAGACGGGGTAAGTACACTAGCCATTGGTGCCAATGACCTTAAACAAGGAACAGCTACATTATCAAATGGCGCCGAGCAATTATCAGCTGGGAGTGCCACTTTATTAGCTGGTTCAAAGACAATAAAAGAAGCTACTACTGAAGTGTCAGATGGAACAGAGGCGCTTGATAAAGGTATAAGTGAAGCATCAGATGCACTCCCGACGTTAATGACAGGCACAGAAACATTAAAACAAGGATTAGTTCAAGCAAAAAACAAACTGCCTGAACAACTAGCAGCAGCGATTACCTCTGAACTTAGTCCCGTATCTGGCTTAGAACAGCTAAACACAACCATTGATCAGCAGTTATCATCCACTGTTGACGACCGAGTGAAAACGGAACTAACGTCCTCTCTAGCAAATGCTGTAGCCAAAGACATGATGGTGGCACAACAAAAGCAGCAGAAAACATTAGAACAAGTTTTAGTTGATGCGAACATGTCAAGCGATACAATCAATCAACTGCTTGCATCATTAGAGAGTAATATGCCGTCACAAGAAACATTAACCACATCACTACTTGAACAGTTAACACCATATGTGAGTGACTATATTGATGGCAGCATCCAAACGATGACAACTCAAATAGATGAAGGATTTGAGCAATATCAAAAAGGTGTCACTAAAGCAATGACAGATACCGAAACAACACTTATTGAAGCAATTAAAACAGCAACGGCACCAACGTTTGATCAATTTATTGTGGGTGCTGATCAGTTACTTGAAGGTGAACGGACATTAAATAGTGGTTTAAATCGATTAAGCGACGGTGCCACAACCTTACACGCTGGAACGAAAGATTTACACCAAGGCCAAGTGGCATTTGTGAATAATTTCAATATATTAAACGACAAAATATCCAGCTTAAATAATGGAACAATCGAACTGGCCGATGGCGCAACAGCACTTACAACTGGCCTTACAGAATTAACTACTGGGACAGATTCGTTAACAACAGGTGCTGAGCAATTGTATGAAGGAGCAACAGACCTCTCAGAAGGTACAGATCAGCTTACAAGCGGATCAGATGAATTGCACACTGCTTTGTCAGAAGGCGCAGAGCAATTATCTAGTATTGATGCCAATCAAGCAACTTACAATATGATAGGTGAACCTGTATTCGTCAATAAAGAAGCTGTGAATTCCGTACCTAACTATGGGACTGGTTTTGCACCATACTTTATCTCACTTGGCTTGTTCGTTGGTGCACTGTTGATGACGATTGTTTTTAATATGAGAACACCCGCTTCAACACCAACCTCAGGCATTCAATTGTTTATAAGTAAATTTGGAATCATTGCCATTGCCGGTACACTTCAAGCACTTCTTGTCGCTGGTGTCTTGTTAGCGGTGTTAGATTTACACGTCAAAAGTGTACCATTATTTATCGTTGGTACGGTGATTACGAGTCTTGTCTTTATGACGCTGATTCAATTTCTAGCAACAACGCTCGGCAACGTCGGTCGGTTTATTGCGATTATCATTCTCGTCATGCAACTGACAACAAGTGCCGGTACGTTTCCACTTGAATTAATTCCAAACGTATTACAGCCAATCCATCATCTTCTACCAATGACGTATTCTGTTCAAGCATTTAAAGCGATTATTTCTAGCGGTGACTTCGCTTATGCTTACCAAATGCTTTTTGTTCTTGGTATCTTTACTATCATTCATATGGTAATGACAATGGGTTACTTATCGATCAAATACAAACGTCATCCTGAAGAAATTTTAATAGAACAAGCAAGTTAGGCAAAGCTTTAAAAAATACAATAGCCACATAAAAAAGCGATCAACCTCAATTAGGCTGATCGCTTTTATAATCCTATTGATTATTTTCGTCAAATTCTTTAATGAAATCTACAAGGGCTTGTACACCTTCCATTGGCATCGCATTATAAATACTTGCGCGCATACCTCCAACAGAACGGTGACCTTTTAGTGTGACCAGACCACGTTCGCCTGCTTCTTTAATAAATTTTGCTTCAAGTTCAGTATTACCGGTTTTTGAAATGAACGGTACGTTCATCCAAGAACGGTCACGATCTTTGATCGTTGCTTCAAATAATACTGAATGATCAATCGTATCATATAAAAGATTTGCTTTTTTCTCGTTTAGTTCCGCCATTTTAGCTAAGCCACCGATATCATTTTTAATCCAATCAAAGACAAGTTTCGCCATGTAGATTGGGAATGTTGGTGGTGTATTGTAAACTGAATTTGCTTTTTGGTGTACTTGATAATCTAACATTGTTGGTACATTTTCAGACGCATGGCCAATGAGATCGTCACGAATGATGATAACAGTCATACCCGCGGGCCCGATATTTTTCTGTGCACCGGCATAAATTAAACCATAATCCGTCACATCAATGAGCTCTGATAGAATGTTTGATGACATATCCGCGACAATCGGAATATCACCCGTATCAGGCAACTCATAAAAACATGTACCTTCAATTGTATTATTCGTTGTAATATGCACATAATCCGCTTCTGGGTCAATCATGTCGCGGGTTACTTTTGGAATGTGTGACAAGTCGGCACCATGTGAATTGGCAATTACACGCGGCGTACCATATTTCTTTGCTTCTTCATATGCCTTTTGTGACCACGTACCGGTAATCACGTAATCAGCTTTCTTGTTTTTGATCATCAAGTTCATTGGGACCATCGCAAACTGCGTTGACGCACCCCCTTGAAGGAACAAGACAGTATAATTATCAGGAATATTCATTAACTCACGTAATGTTTTTTCTGCATCTTGGATAATATCCATAAATAATTTTGATCGGTGACTCATTTCCATAACTGACATGCCAGAGCTTTTATAGTCGGATAACTCTGTCTCTGCTTTTTTCAGTACACTTTTCGGTAATGTCGATGGTCCTGCTGAAAAGTTATAAACTGGATTCATAAATTTAACCACACCTATTCTTTTAGTTTTTTTACCATCTTTCTTTATTTAAAATAAGGTCCCCCTTATTTCTCCACGAAATCATAACATAAAGCTTAGTTTTTTTATGTGAGTCTACCCGACCCATTATAACAAAAATCCCTCACTCATTCAAGTGAATATTCTCAAAATTAGCACAATTAAAACTTATGAAACTTTTTCGCGCACTCATTTTATGTTAAAATAAGTGAAGTTAAAATGCAAATAACTGACCTAAAAAGAAAGAGGCGACTCCTATGAATAAACAGCTTTCCACCGTTATTTTCGATGTCGATGATACGTTATACGACCAGCACTTACCCTTTAAACAAGCACTCGTTAATAGTTTTGATTACCCCTTTACTGAGACAGATATTGAAAAATTATATCTTCTTAGCCGCAAATATAGCGATGACGTCTTTGATGAAGAACAAAGCGGAAAAATAACAACAGAAGACTTACAAGTTTACCGCATCACCGCCTCATTGAAAGACTTAGGTTATGCGATCACAAAAAAAGCAGCCCTTCGCTTTCAGGAAGCGTATGTCTCTTACCAGAACCAAATCACACTCATACCTGAAATAAAAACTTTGCTTGATTATTTAAACAGTAAACAGATCAATCTCGCGGTTCTTACAAACGGCAACACCGACCACCAACAGATGAAAATAACGCAGCTCGGCATAGATCAGTGGATAAACCCTGATCAACAGTTTATTTCTGGTTCTTTACCGTTTCAAAAACCGGACCCACGTGTCTTTGACTATATCGTCGATACACTCAAACTAAACAAAGACACCACCTGTTATATTGGTGATGCCTACATCAATGATGTATTAGGCGCTAAAAGCGCTGGACTTTCCGTTGTCTGGTTTAATCATCGACTCCGGACTCCAGAAGGTGACGTCACGCCTGACTTTTCAGCAACGACAGCTGAAGAGGTGTTAGCGTTCTTTAAATCACATCTAGATTAACTCATCTGGATTGAATCCGGCGATAAGCAGTAATGACAGCGGAGTGAAATTGCCAACCATCGACAAGTGATAACTCAACGTTTCAAACGTGTTTTGATCCGACCGTATACTGACCGAACGGCAGCATGCAATTCATTAACACTTGTGGACCAAATATCCATTATCCCTGGAATCACTTTCCATTGAACAAACTGACGAAAATAACACTGATTAATAGCGGCGGTAGCGTCGACGAAACAGCAATAATATCATCTGTTAACACGCCATAGCACATATTTGATTGATCTAGCCAAACCCTTTTTAGCCGAGTACTAAAGCTGATAAATCAGCAGTAATTAAACTCGGTAAAAAGGGTGTTTAAAAGAACGTAACTTTACGACGCAACCTCAGATGCCAATACACTCATTAAGTGTAAACTAAGATAGTCCCCTTGAAATAACCGGGCATCACGCATTACGCCTTCTTCCTTAAAACCGACTTGTTCATACATCTGTTTTGCTTCTAAGTTATTACTTAATACATAAAGCGATAAACGGTGTAAACCCAAGTCGCTAAAAACATAACGTTTCATCGTTTCTATTAAAGCTTTTCCATATCCTTTTCCTCGGCTTTCTTCACGAATATATACACGATTTAAAAAGGCCGATTTATTCACAGCGTCAATATCTGACATTTGGATATGACCTATTTTTTCTCCTGTGTCTTTTTGGATGACAGTAAAAAGCTTGACGGGTAGCGTTTTTCGATTTACTTCCGCTTCATAGGCAACTAATTGTTCTTTTGTGACAGGTGGTGTAAAGGTACGACCCGCAAAAAGAAATAAGTCTTTTTCTGTTGCATCCTTTTGCCACTCAATAAATGCGGTATAGTCTGATTCATCAAATTGTTTTAAGATAATCATAGTTTCTCCTTTCAGTAAAATAAGTCTGTTTATTGATTTGTTATTAACTTTCCTTCTTAAGTTTAGCACAAACGTATCGTCAACTGCGGATAAAGGTAGCGTAAAAGACATAAACGAAGGAAGATAACAATCAAACGTTGACCATATCAATGATCAACGTCTGATTCTTTCAGCTATCACGTGTCTCTCGATACTATTTTATAAAAGCACCCATGCCTTCTGCTTCTATATCTATGCACTGACTTCCATCACTCGGATAAAATACCACTTCTTTCACTTCATCCGGTAACAAATCAAAATAGTTCTCTGAAAAATGTCCCTCAACCGAGGCTACTAATCGAACGGCTTTTTGGAAAGCCAACGATGAAATAGCATACGTATGGTTTTTCAATTGTTTTACCGTCACTGCTTGCTTTTTAAGTTCTAACGCTTTTGTTTCAACAAAATAGTGTCGTTGCTCGATCACTTGTTCATGCATACGTTTAAATTGAACAACTAACACTAGACCGGCAGGCTCAACACCTTCTAACAGGTTTGATTGATCAAACATCTTAAGTGTCGTACTCGTTTTCCGCATCAACGTTACATTATCCACTTCCTCAAATAACACCTCACCAGTTAACGTCTGAAGAACAACACTTAACTTACCGGTCACCGCTTCTTGGTCATTCACTCCGTGAATCGCGAGCTGTTGATCGGTCTCACTGACAACCAAAATTTGTGATTTAAAACTTTCTTTTGCTTGGTAATGCATCGCTTTATAACGACCATAATAATCGACACTAGACCACGAGGCAACTGGCCAACAATCATTCAGTTGCCAGTAAAGCGTCCCCATACAGTACGGCATTGCTTTTCGATGCGCTTCAATCGCTTGTTTCATTGCTTCTTGTTGAAGCACTTGCGACAAGTATAAGAAACTTTCAAAGTCTTTCGGTTCCGGTAAGGCATCTTTCATATATGTCTCAATCAAATGATTGCCATCGCCATTCTTTTGATGATGCAACATTGGAACAGAATCAATTTGGTAATCTTTTTCAGTCATAAACGTTTCAATGGTGCTTTTTTCCGGAAATGACTGAAAGCCATATTCACTCATGAATCGTCCGACATGATCGTGATAGGAGGTAAACGGTTGTTTTCCGTGCCACACATCCCAGTAATGGACATCACCTGAACCACTCACTCCGAGCGCATGTCGTGACGCATCACTTGCTTCAAATTTAAGGGGAGAACTGGACCAATAACAAACATCAGTACGCTCATCAACAACCTCTTTAAGAATCGTGTGAAAAATCGTTTGATAATCAGCCCAGATCTTCTCTCTCAAATCATGACTAAAGGCTTGCTTCCAACCCCAACCACCATTTTCTTCATAATGCGCCCAAGCTGAATCCATTTCATTATTGCCACACCATAGCGCAAGTGAAGGGTGACGTCTTAAACGTATGACTTGATCAATCGCTTCTTGTTTGACATTGTCTAAAAAGGCTGCGTCTCCTGGATACATGCTACACGCAAACATAAAGTCTTGCCAGACAAGAATACCCGCTTCATCACACAGCTCATAAAACTCATCCATTTCATATATGCCACCACCCCAGACACGCAACATATTCATGTTACTAAATAAGGCAGCATCGATTTCTTTTTGATAGCTCGCTTTGGTGACTTCTGTGACAAAGCTATCACCTGGAATATGGTTCGCACCTTTTATAAAGAGTGGCTCACCGTTTAATTCAAAATAAAACGACTGCCCTGCTTCATCAGGTTCTGTTACTAGTCGGACTTTTCTTAAACCTGTTTTAACCTGTGTGTGCGCTACTAAACACATCTCATCTCGCACCGTTAACGTAAACGTGTATAAATACGGCTCACCTAAATCATGTGTATACCATCTTGTTGGATTGTTAATGACCACAGGCAACGTGACTGTTTGTTGATTATGCTGCAGGTCAAACGTCTCCTCGATGCGAAAATTTTCGGTATGAAGCGTGAACGTATAAAGCCCTGGCTTTGCTACTGATACTGTCACTTCCGCTTCACCAACTGCTTCATCTTTCTCAACCGAATCCATGCGGACATAGATATCATCAACGACGAGTGCGTCGTAAATAATCAATTCAACCGGCTTATAAATACCAGAGGTGACAAATCGCGGTCCCCAATCCCAACCGTAGTGATACGGCGCTTTACGGGCAAAGATACTCAACTTCTTATCACCTAATCCACCCATCTCACTATCGTCATTAACGGCCGGTAATTGGTATCCAAGCGCATCAAGTTTCGGTAAATCAGTCTTAATTGGTGACTGAAAGACAATGACTAACGTATTCTTCCCTAGTGAAACGTACTGATTCAAATCAAGATGATAGATTCTAAACATATTAGCTGTCTGTTTAACGCACACACCATTGATATAAATGTCCGCGTATGTATCCAGCCCGTGAAAGGTAAGTGTCATCATTTTTTCTAGCATCTTCTGTGTCACTTCAAATGTCGTCTCATACTGCCAATCTTCTTTATCAATCCACTGCAACTCTTTTTCTCGGTCCTCATAAAACGGATCGCTAATTAGACCATTCTTTAATAAATCCGTATGAACACACCCAGGTACATAAGCAGGATAAGTATGTTTCGTTCCTACTTGTTTAAACGTCCAATCCGTTAATTGTCTTTTTTCCATCTGTAACCTCTCCCATTCTTACTTCATTAGTCAGGCAAAATCTATATACTTTATTTCAGTAGTTACATTTATAAACAAATCAGTTGTACAAAAAAGCCGAGAACTTCTAACCTAAAATATCTTACTCAAACGAAAATTTAAAAAGTAGCATAAATCCATTGTTTTGGATATTACACTACTAATCTTAGTATGTTTGATAAAGAACATTTGTTTTAATAACTATTTAAAAGTGATGTGATTTTTTTCTGCCACTTTTCGGATATACTGACTAGCTAAATCATAACTCAGCTCATCAGGCAAATGCTCAATGATAACTGGTAAATCCGGATCCAATGTGTCGAGTTTCTTAAGCAAGACCGGATAATCCAATTGTCCCCTGCCTGGTAAAACTTCTTTTAAATTTATTGTTAAATCTGAGGTCAATAAGATATCTTTTAAGTGGACGTTTATGATTGAATCACCTAGTTCCTCGATGAAGTTAGAAATGACCGTTCCGTTTTGATAATAACATTTTGGACTGTTAATCATATTGACCGGATCAAAATGTATCTTAAATGCCTTTCGGTCAATCATGTCAACAAGTTGTTTGTAATCCCATACATCACTTGGAGGTGTATAAGGCATCATCTCGAGACTATATGTTGTCTGCGTTGGTTTGACATCGTCTATAATGTCTTGAATAGTTCTTGCAATAAGTTCAAAAGTTTTTTGAGTATAATGTTCATGGTGAGGGCCATCCCACTCGGAGCCAAGTGAACCTGCAATATTAACACATGTTCTCACACCCATCTCATCACTAAAAGCGAGTTGTTGCTTAATATAATCGATGGCTTTTTTTCGCGTCTCACGATCAGAGCTAATCGGATTACTCCATGCACCAACCTCACTCAACAATATATCGTGCTCTTTCGCTAAAGCTTTATAGTCATTTCTCTGTATTTCAGAACATGTATGATCAATCGGTAAAACAGCACTATTAAATCCTTTCTCAAGATGTTTCTTCACCCATGATTCTGGGTTTAAATGGTCAACAAAAACGAATCCTCCTAATCGCATATGAAACCTCCTCTATTTTAATATGATCTACAGTTAAATCAGCCGATTTTTGCTACAATTTTCCCTTTAACCTTACGCGTGGCCAGTTCAGCTAACGCTTCTGGAACTTCGTCTAACGAAATCACCTTTGCAACAAGTGCGTCAAGTTTACCTTCTTGAAGAAGCATAAGCATGTGATCCCCCATTTGCGAGAGTGTTCGTTGTTCCTTTGCGTTATTAGACTGATGCACACTTCCAAGTGCTACTTGGTGAAAAGACAGAGGATGTGCAAATGAAATAGCCTTATTTATATCCGGAGCCCCTGCAATAAAGGCAATATGGCCATTAAAAGCAAGCGCTTTTAACGACTTGTTAGCATTCTCACGTCCTACTGTATCTATAATAAAATCAACACCTAATCCATGAGTGATTTCCAAACTTTTCTCTGCAAAATCTTCTTTATGGTAGTCAATCGTATAATCAGCGCCTAAACTTTTTACATACTCGTGATTGTTATAAGAAGCTGTTGTTAAAACAGTTAACCCAGCATTTTTTGCTAATTGAATAGCAAAACCACCAACTCCTCCTGCACCAGCATGAATCAAAATTGTTTTCCCTTTTGAAACACTCATTTTATGAAACAGTGCTTGGTAAGCTGTATAGCCAGCACACGGAAGAGCAGCGGCCTCTTCAAAAGATACTCCCTTCGGAATCAATGAAACTGTATGAGCTGTCGTTACACCATATTCAGCAAATCCCCCTTTTTTCGTTAAATCACTGTGATAAACCACCCTGTCCCCAACGTTAATATTCGTAACATCCTCACCCACTTCTTCAACCACACCGGCTGAGTCTAAACCCAAAATATGAGGATATAACCAATTCGGATTTCCTTGATTACCGGTTTGATAGTCTACAGGATTTAAGGCCGTAGCAATTACTTTGATCAAAATTTCTCCCTTATTAACAATCGGCTTTTCTATATTGCCTACTTTCATTTCGAATACCTTATTTTTTTCTTCCAGTAATAATGCTTTCATTCTGGTCCTCCTCGGATAATATGTTTATGGTTAAGATCTTTGTTTTAACCTAAACTCTCCATACTTTTTTAAAGTAATTTAAAGAACTGAAAAGCCTCATCAGCGTGATGTGGAATATGTTCATGACCGTGTTCTGGATATAAACGATGCGTTTTCTTCGTAATTAAATGATTGAACACCGCAAACTGCGTCGATGGTGGACAAACATTGTCGCGCATCCCCGTCACCATAATGACATCACTCTGAATCCGTGGTGCTAAATGACGTAGGTCAATGTAACCTAACTTTAAAAACGTTTCCTCTTCAAATTGATGTAGTGGGTCGACATTTCTAAAGTAAAAGGAAAGCTCTTCATAGGCTGAGTTTGTGACATCCATTTCCCAAGCACGCTTATAGTCACTTAAAAACGGGTACACACTATACGTCTTTTTAATCTCTGGTACAAGGCTTGCGACCGCAAGCGCTAAAGCTCCGCCTTGACTTTGTCCGTAAGACCCTATTCGGTTTGGATCAATATCTTTCATTGACTGCATGATTTTAATAAGTTGAGCCGTATCCAAAAAGACCGCGCGGTAATATAAATTTTTTGGATCTTTATCTTTCAACCCACGAATAATATGTCCTCTAACCGTCGGTCCAATCGTGACAATCGTATCTTCACTTAACCCCCCTTGACCACGACAATCCATCGCAAACACATGAATACCTTCTTTGGCATAAGCCACTTTATCAAGCCAGTCACCACTATCGACACCGTAACCATGAAACATCACAACTGCTTGACCGGTCGGTTGATGTGGTTTCGCCCATTTCGTATGCACTTTCATACCACCTATACCGGTAAAGGTTAAATGATAGAGCGTCATACCTTCAACTCGAAAGTCCGCTTCCACCACTTCATAATCAAGTGATAGCGCATTGAGTTCAGCCAATGCTTCTGACCAGTATTGATCAAAATCCGACGGCTTTGGATTTATACCCTGATAACGTTTTAGTTCTTCAATTGGTAAATCAAGATGCATAATGTTTCCTCATTTCTTACGATAATAATCAAAAATTAGTTGTTCAGCCGGTTTCCCATAGACACCGTAACCATCATGATCTTCAACTTCATCTAGTGTGTGCAGTAAAGTGTTCCAGTCCCAAAGACCAAAACCTTCTACAAATCCGTAGCGTTCACACGTCCGAAACATGTCTTCATAAAAGTGGGCTTGTTCTTCAAGATTAACATCACCTACATGTCCCCAATCATTTGGAATTTGACTAGAGCCCTTCCGGCTTGGACAACCCGCTTCAGCAAAGAAGAACGGTTTATCGTAAGCTGTCACAACCTTCTCAATGCGGTCAAGTTCTTTTTCCCATTGACCCGTTGGGTAATAACCACTTGATGAGATTACATCAACCGCATCCCAAAATGTAACGCGATTCTCTTGATACTTATCCGTGTTGTAGCTAACAAGGCCCTGGTAAACCTCTCTTACTTCACGAATGAGTGCGCGCCAATCATCTGCCCGTCTTTCTGTTTGAACCATCTCACAACCCACAATCATCATCTCACATCCCGTTCGTTCGGCAATATCGGCATAATGTGTCTGATAAGCCGTGTAAGACTTGAACCAATCTGAGAATTTCGGTTCACACGGAACATCTAAATCAAAGAAGTTAATATGTGCACGCCACGTTCCATCTTTACAATTTACTGTCGGTTTTAAGATAACCCTTAATCCTAACGTTTTTGCATATTTAATCATTTCGATGAGCTCTTCATCACTGACCATATGTTCATCCCAGTAATCAACCTCTGTCGTATGCGCGGTTTCCTGCAAGGCACTTAAAGCAATAATAACTGTATCACTTGCGGTACGTTCTTTCATTAGGCGTAAACTTCTCTTTGCTGCTTCTTTTAAAAAGTCACCCCGCCTACTATCCCAACCGAAAGTAAATCCTTTAATAAATTTCATACTAGTCATTCCCATTCTATTTTAGTCCTATCTTTTCTGTCTCACTAGCTACCATATCCATACAACACTTTTTATATTTTTTACCACTTCCACATATGCATTGATCATTTCTATTTGGAAGATTATTGCCCCGTGCTAAATAGTCTTTCCACCACACTATTTTTATATTTTCCGCCACAACTCTCATACGTTGATCTGCGTATTTATAAACCTGTTTATAACTCTCACAAAAGTAATCCTGCGACTTATCCTTTGATGAACCTAACACACGATTTCTCGGACAACCACCGTTACATAATCCTTGGTATTCACACGATTGACACGCATCCGAAAGCGCTGGTTTTAATTGCTGGAATTTCTTATAGTGATCATGTTGAATAATATCAGTGAAACAATCTTCGAGCATATTTCCCATCCTGTATTCTTCATCTATATAGAAATCACATGGATAGACATCTCCATTCGGTTCTATTAATAAATTTAGTGGGCATTTATCCAATTGGATACAGACGGTTGGTTGTCGATTCAAATAAAAAGCCAACATATTTTCAAAAAAACGTATAGACGTATTTGGATGTCCCTCATTAAACCAATGATCAAAAAGATCACAAAGAAAATCCCCGTATTGTTTTGGTGTTATTTCATAGACTCCTGGTTGACTCGCATCATGTGAACTAAAGTCCATACAAGGTAAAAATTGGATAAAACCAAAAGATTGCTCTTCAAAAAACGTCATTAAATCATCAGCTCTGTCAACATTCTCTTGATTGACAACGGTTAAAACATTAAACGCAACTCCCTCTTCTCTCAAATAATTTATACCCTTCATTACACGGTTATAGCTCCCTCTACCAGCCGCATCTACTCTTCGCTTATCATTTATTTCTTCTGTACCATCTAGACTCACACCAACAATAACCCCATATTTTTTAAAAAATATAGCCCATCGCTTTGTGATTAATGTTCCATTTGTCTGCAGGGCGTTTGTGAAAGTTATTCCTTGTTTAGAATATTTTTTCTGACTAGCCATTACTCGCTCAAAGAAGTCCAATCCAGCAAGTAACGGTTCCCCACCTTGCCAAACAAAATTAATAATGTTGTAACCTTCTGATATCGTTTTTTTAATAATGACGTCTACTAAATCCACATCAATTGTACTTAAATCTTTCACAAGGCCCCCACACCTGCTATAGTAACAATAATCACATGCTAAATTACAAGCTTCTTCTACCGTTTTTACCATCAGCCCTATTGATTTATTTATATCACTAAACATCTTTATCACTCTCCCCCCTATATATATAATTAGCTTACCTATTATTCACCAAATAATAGGTAAGCCTTTCTTAATTTCTATTCACTTTCTCTATAACAATACCATCTGCAGGATAACCAAATTGGATTGCTTCACCCTCACCTGCTGATGTACTTTTTAATGAGATGGTAAGATACGTTTTACCTTTTGGTAATTTTACAACTCCTAACTCCGTTTGTTCGTTCAATCGAAGTGTTCCTTCAACTTTTTGTTCGCCTATTTGCACATTAATTATAGTGTTTGGCTTTATAACCTTACCTTTAAATGACAGCTTATAATAATCATCCGCTAGGACGTCTACATTTATAATTTGGGCATCGCCTGCACTGGTCCAATTATACGTAAAATGACTAGATGCTTTTACTTGCCCCTCTAAATGTACGGGTGCATATGTTGGAATCAATGTACTGTCTTCATCTTTATAGCCAATATAAAACGTTGCGATTTGGTGCGATCTACCCGAGTGAATTAAATCGACATACCATTCTTTTAGGGCAGCTTTTAACTCCTCGGTTTTTTGAGGATAGTCTAAAGACAAATCTTTCGTTTCTTGGAGATCTTCTTCTATATCAAATAATTCATAAGTATCTAGACCTGTCTTAACCAGTTTATATTTCCCTTCTCTAACAGAAATATTTTCTCTTTGTTGTTCAAATGTCAGTTTTTCACTAGTGGGCATAACCTCCCACTCTTCA
Organism: Halolactibacillus halophilus; assembly: GCF_900115605.1. Taxonomy (GTDB): domain Bacteria; phylum Bacillota; class Bacilli; order Bacillales; family Amphibacillaceae; genus Halolactibacillus; species Halolactibacillus halophilus. Next base: position 27,289 of record NZ_FOXC01000003.1, read on the forward strand.
TTTCTACCTTCCCACCAAGTTTCATGCGTACCATTAAATAGAAATCTATTAGGTACATCGGAATCACCTTCTAAAGTCGGTATTAAACTTAGTCCATCGATACTTAATGACTCGTTCAACATATTTGAATTTGTGATATCTAAAATCGTTGGGAATATATCCATGCAACTAGCAAAGTCAGTTATTAAGCGCGGTTTGAACTTCTTAGGGTACTGAATAAAGCAAGGTACTCGCGAACCATTTTCCCATATAGTCCCTTTATTCCCTCTCATATTTGGTGGATTTCTTAAATCCATTTCAGCTTGAGTCAAACTACCATTTATAGAACAGTCGCCAATTGGACCATTGTCACTCATATAAATAATTAGGGTGTTATCCATTATATTCTTTTCTTCTAATTTGTTAAAAAGTCTACCAACGTTTTGATCAATTTGTTCAACCATTCCATATATTGTTGACAAACCCTTCGATAAACCTTTCGCCTGATATTTATCTACATACGCATCAGGCGCTTCCCAAGGTTCGTGAGGACCTAAATAGGGTAAGTACAAGAAAAAAGGTTGATCACTATTGTCATCAATAAAATCAATAGCTAAATCAGTTAAAACATCCGTTGTCCACCCCTTAGTCTCAACCATATGACCGTTATAATCCATTCTACAATTATAATGTTGATATAAGGTAGCAACCCATGCCTCGTCAAAGCCACGATTGTAAGGTAAATAAGCATTTGTTTTACCAGAATGCCATTTCCCCATCATAGCAGTCTTATATCCATTGTCTTTTAAAACCTCTGGTAGCATTACTTCATCAATATTCACAAAATCTCTACCACCATGAACATGAGAAACACCTGTTTTTAAGAAGTTTCTCCCTGTCAAAAGAGAAGCTCGGGTTGGAGCACAAACAGGTGAAGCATGGAAATTATGAAATCTTACACTATTTTCTCCTAAACGGTCTAACGTAGGTGTTTCAATATGCTCGTTATCATGTATGCCAATATCTCCGTAGCCTTGATCATCCGTTAATATTAAAACAATATTTGGTTTTTTATTTTTCATTTTTACACCTCTCATTTTAATAAAAGATCCTTTTTATATTTTTATTTAATTTGATTTAAATCAAAAGAGACTAATCACCCAGTACAAGGTGTCTTAGCCTCTTTGATTAATCACTTAATTCCTATCTCTGCATCATCCGCTACGTCTTCTGAGGTTTCCTTTACATATTCAACAATTTCGTCAACGGTTGTGTATGCAAGACCAACATACGTATCAGCTGCGCCGTAATAGATAGCGATTTTACCTGTGTCGGCATCATGTAGTGTCGCACAAGGGAAGATAACATTATCAACAAAACCTGTTGTTTCGTATTGTTCTTCCGGTGTTAACACAAAGTTTTTTGAACGATATTTCACTTTTGAAGGTTCTTCGAGGTCTAAAATAACCGCACCCATCGAGTAAACAAAACCGTTACATGTGCCTGTAACACCATGATAAAACATAAGCCAACCTTCTGACGTTTCAATCGGCGCTGGACCGCCACCAATCTTCACATTTTGCCACCAACCGTAGCCACCTTTTGACATTACGTGGCGGTGTTTGCCCCAGTAAGTCATATCCGGTGACTCACTTAAGAACACATCACCAAATGGTGTATGACCACTGTCACTTGGACGAGACAGCATCACATAGTTACCGTTAATTTTACGTGGGAATAATACCCCATTTCGGTTAAATGGTAAGAACGGGTTTTCTAAGCGGACAAACGTTTTAAAGTCATCTGTCTTTGCTACACCAATTGCCGCACCATAGAAGTCCGTACACCAAATAATGTAGTACGTTCCTTCTACTTTTAATAACCGTGGATCATACGCTGACGGTGGTTGGAAGCTGTTACCTTCTTCATCAACGAATGGAATTTTTTCTTCTTCAATCTCCCAGTTCAAACCATCTTGACTCTTACCTAAGTGTAAGTGTGGGCGCCCATCGATCGTTTCAGCACGTAAAACACCAACAAATTCATTGTTATAACTAACAACCGCACTATTAAAAATACGAGCAATCCCTTTTGCGGGGTTACGTTTAATAATTGGGTTTTGACTGTGACGCCAAACAGGCGCGTTTAATCCTGCCGGTTTATCCTCCCAAGGCATTGCATGAATTTTATCAGCTATTATTTTAACTTTTGTCATAGTAAATGTCCCCTTTCAGTATCGATTATTTAACCGATCCGTTCGTTAATCCGTTATAAATATATTTTTGTAAGAAAATGAAGGCAATTAATGTAGGAATAATCGCAATCATGACACCAGCAGTTATCACTTGCCACTCTGCTCCAAAAGGTCCTTGGAACTTAAAGAGCGATGTTGATATTACTTGTAAATCAGTTTTCGGCATATATAAGAACGGCGTGTAGAAGTCGTTATAGACGTTAACCCCTTTAATAATAAACACCGTGACAATTGCCGGTTTTAAGAGCGGCAATACAATCTTACGATAAATCGTTAAGTAAGAAGCTCCATCAAGCATAGCCGATTCATCAAGTGAAACTGATATCGAGTCCATAAACTGCAAGAAGATATATACAGCAATAATATCCGTTCCAAGGTACAACACAATCGCCGCAAAGATGGTATTAAATAAACCTAAGCGGTGAACGATTTGAAATGTCGCTACTTGGGTTGTAACTGCCGGAATTAATGTCGCTAGTAAAAATCCACCTAAAATATATTTACTTCCTCTAAATGTAAATCTATGCAACACAAATGCTACCATCGAGCCAATCAATGTTGTCCCAATAACAGAAGTGATTAGAATAATTAAGGTGTTTTTAAAACCAACCAACATATTCCCTTCACTAAAAGCACGTGTGTAATTTTCAAAGTTCAACCAATTCTCAGGTAAAGCTAAAGCTCCTGTTGATCCGTATTCATTCCCTGTCTTAAATGAAGCAAAGAAAATTGCTAAAATTGGAATGATACTGAAGGTTGCGCCAAGCAACAGCGTGAAATATTTAAATACTTTCCCTAACGTTCGTTTACTGTCCACTTTACTCATCCCCTCCACTAAAGAACTTTCTCTGAACGCCTGTTACAACAACGACAATAAAGAGTAAAATTACCGCCATCGCAGAACCAAGACCAATCTTACCGTACTTAAATGCTGTATTTACTGTTTGAATAACAAAAGTAGCACTACCATTCGCTCCACCCGTCATAATAAACGGAATTTCAAAAGCACTGAGGGATCCACTAATTGCTAGAATTAAGTTTAATGACACGATAATTTTAATACTTGGTAAAATAATGTAACGGAATTGATGCCAACGATTTGCACCATCGATCTCCGACGCTTCATATATTTCATTTGGAATCGATGAAATTGCTCCGAGGAAAATAATGAAATTAAAGCCCATATAACGCCAAATAGACACACCTGCTAACGAGTAGTTAATCAAATCTGGGTTACCTAACCACTTTTGCGTAAGCTGCCCTAATCCAATTGCTTGAAGGACAGTATCAAGGGTTCCATCTGCTCTAAAGAAGAACAAAAACATTAAGCCAATTGCCACACCATTTAGTAAATAAGGGAAGAACAAAATGCCTTTGAAAAAGTTTTTGAACTTCACTTCAAAACTAAGGATCGTCGCAAAGTATAACGCAATTGCTAATTGAACAAATGTCGCGAAGAAATAATACAAACTTACTTTAAAAACCGCAAAGTATTCTGGATTTGAAAAAATCGTTTTATAGTTTTCAAGCCCAACAAAATTCATCTTGCTATAGCCATTCCAGTCGGTAAAGCTATACCAAAACATATTGATTACCGGTAAGAACGCGAACGTTATAAGTAGTATCATCGGAATTGCTAAAAACGATACGATAATAATATTACGTTGCGCTTTATAAGAAATTTTTGAAAAACTTAACTTACTCACTATCTGCTTTATTTTTGACAAGGGTCCGCACCTCCTAATGCCTAATCTCTAGCCGCAAGCGTATTTCTATCTATTAAAGATGAGAAAAGGAGCACATGAAGCACTCCCTTTCTATCTATTTAAGCTGTTTTAACGTTATTCCATAACTTTGTTGTAAGCTGTTTCCCAAGCATCGTTCCAGTCATTCATAACATCATCAAAGGACATGTCACGATTACCAATAGCTGCTTCAATTAAAATTTGTTTTTTATCCGGCATCCATAGACCAACTTCTGATTCTTTATCAATCGCGTCTAATTTACCTTTTAATTCTTCAGGAGATGGCTCGAGCATAACGAATTCAGCACCTGCTGCCTCTGCATCCGCTAATGTATCAGGAAGTGGCATATCTTTAGCTGCACTAATACCACCAGCTTGCTCCACAGAGTATCCTGATTCATTAATAAACCAATCAACCCACGCAAAAGCTGCCGGTTTGTTTTCACTAAATTTACTAATAGAAATATTATAATCACCACTTAGAGAGAACAATGTTCGATCTGCATCATTAGGAAAGGCCATAATTGCAATATCATCAGGGTTCGGACCTGCTCCTTGGATTTGACCTAAAGCCCAAGAACCAAGAACCATTGTCGCAATTTCGCCTTCATTCATCATGACTTTAGAAGCTTCCCAGTCTGTTGTAAGTGGATCTTCTTCAATTAAACCTTGTTCAGCCACATCATACATAAGTTTGTAATGATCGTAGTGCGGATCCCCCGCTTCAAATGGACGCGGATCTTCTAAACTATCGATGTTATAATAGGTTTCAGTACCAGCTGTCGTTGATACCGCTCCCTGCCATTGCGTTAATGGCCATGCATCTGCATAGTTTGTATATAGCGGAATGGCGTCAGTATTATCTTTCACCATTTGTAGCGCCGCTAAAAATTCTGCTTTAGTTTGGGGTATTTCAGTTACACCAGCTTCTTCAAAGACAGCTTTATTATAGACAACCCCTGTATACGTAACCGCAATTGGAATACCATAAACGGTATCATTAACTGCACGTTCTTCAACACCTAAGTATTTTTCTTGCATTTCTTCTAATGTACCCATAGGCTCAAAGAAATTTGGAACATCTTGAACTGGTAACTCAGTAGGTAAATATTGTACATCGCCGAAATCTTGCGTATTTATACGTGGCATAATATCACCACCATAATCATTCAATGCTTCGAACGTCACATTTACATTAGAATACTTCGATTCAAACTGTTCTTTATAATCTTGGAAGACATCGTCAACAATATCTGTACGGTTTGTAATAACCGTTAAATCGCCTTCGATTTCTTCAGGATCCATGTCTTTCCATGCTTCACTCATTGGCACATCTTTACTTGATCCATCATCTGAACCAGTACCGTCTGAACCTGACGTATCGTCATCCCCGCCACATGCCGCTAGAGCAACTAACATAAACAGACTCATTAATAAAACCATCAACTTTTTACCCATAATTAAACACCCTTTCTTTTTTAAAAACTAACATTAACCTAACTTTAAGTTATCGATAAGTTAATAACTACATTGTATATTGAAAACGGTTACTCGTCAATAGCTTTTTGTTAAATCTTTTTATTTTTTACTTAATAATAAAATTTAATTTAAGTAAATTTACTTAATCTAATTAAAAACCATAATTCATGGAGTTTTAACTACTCGACTATATATGGCACAGATACTATTCTATTCCAGGCTACCCCTCCCCCGATCATTTTCAATCGATATATCTTCTATTATAGCTGACTGATTTAAGTAAATAAATATATTATTACTTTATTTATTACGTTATTAATTTTGCACTTTACTACTGTAGTAGTTTAAAACACCACTCGAAAACTCGTTTTCCACCCAACTTCAATGGGACACCTGAGAACAATCCTATATAAAAAGATAAACTCTCTTACTCACAACATTTGATATGAATGAAGGCTACGCCATTATTATAAATGGTACGAAGTCATCATCGATCGTTATTCCCACTGGAGGAACAAAAAAGACATATCTCGAATAAGTATTCAACATATCAAACGGCGAAAACAAAAAATACCGTCGGTTCAAGCGATACTAGCGACTCATGTTAAAATATGGTAAGGTCCTCTCAAGTACAGAATATAAGCACTATACTATGTTCGGACAGCTGCCATCTAAATCCGTTGTAGATATTATGTTAAAGTATTCTGATGAACTAAAAGCAAACCATAGCCTTATCCAACGATGCTTTAAAGCTTTAGATGATAGGAATGTTGAACCATAGAAAAAAGCACAAAACAAAACACATGTTTCAGCTGCATAAAAAGAGCTGAAACATGCGAATGATAAGTGGTGTTATAAAGTTTGCAATATTTCTAGATTTAACATATATAGTATTTAAAATATTTCTAGAGTTTCCCTAGCGTAACGAACGCTTTCTTCTACGTAGGCCCTTTCTTTTTTTAGAGTGGCATCTTCGTTAATATCTTTTTCAACAGGTATTTCTAATACTATTCTGTTTAAATTCGAGCTACGCTTGAGAATTTCTAGTATCCCCTTCAAATCTATGATTCCTTGACCTAAAGGAACGCCATATGATTTGAATCCCCAATTCATCATCTCCATTGTATAATCTTTGAAATGAGTATTGATGATATAGGGTGCTAATTTTCGAACTGAATCAATTGGTTTTTCCTGATGTATCATAAAGTTCCCTAAATCAACACAAACACCAACTGTTTCACTATTAATTGCTTGCATGATTTCAACCATTTCATCGACAGTGGCATCACAATGGTTTTCAATAGCAATTTTGATGCCTAATTCATTTGCTGTTGGTATAATATCTTTTATGACGTTTATTGCTTTATCAACTTCGTATTGAGCATCGGAAGATCCATCATATCGATTAAAACCCATAAATGTTCTCATGAGTTTCGCACCCAGTTTATGAGCTACATATAACTCATTCAATGTATGATTTTCTTCAATTCCTGTAGAACCATACTCAATGAACAGGCCTTTATTTTTTGCATACAGACCCACTTTGCTAAGATAATCAGAGTCCCGGCTTTCTAAATGCATAATATCTATTTGCACTCCATCAACATTAAGATTACACATTAGATCCATAAAATCAAATATATCCATAGGATTTTCGGGTTTAAATACCTCATGTTTTCCAAATGCTAAATGATAGCTATAACTAAATACTCCTAATTCCATATAGTCCCCCTTAATAAAATTAACTTATCGATTAGCTTATAATAATTGTATCACATTCGCTACTAACATGGTAATTATTTTTATTGCGCTTGATAAAAAGTTTAGGCATTTGGTTTTACAATTCATGAGAAAAAAACACATGTTTCAGCTGCATAAACAGAGCTGAAACATGTGAAAAATAAACTTAAAATGATTGGTTAAAAAAGGAATCCATAAAGATCACTCTAGCTTTGACTTGATTTCTTAACTAAACCTGTCACAACAGCAGCATATCCAGCTGGAAAAACAATGAGAAAAAGTACTGCATTATAATATAAAATACCGAGTAATAAAGCTACCGCAATAACGAGCGGCACCGTCACTTTTAATTCTTTAATCATTTCAACAAAACCTTCAGCAAAAGCAAGTCGCCCTGGTTTTTTATTTAGCATTAGATGATAAAAGGTAAAGCTCATTGTTCCAATTAATAACAACAAGAAATAAATAATCACGACGACAAGTACAAGCGATACACCTCTAGCTAAACTATAGGTAAACAAAGCCATCAACAACAACAAACCGATACTGATAAGAAATGAGAGGAGCTTGTAGTGATCATAGTTCCGGTAATGTTTAAAAAATTGTTGTTTAATATATTTGTCATCAACGTCTTCATTTTTTTTCATGGCCTCATACGTTAGAAATACACTGACACATGCGGGTGTTATCCCATAAAGAATGAGCCCTCTTAATATTCCTACCCAAAAATATAGCGCTAGCACAATGTAGTGATACACCGTTAGCGTCCATTCAACGACTTTCGTACCGATTGTTCTCACTTCCCTTCTTAAGACAAAAAGACAAGAGCATTACTCTTGTCTTTTGTCTGATACAGAGTCACGTTTAATAATCTTCCCTTTAACCGATTGTCTTCCGTAACATTTATTATTACCTTGAACTTTTTTAATTATGACTTTGACAGCTGCTGTAACCATTTCATCAATATCAACTTCCACAGTAGTTAAATTCGGTTCAGTAATTGTAGCGTAAATATCATTATCAAAACCAACCACGGATACATCCTCTGGAACGCGATAACCTTCTTGTTTTAATCGTTTTACAAATGCATGGGCAACTTGATCGCAGTTACAGACAAAAGATGATGGTATATCTTTTGGCAACTGAAATTCAATGTATTTCCCTCGCTGATCACGGTCATTTATAATCCAATCCGCGTTAATATCTTTCCCGTGTTCTAATAGTGATTTATAGTAGCCGAGGTAGCGGTCTTGTATACTGCTCGTTGAATGCAGGTTCCCAACAAACCCAATCTTTTTATGCCCTTTATTAATTAAGAAGTTCGTTAAATCATAAGCACCAAAAAAGTTATCGGTAATAACTGAATCGATTTCATCATGTTCATCATAGAAATCAAGAAACACTTTAGGCATGTCCATCTCTTTAATAATATTAATGTAGTCACTCGATAATTGGCCTAAGAAAATAAAGCCGTCTACCTTCTTTTCATAATACAAGCGTGGTAACTTTAACGCTTCTTCATCTGCATCCGTTAAGATATTCATAATTCCGTAGTACCCGTACTGTTCAAACACACGGGCAGCTTGTTGATATGCACGGAAATAAAACGATTGTGACATTCCACCTGAAAAACGTTCAGGAATAACGACACCGATGTTATAGGTTAAGCCATTTTTCATTGATTTTGCCGTTGTATTATATCGATAGCCCATCTCATCTGCAAGTTGTTTTATTTTATCTTTTAGCGCATCACTAACGCCCTCTTTATCATTTAATGCCTTTGATACTGTAACACTACTGACACCAATCTTTTCAGCGATATCTTTCATTGTAACATTCGCCATCTTCAACACATCCCATCTTCGAACGTCCAGTCATTCATTGTCTTATCATTTCAAACTAAGTTATAACTTTATTAAGTAGATTAACTTAGTTAATTAATTGAATGAATCCTCTTTAATAGTACCAAACCTTAGGCCATAAGGCAATAAACCAACCTTAATTCGAGTAGGATCTTCTTCATTTAATTTAGACTTAATAATTGTTCGTTTTTTTCAATTAACTCTTGTCTAACTTTGGCATTATCTAGAGAACGATACTGATCCTCTGGTGTATAAAAGGCATAGTCTAACAACTGATTAATCGTTGTTGTTGCGACATGTACACGTGTATCACTCGATGCATAATAAATGAAGACCTGATCTTTTTCATTAACAACAGCACCGTTACAGAAAATCACGTTTGACACGTCCCCTATTCGCTCATCATCATAAGGCGCGATAAAGTGTCCACCTGGTGCGGCAATAACTTCCGTCGGATCGTCTAGGCTTGTCACCAATACATATAAGACATAACGCAAACCAGCGGCTGTGTTACGCACACCATGTGCAATGTGAATCCAACCCTTAGCCGTTTTAATCGGCGCTGGACCCTGACCATTTTTCACTTCATAGACCGTATGGTATTCACGTTCATGAATCACTTCTTCTTTTGTGATGACGGGATTTTCAATATCATCACATAACGCAAAAGCAATACCTCCACCAGAACCGGTTGAAATAAACCCATCTTGTGGACGCGTATAAAACGCATATTGCCCATCCACAAACTCTGGGTGAAGTACGACATTACGTTGTTGCGGTGATGGTGTTTTAATGTTTGGTAGTCGGGTCCATGTTTTTAAATCTTTTGTTTTAACAAGTCCAGCTTGAGCGATTGCGCTCGATGTGTCAGTTGCCGGTACATCTGGGTCTTTACTTTCCGAACAGTAAATACCATAAATATAACCGTCTTCATGTTTTACTAGTCGCATATCGTACATATTCGTCTCTTTTTGATCAATATCTTCCCAGACGAGTGGGGCATCGATAAAGCGGAAATTGTCGACACCATTATCACTTACAGCCAATGTGAAAATAGACTTTCTATCTAATCCTTCTGTTCTAACGACGAGATAATAGTTTCCGTCATGATATAACGCACCTGGATTTAGAGTCGCATTAATCCCTAAACGTTCTTGGAAATAGGGATTCGTGTCTTTATTTAAATCGAATCGCCAGTGAATCGGCACGTGATGACGCGTGATAACCGGGTATTGATAGCGATCATATATCCCGTTATAAAAGTCTTCGTTTACCTCATTTTTTCTTGTTAGTAACTGTTCTTGTTTGTCTTGTAGTTCAAAATATTTTTCATGAATCATTGTTTATCCATCCTTTCGATGAGCTCTAAACAGCTCCGAGTATTATGATAAGAAACTTTCCACGGCTCAGCAATTTCACGGCTATTGGGAATATTGTCTTTACTTAATGACCAGTACCACTCACTGCCTGGGCGCGTGTCTTTCATATAACGAACGATATAATTCCAACAAGCTTCCGCTGCTTGTCTAAACATGCTATCACCTGTTTTTTCATAGGCATTATAAAACCCTAAGGTTGTTTCTGCTTGGACCCACCAAATGCGCGTCTCATCAACGACACCATTTTCACGTTCGTTTTGTAAGGAGCCGTCTACGTTCACTGCCACTGATAAAATATTACGCGCGATGTCCGTAATCATTTGATCATATTTTGGTTCCTCTAACTTCAACACTTTTACTGTTTCATCCATTAGCCAGGACGCTTCTATATCATGACCAAATGATTGAAGATTAATAATACTTTTCCAGTCTCTGTCAAAGAATACACCTAAAAAGTGATCAGGTTGATAGATTTTTTCAAAATGAATTTTTAGTAAGTATTCTAATCGCGCTTTTAAGTCTGTCGATGGCGCTACTTTATAAAGATTAGTATACGCTTCTAAGATGTGAATATGTGTGTTCATCGTAACGTCTGCCATTACACCGTTCTCACTTAACATCACATTCGGCGCTTCTTTCCACTCGCGCGTAAATTCTTCTTTATATGCACCACTTTTTTCGTTAAAGCCTTCCACTTCAATTAAATCATAGAGTTCTAAAGCTAGATCAAGTGCTTCTTTATTTTTCGTAACACGGTAATATTCACTTAGTCCATAAATCGCAAACGCTTGTGCATAAATATGTTTACGCTGGTCAATAACGCGTCCGCGATAATCAAGCATCCAGTATACACCACCATATTCACGGTCTATACACTTTTCTTTAATAAATTGATACATATGATCCGCCATTTCTAAATAAGCTGGGTCCTTTAATACCCGATAACTGCTTGAGAACGCCCACAAATGACGCGCCGCCGCTATTCCACCTTTTTCTCCAACATCAATGATTTCTAAATCATACGTTACGCGACCATATAGCCCACCGTATTTTTCATCTTTTAGTTTCATCCAAAAAGGCAAAATTGTTTCGGTTAATTCTTGTTTGATCTCTTCTTTATTCATCAGGTCACCTCCAATTAGTTAATCGATAACTTAATAATTTAATATTAAATAACCTTTTTATAAAAGTCAATAGAAAGCCCTTTCTTTTTATCACTTTCTCATATATTACTTTTACTTTTTTCGTATATTTTTTTCACTATATTGATCTGACAAAGATAGTGAATATCAACAGGATTTTTTCCTTTCATCTAATAGACTCATCTCACTCACTTCATTTTCCTCTGCAACAGCAAGGGTTAGAAAACTTCCGGAACGATACGGAAAAACAACACGTGGTAATGAAAGCGCTTATACCATACACTTGAACTATCAACAAAACACATCACATTTGAAAGGATGATTAACATGAAGAAAATTTTACTTGCCTGTTCAGCAGGTATGTCCACTAGTTTGCTCGTATCAAAAATGGAAGAGGTTTCAAATGAACGTGAACTCGATACAAAAATCTGGGCAGTCGCTCAAGACAAAGCACCTGAAGATATGAAAGAAGCTGACGTCTTATTGATTGGTCCACAAATGCGCTTTATGAAAAAGAAATTTGAAAAGATCGGGGAAGAACTAGGTGTGCCTGTTGCTGTGATTGATTCGGTAGCTTATGGGCGAATTGATGGAAGCGCTGTCCTGGATCATGCCATTAAATTAATCGACAATAACTAATCGGAGGCTTAATCAATGAATAAATTTATGAATATGTTAGAAAACGTTTTATTACCGGTAGCGGATAAACTCAATAATAACCGCTACCTTACCGCTTTACGTAATGGCTTTATGGTTGCCTTACCACTTATTATTTTCGGTTCTATCTTTGTGGTTTTAGCTAACTTACCTTTCTTAGATAAACTGATTGGTGAAGACGCTTACCAAGCTTATCAACAAGCACTTAGTCCGGCTTCACAAGCGACACTGACGATTATGGGTCTGTTCGTTATTATGGGGATTGGTTATAAGATGGTTGAACAGCGTGGCGGCGAGGCAATATACGGGGCAGCTGTAAGTGTTGCGGCGTTCGTAGTCTTAACACCACAAGTGCTCGGCGATACAGCCAATGTTATTCCAACAAGTGTGCTCGGAGCTGAAGGTATGTTCCTAGGTATTTTCACTGCCTTTGTTGCTGCTGAGTTATACCAACTATTTGTAAGTAAGGACTTAACTATTAAAATGCCAAAAGGTGTGCCAGGTGCGGTAGCACGTTCGTTTAGTGCCTTAATTCCTATTTCCTTAACACTCACGATTTTCTTAGCTGTCCGTATCTTGTTCGGTTTCACACCTTACGATACCGTTCAAAACTTTATTTACACAATCATTCAAGCACCACTTACATCACTCGGTAGTGGCTTACCTGCAACAATTGTTGCGGTACTATTAATCCAAGTGTTTTGGTTCTTTGGTTTACACGGTCAAATTATCATTAACTCAATCTTTGACCCAATCTGGTATGCGCTAAATGAACAAAACTTAGAAGCTTTCCAATCTGGTGCTGACGTGTTACCAAACATCGTAACCAAACAATTCATTGATACCTTTATCGTCGGAATCGGTGGGTCTGGTATGACACTTGCTGTACTCCTTGCGATCTTTGTTGTTGCGAAGAGTCGTCAACTTAAAGACTTAGGAAAACTCGGGATTGGATCAGGGATTTTCAACGTAAACGAGCCAGTTATCTTCGGTATGCCGATTATTATGAACCCACTGGTTATTATCCCTTGGTTACTCGCACCCGTTGTCGTAGCAATCGTGACTTATACATTAATGTCGATTGGCTTTGCCCCACGACCAGCCGGGATTATCGTCCCTTGGACAACACCTGCGCTTTTAAGTGGTTACCTGGCGACAGGGAATAAGATTATGGGAACAGTTATGCAACTCATTAACATGGGCATTGTCTTTATCATCTGGTTACCATTCCTTAAAGTGATGGACAAACAATATTACGAATCTGAACAAAAAGCAAATTAATCTAACAACTATAAAAATACAAATAGCGGCCAGGCGACTTGTGCCTGGCCGGTATTATTTCAACGATTTAGAGGGGGACATCATTATGCAATCTATGACAGAAATCGCATTTCAAATTATTTTATTTGCCGGCAATGGTAAATCAAGCGCCATGGAAGCCATCCAAGAAGCAAAAGAAGGGGACTTCGAAGCCGCTGATGCTAAAATCACTGAAGCTAACGAAGAACTTTCACGTGCACACCGCTTCCAAACTGACTTACTTCAACAAGAAGCACGCGGTGACAGTAAAGATATTAACTTGATCTTAATTCATTCTCAGGATCACTTAATGACTTCGATGACTGTTCGCGATTTAGCAATTGAGATCATCGAAATTTATCGTAATAAATAAGAAAGGGGATCATTATGACAACACGTACATTTCCAAAAGACTTCTACTGGGGTTCTGCCGCTTCAGCTGAACAAACAGAAGGTAACCAACATGGCTCAAAAGTAAAAACAATTTGGGATCACTGGTATGACTTAGAACCTAATCGTTTTTTTGATGAGGTTGGTCCAAGTGAGACATCTGATTTTTACCATCGCTATAAAGAAGATATTAAAAATATGAAAGACTTTGGTCACAATAGCTTCCGCTTATCACTCTCTTGGGCACGCCTAATTGACGAATCAGGCCAATTAAATCAAGAGGCGGTTTCGTTCTATAATGATGTGATTGATACACTGATTGCTCATGATATTGAACCATTCGTCAATCTGTTTCACTTTGATATGCCGATGCACCTACAAGAACAAGGTGGTTTTGAGTCCCGCGCCGTCGTTGACCAATTTGCAGACTATGCCAAAACAGCTTTCTCACTTTTTAGCGACCGGGTAAAAGTCTGGTTCACCTTTAATGAACCGATTGTTCCAGTTGAAGGTGGCTATTTATATGACTTTCATTATCCAAATGTTGTTGACGCTAAACGCGCCTTTCAAGTCGCTTATCATACGATGATTGCTCATAAGAAAGCATGCGCCCATTATCACGCACACTATGATGGCAAGATTGGTATTATTCTTAACTTAACGCCGTCATATCCGAGAAGTCAGCATCCAAGCGATTTAAAAGCGAGCCACATTTGTGACTTGTTCTTTAATCGCAGTTTCTTAGATCCTGCCGTTAAAGGCGAATATCCAGAGGATTTGATCAACTTATTAAAAGACTATGATCATCTACCTGAGACAAAGCCTGAAGATGAGGCACTCCTAAAAGACAATCCGATTGATTTTCTTGGAGTGAATTACTATCAGCCGCGCCGCGTAAAAGCTAAAACCCATACACCGCATCCTGATAGTCCCTTCTTACCGGACTGGTTTTTTGATAACTATGAGATGCCAGGACGTAAGATGAACGTCTACCGAGGCTGGGAAATCTACGAAAAAGGCATTTACGATATTATGATTAACTTGCGCGACAACTATGACAATGTTGATTGCTTTATTTCAGAAAATGGTATGGGTGTTCAAAATGAAGAACGTTTTATTAAAGATGGACGGATTGAAGATGACTACCGAATTGACTTTATCTACAGACATTTAACCTGGCTTCACCGCGCAATTGAAGAAGGTTGTCACGTAAAAGGTTATCATTTATGGACGTTTATGGATAACTGGTCTTGGGCTAACGCCTACAAAAACCGTTACGGTTTCTTTTCAGTAGATTTAAAGACGAAGAATCGTACCGCTAAAAAGAGCGCTTACTGGTTTAAGCAATTAACAGAAGCGAATCAATTAACTAAATAATCTTGGTCATTTATACTCACTGCTTCATAAAGGCCCTGTAGCGCAATGCTTTTGCATTGCGCTCGTGCCTTATTATAGTTAAAAGTATACTTTGTTGAGATATTTCTTGGTAAAGTAAATGAGCGGTGGTTCCTCTGTTATAATAGACTTAAACAATATTCAAACAATAAGGAGGTGAATCCAGTGCATCATAGACAAACCACAATTTTAAAAGAACTTGTCGGTACTGATACTCCGTTAACTAGTCAGACACTTGCCAATATCCTTAATGTTAGCTCTCGAACCATTAGAGACGACATGAAAGAACTTGATCAAACGCTCATATCTTACGGTGCAACAATTACGTCAACCCGAGGAAAAGGTTATACATTAGCAATTCATGACGATCCATCATTTAGACAATTTTTAAAATCATATGTATATGAGCACTACGCCAATGACTTTTCACAACCTAACCAACGGATCAATTATTTAATTGAACGGTTTTTACTGGCTGATGCTCATATTAAAATGGATGAATTAATGGATGACATGCATGTCAGTCGCTCAACGATTCAAAGTGACTTGCGTCAAGTCAAAGAACAATTAAAAACGTATCAACTTACCCTCGAGCACAAACCGAATTATGGGATGAAGTTGATTGGCTCTGAAGTTAAGCGCCGCTTTGCCTTATCTCAATTCATATTTGACCAACGTGACATGCGCGAAACAATGATTTGGAAAAAGCAATTAACCGACCTAACCCATATAACCGACCAACAAATAAAAGCATTATGGGCATTACTCATTGATACAACCTCACGTCATCATATTTCTTTATCTGATATTGCTTTAAACAATTTATTTATTCATATCGCGATTGCTTATAAACGCATTAAAGACGGTCATGAAATTGATTTCCTCCAGTACGATTTGACTGATATACAGAATGAACGTGAGTATACGGTCGCAAAAGAAATCGTTAGCGCAAGTGAACAGATTTTAAATATTGATTTTCCTGAAACAGAAGTGTGCTACATTGCGATTCACTTACTCGGAACTAAAATTGTCACCCAAAAAAGTCAATCAGAAGATGACTTAAAACAATGGTTACCTGCACAAATTGTAGCCGTAACCGCACAAATACTTCAAACGATTGAAGCTAAACTCAACTTATCGATTCAACATGACCGCGAACTTATCCTTGGCCTTGGTTTACATTTAAAACCAGCGATGAACCGATTTAAGTACGGCATGAACATCAGAAATCCGATGCTTGAGGATAT
Organism: Halolactibacillus halophilus; assembly: GCF_900115605.1. Taxonomy (GTDB): domain Bacteria; phylum Bacillota; class Bacilli; order Bacillales; family Amphibacillaceae; genus Halolactibacillus; species Halolactibacillus halophilus. Next base: position 43,857 of record NZ_FOXC01000003.1, read on the forward strand.
TAAAGCCAATTACCCGTTAGCCTTTGAAGCTGGCATTATTGCCGGTGTCGTACTAGAAGAAACACTCCAAGTTGCTATTGATGAAAATGAAGTTGGTTATTTAGCTCTTCATATTGGCGCGGCGATTGAACGACAAAAGCTAAAGGATAAGCCACTTGCTTGCTTTATTGTTTGCGCCTCTGGTCTTGGTAGTGCGCAACTGATTAAATATAAGTTACAAGCCATGTTTGGTTCTAAAATTAACATTCTAGGCACATCAGAGTTCTATAAAATCAATCAGCTGCCTTTTGAAGCTATTGACCTTATTATCAGCTCTGTCCCAATCAAACAGGATTTACCGGTACCCGTTGTCGAAGTAAACGCCATTTTGACAGAACAAGATCTCCATCAAGTAGAGACTTATTTTAAAACAGATTATAAAGATTTGATGCAATATATTGACCAGCGTGCCATTTTCTTAAAACAAGCCGCTTCATCAAAGGAAGCAGCCCTTAACTTTTTATATGAACAATTAAAAGCACCGCTGCAACTGCCAAACGATTATTTAATTCATGTGTTTGAGCGCGAAAAAATTGCCCCGACTGCCTACGGCAACTTAATCGCCATTCCCCATCCGATTACAGCACAAACAAAAAAGACCCACGTCAGTATTATGACATTAGATAAACCGATTGACTGGGGCGATAAGAAAGTTCAGTTTATTATTCTTTTAAATGTCGGAAAAGATACGAAAGAAGACTTACAATCTCTTTATGGTTTCATTACGAAACTTGTCGAAAATAAAAAGCATATTCAGCGTTTAACACAAATTGATACGTTACCCGCTTTTATCGATCAATTATTTTCGATGACACTTTGATGAGAAAGAATCACCAAAAAGAGTGGCAATGATACCCGCCACTCTTTTATTCACCTATCATTAAGACAATGCTTTTACTTTTTAATCCGTTAACGTAGCGATTGTCTACGCTTTTTTCTTTCTACGAAGAATAGTATGAATGCAGCTGCCATAACAACTATTGCCACTGACATAACGTTATACGTTGACGTCGCTGTTTCAGGCAATACTTCGCCCGAACCACTCTCATCTATCACATTTTCTTCAGCTGTTGCTCCTTCTTCACTCTCAACTACAATCACCCCGTAACTACTAAAGTGTTCAACTTCCGCATAAACAAGGCCGTTTTCTTGATCGATATCAATTGGATCTAGTAAGGCTTCTTGTTCACCCTGGTCATTGACATAGACAACTTTAATTATGTCAAGAGCTGCAACATCACTTAAATCAACATTAAAAGCTAATCTTACATGACCACCATCAAAATCAATCGCTTGACCTGATGTATCTAATAAAGTGAAAGCGACTAAATCACTGATTAAGTTTAAATCCGCACCAAGCGTATCCGTCATATTTTTAGTAGAAAACGTGACGTCACCATGCCCTTGTAGCATACCGACTGGAAGCCCGACTGTCACTGTATGATAGTTAAGCTCTAACCAATCAGTTTCATCAAGTGCACTTAATACTTCTTCTGTTATATTCATAACAGGCTTCACATTATCAACGATCCACGTATTGGGCTGGTCTTGTTTTTGTGTTAAATCTATTTGTTCATTTACGTCTGTGTCTTCCGCGTCTTCATCCGGCACCTGAGTTCCTGCATCTTCCTCCTCTTCACCTGGTGCTTCTGATGGAAGTTGGTCCAACGTTTCTACTATACTTATAGAATCAATATCAACGACTGCTTCTTTAGTTGATGCACCAATAAATTCAATACCAAGTTCACGTACAGCATTTAAGTTCTCGGCAGTTGATAAATCAAAAATCACATCAACATATTCCCCGTGCTTAAGTGTTGTTTCACCACTATCTAACCATGCCCAATCTTCACCAGTCTTAATGAAGACTTTAGCTTTTAGGGCATTTGCTTCTGTTTGGGTACTATCATACTTGATTCTTGCGACAATATAGTGATAGCCATCCAATGATTGACTAAAATTACGCTTAACTTCTGTTTTACCTTCTAAGTTAACCGTTCCATTTAGATGACCGGCTTTTACGTCAAAATCAGCACCAGAGAAATCCTCTTTTGATTCATCAAAGGTAAGATGAATCGGGTTAAGTTCTATCGGTCCGTTGTCTTCTTTATCTGGTACCGGGGCAGCCCCATCAATGTTTGTTGCTTTAATATCATCAAAGAAAAGCGTGCCTTCCCCTGTTTCTCCGCCCATATAAAGGGCAAATTGGGTCACTTGTTGAATCCGTTCCGAATCAATGATCGCCGTTTGGTTACTTTCCCAAGGTGCTGGCGCAAATTCACTAAATGGAATCGTCACAACCCCTTCATAAGCATCACTTAATGCCACGTTTGATTCAAAACTCACACCACCTACTTGAACTTGAACCGTCAAGTGTCTTTCGCCTTGCGCTTCATGGTTTAACCAGAAAGACACACCATTTGTCTCTGACCAATCAACGCCTCCAAGCGAAACCTGTTTGCCAGAGTATCCTGCACTGCCAAGCGTATAATCAAATGTCAGGCCATAATCACCTGATTGTTTTTCTGATTCTGATAACGAAACCGCAATTGGATCACCATTATCGCTGTAAGCACGATCGAGTAATGCATTATCTCCCATGTAACTTTCAAAATCATCCACTACAAGCGGGTCTTTTACCGTTTCACGGTAGACATTTTTCAAGGTTATATTATCAACAAAGAACGGATCATCAAAGGTTAGTTGTTTTCCGACAAGTGAGATAGCCAAACTTTCTGCCGATTCTACTTCCGGAAAATCCACGGTTGCTTTTACTAAATAATAATCTTTACCATCGACAGTGACAGTATCATAGTCATGCACATTTACCTCATGACTGTATTTTGTTTCCCAGTCCGGTGGCAACATCACTGTATTCACTAATGCCTTCTCACCAGCTGACACGGGAACATACACGTCATACTCAACCTGATTCACGGTTGCTAAATCAATAGTTGATACATTTGTTAGTTCCAGTTTAAGTTCTTGCCACCAAGCTTCAGGCTCCATATTCGTGACCTCAAGAGCAAGGGCGCCTCCATTAAAATCACTGTGACTTACTGACAACACAGGTGTATCCCCAGAAATATCTGAATATGTGCCATTTGTCTTAATGTCATCAATATCTTCAGTAAAGCCATACGTTTTGATTGGAAGTTCATCAATCGTCACAAAATAACGATGACTTTCTTCATCAATTAACGCGTCTGTTTCGTAGTAACGATAAGTTACATCGATGCTACTGTCGTTATAACTAGCAGCTGGCGTGTACTGAGCACTATAATAGCCGTCAGTTAGCATCAGCTCTATTTCTTCTCCGTTACCCACTTGATACGTCACCCGTGGATTATTTCCATGATTGACTTTCGTGCGCAATGTAATGGGTGCTTTCGTGATTTTTGTTCCGTTTGTTGGGTTTAAAACATACATGTCTTTTTCATGTTCAATTACTGTATAATCAACACTTTGGTTATAGACATTACCTCCATTCGCAAAAACGGTACGTGCATCATCATGGTAGTCTTTAAAAGTCGGGAGTAGTTCATGATCCCCTCCTAAATCGCCATTCACATCTTCATAAGGAACATACATATTATTTGGCAATCCAAAATTTGCCCATGTTAACATGTAAGAGGTTTCTTTTGCTTTTGGGAAGGCATCATTATTCATAATACCTTCTAATATTCTCATCCACCAATCAAGGGTATTTCCTGTTTCATTCATCCCTTGCGCGCTATAACCGAATTCAGTTAAAGCTGATACTTTCCCGCGCGCCTGCGCTTCTTCTGCAAGCATTTGTAAATCGCCCGCTAACCTATTAATCCACGCTTCACTACCGGCATTATTTTTATTATCATAACTATCAATACCTATAATATCAACGTAATCATCACCTGGATACGTCTCAAAATAATGCTCTTTATCTCCACTTGGTCCAGAATTCGGAGAAAAACCAATTAAAATATTATTATTGCCATGTTCATGTAAGTAATCAACGGTATAGCGGAAAATCGCTTTATAATCTTCTGGTGTTGTTGAACTTTGCCCCCACCAGAACCAAGAGCCTGTCTGTTCATGAAATGGACGGAAAATAATCGGAATCGCTTCACCGTTTTTATCCACGACTTTATGTGATAAATCGACAATTTGATCAAGCCAAGCATTGAACACTTCATGCTTACTTTGACCTGGGAGTATCTCTCTTACCACGTTACCAGCGGTATCTTTATAGTTACCACCCGTTACAAAGTTATTCGGGTGCATACTAAGGGTAACGATCCCGCCAAGTTCATGGGCTTTTTTCATTGATGCCGCCAAATTATTTAGTCTTTCTTCATACGATAATGCAACATCACCAATCGCATTACCTGGACGCTCACGTCCATCTAAACTATTCGTATCCCAACCGAACACAGCTGGATATTCACCCACTGCATTTTTAACTTCTGACTGATCAGATGCGACGCGATTACCGTCATTCTTTAAGGTAATCCCTTCATCAATCGCATGTTGTTGACCGAAAAGAATTTCATCGCCACCTAAACCTTTTAAATACGCAAATAATTCCTTTGTATACGTCGATGCATCAGGATTAGACAGTTTTAATTCCACTCCCTCTTCTTCTGCTGCTTCAACTTCTACATAGGGTAAAACCATTTGTAGCGTAAGAATCATCAGCATCACGCTTGCCATACCTCGTATAAATATTCGTTTGTACTTCTTCATTCATTCAACGCCTCCTTCGATTTTTGAAACCGCTATCATTTACCATTATATATCATTAAGTAATATTTTCAATAATAAACTTAATTTTTTTATAAGTTATTTACTTTTTAAGTTAACTTATATTTAATATTTACTCACTTTTTTCATTTTATCCTTCGCATATATTCACTTTTCCTTTATTAATAACATACTAGTCATCTCACTAAAAACATGTTATATAAGTTTTTAAAGACATTTACCAGCATGAATCCTGTATTTTTATACCGCATAAAACTTTAAGTTAACGTTAACTTAAAGTAATGAATGATAATGCTTTGATTATCGTTGAACATCCCGATGGAAAATGATAAACTTTAAGTAGTCAACCAAACGTTAAATAACACATAAAAGGGGAAATCACATGTATGCTTTAGGTATTGATATTGGCGGAACAAAAATCGCCTTAGCTATTGTGACCACACAAGGCACTGTCATTGGTCAGGATAAACTTGCGACCGACCAAATGATTGAACCAAAAGAAATGATCGATACAATCGCTACCCGTGCAAAACACTTATTATTAGCACACAATATTAAAGAAGACGAACTATATGGTATCGGCATTGGTGCCCCCGGACCGCTAGATAGCGAGCGCGGGATGATTACCTATCCACCTAACTTACCGCGCTGGCGCAATGTGCCTATAGTGAAGCTAATGGCGACGCACTTTTCAGTTCCTATCCGTTTAGAGAATGACGCCTCAGCCGCTGCCGTTGCTGAACACACCTTTGGAGCAAGTAAAGACTACAACGATAGCCTTTATGTAACAATTAGTACTGGCATTGGCGCTGGCATTATTTCAGGAAATACGCTCATTTCTGGCAGTAAAGGTAATGCAGGTGACATTGGTCATATGGTGATTGATCCATCATTTGGCGAATGCGTGTGTGGACAATACGGATGCTTTGAACATATTTGTTCCGGAACAGCGATTAGCCGGGAAGTATCAAAACTAAAAGGGATAAATATTTCTACCGAAGAGGCTTTTCGTCTTTATGAGACACACGACGCTGACATTGTCCCTTATCTTGATACCGTCATTGAACGGATGGGGATGGCCTTCGTTTCACTTATTAACACACTCGACCCTGAGATTATCGTTGTTGGGGGCGGGGTAAGCCAGGCGGGTGATAGACTATTTAAACCGATTCGTCAGTATGTTAAACGATTTACTCTTAATAAAGAGGCAGGCGACACACCAATTGTTTTGGCAAAACTTAACCAAGAGGCAGGTGTCATTGGAGCTGCGGCACTTTCCTTTCCACTTAAATAAAAAAACACCTGTCTTGGCTTTTAATCTATGCACAGACAAGCTATACTAATAAGGAATTGACGTATAAAACTACAAAACAAACATAAGGAGCGTAACTATGACAACACAACCATTATTTTTATCCCCTGCCCTGCAAGAACGTATTTGGGGCGGAGATAAGTTGAAAACGGAGTTTAACTATGAAATTCCTTCAAACAAAACCGGTGAAGCATGGGTTATCTCAGCACACGAAAATGGCCCAAGCACAATTGAAAACGGTCCTCTTAAAGGACAGACGCTGACAGAAGCATGGGAAAATCATCGCGATTACTTTAACCGGAGCGAAACCGATACCGAAGCTTATCCTTTACTCGTTAAAATTTTAGATGCGGCCAAAGATTTGTCTGTTCAAGTTCATCCGGATGATACTTACGCACGTGAACAAGAAGGCGTACCATATGGCAAGACAGAATGCTGGTATGTGCTTGATGCTGAAGCAGATGCTAAAATTGTTTTTGGTCACCATGCGAATACAACTGAGGAACTTCAAACACTCGCTGAAAACGGTGAGTGGGAAAAGTTATTGCGCTACGTACCAGTGAAAAAAGGCGATTTTATTTACGTACCAAGTGGTTCTATTCACGCGATTGGGGCAGGAATTGTTATTTTAGAAACCCAACAAAGCTCTGATATTACTTACCGCGTCTATGATTATGATCGTACGGATGATGCGGGTAACACACGCGAATTGCACCTTACTCAGTCTATAGATGTCACCACAGCACCTCACAAAGACCCTGAACTAAAACAAACAGAAACAACAGAAGGTGACCTTGCGGTTACTCAATTAGTAAAAGAACACTATTTCACAGTAGAGAAATGGACTTTAGCGGGCAACGTAACCAAATCACAAAATCAAGATTTCCTTCAATTAAGTGTGATTGACGGAGAGGGTACACTTACCGTTAATGATGAAGCCTATCCTATTAAAAAAGGCACACACTTTATCTTGCCACATGGTGTTAAAACATTTGATTTAGTCGGTGACATGACCCTGATTACGTCATTCACATCATAACTTTTACGCTGTCACCATTATGTGGCAGCGTATTTTAATGGGACTTAAAAGAAAACAGCCATCATCAAACTTAACTTATTTTTTCTTTTCATCTTCATAAGTTCTTCACTTCTTCTTCGTATACTTAAAGTATTAAGAAAAAGGAGGCACAAAAATCGAAATAAATTATTGGTTTATCTAAAATAGACCCTAAAGAGGGAGACTTTATTTTAGCGTCCATTCTTTAGGGTCTATTTTACTATATAGCTGGTCCTTTTACTTATTATAAAGGTTTTAAAATCATAAAAGATTTAGGTCCGAGTTTTTTTAGCTCACCGTTTTTTTCTAATCGTTTAATTGCCCGGCTAATACTTTCAGGTGTCGTCCCTAGGTGACTGGCTAAATCTTTTTGTTTCATCGGCAACTCACATTTAACTGGTGGTTGTGCTGTTAGCACCAATTGATGGAGAAAGTTTTTTAACCTAACATCAACCGGACCTGATGTGGCTTGTTGCAGCGCACGTTCGGATTCATCTAAGCGATGAGCAAGATGCTTCAACAATGTTAAAGCAATCGGTGGATACGACGTCAATAGCACATCAATATCACCCTGTCTAATATGACAAACTTGGCTATCTTCCACCGCCTCAGCGAAAACATCATGATCTTGGTCTAAAAATAAAGCTAATTCTCCGGTGAAATCCCCTGGTAGTAACAGGCGAACCAGTTGGTCTTTTCCGTCTTCATTTGAACGATATAATTTCACTTTCCCAGTGTGCACGACGTAGAGACCGGTTGAGGCATCACCTGCTTTAAACAAGAAACTACCGGCTGAAAACGGCTTTGAATGAACGACTTTCATTACCTCCATTAACTGCTCCTCTGGTAGATGATTAAATATTGGGACGCGTCTCACACATCCCGTCATATGCTGACATCCACTCATGCTTCTCCCCCCTATCGTCATCCTTAAGTTAAATCTTATCACCATTTACCCTTAGTGATGACCTTTATTATTTCGGTTGATAACGAATTAACCGCATACCATTTAAAATAACAATGAGGACACTTGCCTCATGAACAAACATACCTGATGCTAGATGTATCGTACCATTTAACACGCCGAGAAGTAAAAAGAAAACCGTCAGTAAAGCAATCGCGATATTTTGCGTCCGGTTTTTCACCGTCGCTTTGGCAAGGCGATAAGCATGAACAAGCTTATCTAATCGGTCGTTCATCACGACCACATCCGCTGTTTCAATTGCTACATCAGTACCTGATAATCCCATCGCAATACCGATATCACTGAGTGCTAAAGCTGGAGCGTCATTGACACCATCTCCTACCATCACGACTTTTTCTCCTTTTTGTTGTCGTTGTTTAATTTCCTCTAGTTTATCTTTCGGTTGTAATTCCGCTCGAACAGAAGTGATCCCTAATTGTTTTGCGACATATTGCGCTGTTTTCTCGTTATCACCTGTCAACATCACTAAGTCACGGGCACCGTTATGTTTAAGAGCAGCTAACGCTGTTTTTGCTTCTTCTCTCATCACATCATTAATGACGAGGTAACCAATAACACGCGCTTCTTTTGCGACAATGACAACTGTTTTACCCTCAGCTTCTTCTGCTTCAATTTGTTTATTTACTGCTGACGTTATCTCAATACTTTGCGCATCCATTAATCGGCGATTACCAATCGTATATTGTTGACCATCAAAAAAGCCACATAAGCCTTGACCTTTTATAAGGGTAACATCTAAATGCTGATCCGTTAAACTATGCGTTTTCTTCGCATAATCCACAATCGCCCGTCCCAAATGATGTTCAGAGTGACGCTCAAGTTCTGCGACTTCAAATAACCAGTCCGCTTCAATAAATGAAACGACATTTGTAACAGCCGGCTCGCCTTTTGTTAGAGTGCCAGTTTTATCAAACATAAATGTTGTGGCTTGTTTAAAGCGATCAACAGCGTCGCCACCTTTTAATAACACACCATTTTTAGCCGCATTACCAATCCCACTCACATTAGATACTGGCGCACCAATCACAAGCGCACCTGGACACGCAATTACTAAAAAGGTAATCGCTAAGTGCAAGTTTTGCGTCATTAAATAAACAATCACACTTAATATAACGACGCCTGGTGTATAATATTGACTAAAACGATCGAGAAACTTTTCTGTTTGCGACTTTTGATCTTGTGCTTCTTCCACCAATTCGATAATTTGATTAAAGGCCGTATCTTCTCCGACTTTTTTCGCTTGTACTTTAATATAACCTTCATCGACAATCGTTCCACTAAAGACCGCTTCACCGGTTGTTTTTTCCCTCGGCACACTTTCACCCGTCATCATCGCTTCATTTAATTGTGCTTCACCTGAAATAATCGCCCCATCAACCGGAACCTTTCCGCCCGCTTTTACAATCACAATATCATCAAGCGCAACGTCACCAACAGCGACCTTAACCTCTTGTCCATCTTTTAAGAGAATGGCCTCATCTGGTGCGAGTGCCATCAGCGACTGGATTGATTCCCTCGTGCGCGCTAACGTGCGCGCTTCTAAGAAACTACCAAATAAAAACAAAAACCCTACAACACTACTTTCGACGTATTCACCGATGACAATCGCACCGATGATCGCAATTGAAACGAGTAAATCAATACTCATATATTTAAATTTAAGTGCCTGTAAGGCAAAATAAACAATTGGGATACCTGTCAGTACCGTTGCTACAACGAGTAATATATCAATTGAATGATTTGCACCAATTAAATTAAGAAGAAAGGCTAGTGCAATAACTAGTCCCGAACTAATCATGGCGATTGATTTAAACTTCGTCATTTTTTGAGCCATGAGCTTGTCTCCCCTTTTCATTTCAATGAGCTGTTTAGCCCATTTATTACTAAATAATTATAATTGCTTTGATTTCCCTTAAACAGAAACTCCCCCTCAAAGTAAGGGAGACACCTGGTTAACCTCTTATTGTATAACCCAACTTTTCAATAACCATTTCAATATCATGACGCGTTACGGTTGCCTCATCAAAATCAACTTTTACTTTACTCGAGTTAAACAATACCTCGACACTATTCACCCCGTCTTGTTGTTTGACACCTGATTCTATTTTCTTTACACAACTTGGGCAGCCCAGTTGGTTTAATTTAATTGTTTCTAACATGTTTGTTTCCTCCTTTGTTTGTTGTTAACTCCACTATAACGGAGAAATCATGATTAAAAATTGATGCACGTCAAGTTATAAATTATTTCTTTTTGAACGTTTTGTGAACCTTTCTTTTTTTCTATTCCTTTACGTATAGAAAGTGATATGATGACGTTACTTTATTTTTTAGAATATTTAAAATAGTTAAACATTAATACATTTATTTCACCTTACTAGGAGGAACGCTCATGATTATTGCTACACCGACAAAAACAAACCTGAGCCATCATTTTACAAAACTATTAAAGGCGCATCACATTAACCATACTTTCATAACTGGTCAACCGTTACCGTTTTTAGCTGACCAACCCGATTTCCCCGTCACCTCACTCGTTCATGACCAAGCAACGGTCCATGCAGCGGATGGCTATAGCCGGGCAACAGGCGCTGTGGGCGTCTGTTTTTTATACAATCATCAAGCTATACCGAGTGCGATTACGGCGATGGCGACAGCGAAATTAGATTCTGTTCCCCTCGTTATCTTACTCCAGTCATCTGATCATGAATCACGGCTCAGCGCTGACACTTTTTCGATGACGCAAGCTTTAATAAAAGACTATGTTCCGGTAAGAGGTAAAGATGAGCTTTTACCTCGGGTCGATGACAGTCTGAAGCTTGCCAAAACTGGTCGACCAGGTATTGTTATTGTTGATGTTGATTTTCAACTTTTTAATGCGGAAATAGATGCTACATTTAACCCAACTGATACTTCAGTATCATCTACCAAAAAACAAATCAAAGATGATAAAATGACCGAAATACTGACGGCACTAAAGGAAGCCAAACAACCGGTGATCCTTGTTGGTGGCGGTACGGTAATAGGCAATGCTTCTCGTGAACTTGATTACTTTATCAAACAGACAAGCATCCCGTTTGTAAGTACATTAATGGGACTTGGCGCCATTGATGAAGACCACCCACTTCACTTAGGGATGGTTGGCATGCACGGGACTTATAGCGCTAACCGTGCGGTCCATAAAGCTGACTTACTAATTTGTCTTGGCGTCCGGTTCTCTGACCGTATTACCGGAAAAATTAAAGGCTTTTCACCACATTCGAAAAAGATACAAGTTGACATTGACCCAGCAGAAATCAATAAGTTGATTTCCGTCGAGCTTCCGATTATTGGCGATGTTAAAAATGTCTTATCTGAGTTAAATCAACAGGCACTTCCTCAAGCTTTAGACACTTGGCAAACAGAAGCATGTTCCTGGCAACAAACATCGGCTAAATTTCATAAAGTCACGCATGAATCATTAGATCCTTCGGTTATTCTGACAACTCTTCAACAAGTTGCTCAGTCAGATTGTCTGGTTGCGACCGATGTCGGTCAACATCAAATGTGGACGGCCCATCATTTTAGATTACGCGGTCCAAGGCAATTCCTTACGTCTGGCGGATTTGGCACTATGGGCTACGGCCTGCCCGCTGCGATTGGCGGGGCGAGAAAGACGCCAAATCAACAAGTGATTTTAGTTACAGGAGACGGCAGCTTTCAAATGAACCTCCAAGAGCTGATGACAGTAAGTAGAGAACGACTTAATATTAAAATAGCTATTTTCCAAAACGGTTACTTGGGGATGGTTCGTCAGTGGCAACAATTATTCTATCAACGGCAGTATTCTGAAGTGAAAATTACCTCTCCTGATTTCACATTACTCGCATCAAGTTACGGGATAAATAGCGGTCAAGCCCACACGAGTGATGAAGCTCACGCCCTTATTAAACGTGCGATGGCGACTGATGGTCCGTTTGTGATGAGTTTTACGATTGAAGACGAGAAAAATGTTTATCCGATCGTTCCACCTGGTGGTAGCAACACTGAAGCGTTATTAGACGGTGAGTAATATTCAAAGAAATAGAAACAACCACAGAGTAAACATACTCTGTGGTTAGCTTTTCTAGTGATTCCCTTATATTTTTATACAATCGTTGTAACTTCTCCTGCTTGTTTAGATAACTGTTCGGCCGCATCTAATACATTATCAAAATCCGTTGTTGCGGTATTGACTTCTACTTTTGTTTGCTTAATATTATCTTGAACTTCTTTAGCATCACTGACAATTTGTGAAATTTCACTGGTGATTTGATCAATGTTTTGACGAATCTCTCCGATGGATTGATCGACACCTGTTGCTAATTTTCTTACCTCATCGGCAACAACACTAAACCCGCGTCCATGCTCACCCGCTCGGGCCGCTTCAATGGCCGCATTTAAAGCAAGCAAGTTCGTTTGTGAAGCGATGCCACGAATCGTTTTAACGATATCTTGAATTGATTCGGTATTGCCTTGAAGTGTTTCTAATGTTTTTTGCGAGACATCATAAGCTCGATCAATTTGATCAACTTGTTTGGCGATAGCTTGACTACGATTTATACCAGTTCGTGCGCGTTCATTTAACACTGAAGACATTTCACTAAGTTGCTCAACGACACTAGTAATCGTATCTTGGCGGTCCGTTATATCTGTTGCGACTTTTACGACACCAACTACTTCACCTGATTGATCCTTCAGTGGCATATAGGTCGCTTCAAGCCATACGCGTTCACCTGACTTTGCTTTTCGATCAATTTTATCTTGAAAACTTTCCCCATTATACAAATCATTCCAAAAGTCATCATACACCTTTGTTTTACTAAAGCTATCAAAACACAGTTCCTTGTGGTGCATGCCTTTCATCTCTTCTGGTCGGTATCCTACCGTTTGCGCAAATAAAGGGTTCACATAAGATACCCGGCGCTGCATGTCAAATTGTATAATCGCTAAGTTACTTTCTAGCGCTTCGATAATCAGTTCACTTGATTCACAATTTTGAAATAATTTTGTTTCCATCTTTTCCTCCATCTGGACTCCGCTTCAAATATAGGCCCTCTACAATATCTATTGATTAATCCATGTCATAACCCTTACTTTATTACTATCGACATGATTTATTAAATTATTAGTATTCGCTTATACATTAACTATACGTAGGTTATCCAATATATTCTGCATAGTCAAATGTTTCGACTTAAGAGAAAAAGATTTTAAAAAATCGAGTAGGAGGTAGGTGATTAGTTCACCTTCCGTTTCATATCACTATGAACGTTTGGACTAAAAAATAGAGATCTCCCCGGGTAAGAGTAGTCACTTTCCACTCATGTCACTGCTTCATTTACTCAATGAAATTTCGGACAGTATTGGACTTCATCTTGTGGTGCCGGGCGCACAACAAAAACCCCGCTCCCAACCAAACGTTGGAGCGGGGAAACAATCGTTAGGAAATTGTTTTAAAGTGACTCACTTCTTTATTCAAGCTCTCTGCAAGTTCTGCGAGTGTATTCGCACTTGATGAAATTTCATTCATTGAACTTGCTGACTGCTCAGACGAAGCTGCTGTTTGTTCAATACCTGCAGCTGACTCTTCTGATACCGAAGCAATTTCTTCAATCGATGTATTAATTAATACACTTTCATTGGTCACATCAGAAAGTGTCGATGTGACGTATTCAATTCTTTCAACCATTTTTTTAATGGCATCATTTATTTCATTGAAATTCTGACCTGTTTGGGCCATCTGCACCGTACCGGTATTCACTTCATTGTAGCCAGCTTCTAACGCACCGACGACTTCTTTTGTATCGCCTTGAATACCTTGAATAATCGTCGTAATTTCTCTTACAGAAGCTGATACATTTTCTGCTAATTTTCTTACTTCATCGGCAACAACCGCAAACCCTGCACCATGCTCACCCGCACGAGCCGCTTCAATCGCCGCATTAAGCGCCAAGAGATTGGTTTGTTCGGCGATATCTTGAATCACATCAACCAGTTTTGATACTTGATTTGAACGTTGTTCTAAACTTGAAACTTTCTTCACGGCATCATTAACAATCGTATCAATTTTCAACATTTGGTTGAGGGCCTGTTCCATCATCTTATAGCCTTCATCTGTCTTCTCAATCACAGTAATCGATTCTTCTGAAACATTTTCTGTCTTCTCATTTGCATCTGCGATACGTTTTAAGAAAAGTTCCATTTTCTCAGATAACGTGGATACCGTGTGGGCTTGCGTTTCAGACCCAGATGATAATTCTTGCATTGTTGACGCAATTTGTTCAGAGCCTTCACGCACTTCGAGGGATGATTGTGTCAGTTCTTCACTTGAACTAGAGACACGTTCAGCCGCATTAGACACACTTCGAATCACTGCTTGCAGGTCTTCTTGCATCATATTCATTGATTCAGTTAATTCACCAATTTCATCTTTACGTTTATTTTTCAGTAACTCACCCGTTAAATCACCTTGAGCAACTGCCGCTAAACGACTGGCTACTCGTTTCAATGGATTAGCAACATAGCGCCCCATTAATGTTCCTAGAATAATAGCGATAATCATTGCCCCTGCCGCGATAAATAATATAATCGAACGCGTCCACTCAAAGGTCGTCTCTCCTTTTTCATAGTCGCCTTCAGCAATCGTTAAGCTTATATCACGTAACTGATAAAGTGTCTCGCGAAAAACGCGAAAATCTTCTTCTGCTTCTTGGACACCGCGCTCGGCTACAAAAAAGGCATCATTCGACATCTTTGTTGCATTGTCACGCGCTTTAGCACTATATGTATTCCAGTCTTCTCGCAGTTGTGCACTTAATTCTTCCTCTTCTGGTTCCCGATTAAATGCATCAAATTGATCTAACAATCGATCCATAGAATCAATGGTTTCGAGTGCCTCTTCACCTCTTGCAGTTTCTTCTTCGGCAATCCCTGATAATAATTGCACCTGCAAGTTTTCACCTGTTTGAATCATTTCTGTCATGACACCTAGTGGTTGAACGCGGTTATGGTACAATAACCTAGCATTTTCCTGAATCGCACTCATACCCCAAACACCGGCTGCACCAACAATTAATACAAGTAGTACAACGACGATGTAAGAACTAATTAACTTTCCTTTCATTTTCATCCTGTTACCCCCTAAAAATATATCATCTTCCTATTCATTATATCGGCTAATGTGACCATTTGCGAACAATTATCACAAAAAAAATTAACTTTATTTTGCCAAGTGCACAAAAAAGCGACTCTAAAGTTAGAGTCGCCTTACTTGCGTTTTTGATAAATCAACAAATGTATTTGCGCCAAGTAATTTTAAATTCACTGTTACATCCGTTATTAATTGATCTAGTACGTCTTTTACACCCGCTTCACCACCGGTAAGTCCATAAATGTATGGCCGCCCAATTAAGACACTATCTGCACCTAACAGATAAGCTTTAATCACATCGGTACCGCGCTTAATACCACCGTCAATCAAAAGTGGGAAATCATTACCCACTTTTTCTCTAATCTCAGCTAATACTTCCAATGGTTCAATCGCACTATCAAGTTGCCTGGCGCCGTGATTACTGATAATCACGCCTGCTGCCCCAATACTTTTACAATATTCGGCATCGCTCGGATCGAGGATACCTTTAATAATGACCGGAAGCGACGTCTCGTTAATTAATCGTGCTACTTTGTCAAAAGTTAATGACTGATTGAACAAGATGGCTTGGATTTTTTGTTTAAGCGTTGCGTGATCGTCCTCACTTGTCACATACTTCTCTTTAAAGACTGGATCAGTTAAGAAGTTACGCATACCAGCCCCTTCATCCATCGGAAAATAATCATGAGCTAAGTCAATTTCGCGTCTTCCTAACACCGGTGTATCAACGGTAATGACAAGTCCCTTTGCACCCACTGCTTCCACTCGTCTCACAAAGCTATAAGCCACCTCATCATCACTCGGCCAGTAGAGCTGAAAGTAGTGATCACTCTCAGTTATCACGTCATTTACTTCTTCGATACTAAAACTTGAAACCGTACTTTGGACAAACGGTAAGCCCGAGGCATTAGCTGCTCGCGCACTAGCAAGCTCTCCTGATTCGTGCACAATCGTATGAAAACCAATCGGCGCTAGCATAATAGGTGCATAAATCCTTGATTGAAACAGCTCAACCGATGGATCAACTGTTGTAACATCTCTTAATAACCGCGGAATTAATCGGTAGCGGCTAAACTGTTCAGCATTATATTTAAGACTAACCTCACTACCTGACCCACCCGATAAGTATCCAAAAGCATTCCGTGAAAGGTGTTGTTCGGCGAATATTTCCCATGTCTCTTCGGTTTTTTTCGTCATCGTCTCACCTTAGTCTTTCTTTGCTTTTTGACTCAACACGTTACCGAGTGATTGAATACCTTGAATCAAGATAATCAGAATCACAATCGTCACGTACATCACTTCTGGTTGATAGCGGACGTGACCAAACCGGTAAGCAACATCACCCAGACCACCTGCGCCGACTAAACCAGCCATTGCGGTCGCCCCGATTAATCCGATCACCGCGATCGTAACGCCTAAGATAATTGAGGATTTTGCCTCTCGAATCATCACGTGCCAAATAATATGGAGCGGTTTAATCCCCATCGCTTGATACGCTTCAATCACCCCTTGGTCGACTTCAAGTAAAGAGGATTCCATTAACCGCGCTAAGTAGGGTGCGGTAAAGATCACCAGTGGCACAATGACCCCCTTAACACCCATCGACGTTCCGACAATGACACGGGTAAACGGTAATAACGCAAACAGCAAAATAATAAACGGTACTGAACGAATCGTGTTAATCACAATATTCAGTACCCGGTACAACCAAATATGACCGTTGCCATTCGTTCGACTAATGACAAGGAGCACCCCTAGTGGCAAGCCAATCAGAATTGAGAAAAATAAACTGATGGTCACCATTTGAAAAGTGGCAAAAGTTGCTTCAACAATGGTTATACCCCAACGCTCAATAAATGCCATCATTACTATTTACCTCCCTTACAATCACACCTTGTCCTGTTAAATAATCAATTGCTTTCGTCGTTTCCTTCACTGATCCTTTAACATGTGCCCGTAGTTTTCCAAACGTATGGTCTTTTAGCTCAACAATATTTCCCGATAAAATATTGGTCTCAATCTGATAACGATTTGAAATCACTGATAAGCTAGGACTCTCCGCAGCACTACCAACAAACGTTAAATCAAGAATTGGCCCTTCTATTTGAAGGTCTTTAATAATATGTGTCGGCGTTTGACTTGGAAAAATACTATCAACAAACCGCTTGGTCGTATGGTGTTTAGGTTCTGTGTAAAGATCAACTACCGGACCTTGTTCGATAATTTCCCCTTGTTCCATGACCGCGACGCGGTCACAGATCCGCTGAATCACATGCATCTCATGGGTAATGAGTAAAATCGTAATCCCAAGTTCTCGGTTAATCTTTAGTAATAGCTCAAGAATTTGATCCGTTGTATCTGGGTCAAGTGCACTTGTTGCCTCGTCACTCAACAACACCTCCGGTTCATGTGAGAGAGCTCGAGCAATCGCGACCCGTTGTTTTTGACCACCTGAGAGTTGATTCGGATAAACATCTGCTTTATCACTGAGCCCAACAATATCTAAATATTTTTTCACTCGTGTTTTGATTTCCTTATCAGCAACACCCGTGAGTTTCAGTGGAATCGCAATGTTTTGATAAACAGTAAGGGTCTTTAACAAGTTGAACCCTTGAAAAATCATTCCAATTCGTTGGCGTTTTTTTCTAAGCGCTTCTTTTGATAACGTCACTAAAGAATCACCGTCAATAATCACATCGCCTGATGTAGGCGCCTCTAGTAGGTTAGCCATGCGGACAAGGGTACTTTTCCCCGCCCCGCTATAGCCAATCACACCGTAAATTTCGCCTTTTTTAACTGTTAGGCTCACATCATCTAGTGCCGTGACTTTCTTTTTGCCTGTTTCAAATGTTTTTGTAATATGTTTTAATTCAATCATATTTGTTATCCCCTTACCATGAGGTAACGACAGATCCTTCGAATGTTTCCTCAATAAATTGTTTGACTTCATCTGATTGATAGATATTAACAAACTTTTCAACAACAGGGTCATCGATATTTTCTTCTCTTGCGACAATTAAGTTTACCCAAGGTGAGTCACCTGGTTCAATATAAATCGAGTCTTCGGTTGGAACAAAACCATGTTCAATCGCAAAGTTCGTATTAATCGCAGCCGCAGCAACTTCTTCTAATTGACGTGGAATTTGCGATGCTTCTAGTTCAATAAATTCTAGATCCAATGGATTGTCTTCAATATCAATCACCATTGCCTCAGCTCCAACACCGTCTTTTAAGGTGATGAGTCCAGCATCTTCAAATAACATTAGCGCCCGTGCGCCGTTGGTTGGGTCGTTTGGCACTGCAACTGAATCGCCTTCTTTTAACTCACTCACGTCACTAATACCGGTTGAGTAAATCCCCATTGGAAAGTTGACCGTTGAAGCAACAGCTTCAATCGCATAACCACGATCACTTTTGGCATTATCTAAAAATGGTTGGTGCTGATAACTATTCAAATCAAGCTCACCCTCATCAAGGGCTGTATTTGGAATCACATACTCAGTGAATACTTCAATATTGACTGTTAAACCTTCATCTTCTGCAAGTTCTTTTACTTTTTCTAAAATTTGCTCGTGTGGACCAGCGGTCACACCAACAGTTACTTCATCTTCACTCAAGGCCCCAGTGTCACTGCCACACCCTGCGAGTACGACTAATACGACTAAACCAATTAAACCTAATAACTTTCTCATTGTTTCTTCCCCCTTAATTGTTACCGGACCCCTCTGGAAATTAAAACGCCTCAATTTATCAAGTGATAAATCGAGGCGTTTAATGTTTGTCTCAACTTATCTGTCATCCCTATAAATAGGGTTGCTGGATTTGGCACGAGGACACACGTCTGTTGCCGAGGCTTCAAAGGGCCAGTCCCTCCACCTCTCTTGATAAGATCCGGTCAATATTTTTTTGTTGAGACTTACTTTACACAGTATCGAATAAAAAGTCAACACAATTTTTCAAACTTTTAAAACTTTTCAGTTTTCATTCATCTTTTAAGCGGTACAAATCCGGACGACGATCTTCATAAATCGGAATCTCTCGTCTAATTCGCTTCACCTCAGCCAAATCAATCGCCGCTGTCAATATACCTGTTTGATTGTCTGCTTCACTAATGATTTGCCCCCAAGGGTCAATCACCATCGAATGACCCGCAAATGTATTGTTAGGATCACACCCAACTCGGTTACACGCCACCACATAAACTTGATTTTCAATCGCACGAGCAACCAGTAATGCGCGCCAGTGATCGAGTCGTTGTTCGGGCCATTCGGCCACCACATATAATACATCCACATCTTCTAGCATCTGGGTTTTAATCCATTCTGGGAAGCGAATGTCGTAGCAAATCACGGCCGCAGATTTAACGCCTTGGAGCGTGAAAACGCCGTTGTCCTTTCCTTCTACTAGGAACTTTTCTTCATCCATCAATCGAAACAAATGAACTTTATCATACCAAAAAGTGACCTCACCCTCTCGGGTGATGACTGGGAGTGAATTATAAAACTTTCCTTCACGCCCTGTTGGAACAGAACCGGCAATCACATCAACGTTATATTGTTTCGCCAGTGTTTTAATTGGCGTCAACACATCATAACTAGCAATCTCATCAAGGCTATCTAAACTATACCCCATTGGCCAAAATTCTGGTAACACAACAGTATCAACCTCAGAATCAAGCTGTTTAAAGTGATTGGCCACCGCTTGTAAATTAGCTTTCACATTACCAAACTGAATATCGATCTGAAGACAAGCAATGCGCCGCTTAGTCATTCGCCATCATCCTTTCTTAAACGTAAGACATGTTGTTCTAATTCACTCATCGCATGATGGACGAGGTCGGGTGTGACCTTGCCTAACAAGTGAATCGATTCCGCCTCGCATGTCGCATGTCGCGCGACTTGTTGCCATTTCTCTTCAAGATTTGATTGAATGCCTAAATCAGAAAAACTTGTCGGCAAACCGAGTGCCTGGTAAAACGGCAACAATTGATTGATCTCAGCCCATTCATCAAACAACGATAATTGTACTAAAATACCGTAACTGACCTTATCCCCGTGGAGGTATTGATGCGTTTCTGCTAACACAGTAAGGCCATTATGAATCGAGTGCGCCCCCGAAATTCTCCCGTAATATTCACCGAAGCCACCGACCATGCCACTTGCTAACAGAATTGTATCGACAACTTCAATAAATTGATCGGTAATCTGTTTTGTCTTCTGGTCACTCAGTGCCGCTTCTCCGTGAGTAATCAATACATCATGGCATAACTTCGCCGCCTGTTGACTCACTTTCACCGCAATTGATTGATGCGTTAACGAAGCTACGAGTGGTTTTGCCTCATACCACTTAGCGAGAGTGTCACCAATACCTGCCCGTAAGTAGTCTGTTGGTGTTTGAATCAAAATACCTGGTTCAGCTGCCACCATAAAAGCCGCCTGGTCAAACACCACATAATCGGTAAAGACACCGTCTTCAGTGTAAAACACACTAAGCGGGGTGACCGCGGCGCAGTTTGATGCCAAAGTAGGTACAATAAAATACGGCAACCCCATTGCCGCGGCCGTTGCTTTGGTCACATCAATCACCTTACCACCACCGACGGCAAGGAGATAATCAACCACTTCCGCTTCTGCCTTTTCTTTTAATCTGTCTACTTCCTCACGAGAACATTCCCCGTTATAACGCTCAATCACCACATTTAAGTTTAGTGGGGTAATAAACGGCTCGGCTACGTTAAACGAGGCCGTACCTGTTACGAGTAACCCTTTCTTCAAGCCTTGTGTTTCAATCACTTGTTTCATATCCGTTAAAGCCTCGTCATGATGACGATATATATTTGGTGTGCCCTGTACTTTAATTGCTTCCATCGCTATTTCCTCCCGCTTCACTGTTTTATCTATTGTCTATCAGACTATTATTTATGTCAATCTTTCGAATTTTCTATTTTTATCATGAACATATTTTACAAAACGTGTTACACTAACTATAATCTTTATTCAACCAACATGAGCAAAAAACGTCAGCGACCGGCAATTACCGTGACAGTTTAGATCGCGCCAGTCATGGTAGCCTAAAAGACTTATCAAGTGGCCTTAGCACAAAAGGCTTAGCGCTTGTCATTGTTGGTTTAATTGTGGTCATTTTAGCGATTGTCTTACTCTAATATTTCAATTGATACATAAAGATGTCTCGGCACCTATGGGTGCTTTTTTTGTTTTTTAAACGCCTGGTCGACAAAAGCATTTAATCACTGATACTAGACGAAACCCCCTTGATTCGTTACACTATATCAAAAGTATATCTGTCAGAATTTTAACACATTGACTATTTGAAAGGTGTGAGCACGTGATTTATCCAGCTTCAGATTTACTAAAACGATTACCAACCCAATTTTTTAGCGAGCTTGTAAGTACGGTCCAGCGCTATAAACAAGAAGGCTTTGATGTGATTAACTTAGGTCAAGGTAACCCTGATTTGCCGACGCCTTTTCATATTGTCGAGGCATTAAAGAATGCCGCCTCAGATCCAAGGCATCACAAGTATTCACCGTTTCAAGGCTATCAAGAATTAAAACAAGCGGTGAGTGATTATTATTTACGCGAATACAATGTCACGATTGACCCAGACACAGAAGTGGCGATTTTACCCGGTACAAAGACGGGACTCGTTGAACTAAGTCAATGTCTTTTAAATCCAAATGATACGGTCTTAGTTCCTGACCCAGGGTATCCTGACTACATCTCCGGCGTGAAGATGGCGGAAGCGAATATGATACCGATGCCGCTCGTTGAAGCCAATGATTTTTTACCAGATTATCTCGCGTTACCTAAAGAGGCGCATGCAGCCAAGCTAATGTTTTTAAATTACCCGAATAACCCAACTGGCGCCAAGGCAACCCCACATTTTTTTGAGGAGACGGTTCAGTTTGCGACACAACACAACATCGCGGTTTGTCATGATTTTGCCTATCATACGATTCAGTTTGATGGTGAACAGGCGCCAAGTTTCCTCCAGACACCTGGGGCTAAAGAGGTCGGGATTGAAATGCTTACTCTCTCAAAAGCCTACAACATGGCCGGCTGGCGCATTGGCTTTGCGGTTGGTAATAAAGATATTATTGAAAAATTAGAATTAATCCAAGACCACTTATATGTCAGCATCTTTGGTGCCGTTCAAATGGCCGCTGTAGCTGCTTTAACAAGCAGTCAGTCCGCGACCAAAGCACTGACCGCAACGTATGAGAAGAGACGTAATGTCTTGATTGATGCCTTATCAGCTATTGGCTGGGAAGTGACCAAGCCATCTGGCACTTTTTTCTGTTGGCTTAAAGTGCCAGATGGGTATACATCAGAAAGCTTTAGTCGTTACTTACTCGATAGTGCCAAAGTTATGGTGGCACCTGGCAATGGTTTTGGTGACTACGGGGAAGGTTATGTGCGTGTCGCTTTACTTGATTCAGATACGCGTTTAATTGAAGCCGCAAAACGGATTGAAGCGACAAAAATTTTTAATTCAACAACCACTGTAAATGCATGAGCTGTTATAACGTACTAAACCGCCCACCTTAAAATTCAAGTGGGCGGTTTGTTTTATCATAAACTTATTTGTTCAATCAGTTGACCCACATGGAGTAATTCAACATCTTGGTTTGCTTTCATAATGAACGTGATGCCAACAGGCTCACCTGATGCGCGTTTTAAACCTGGAATTGTAAGCGCTGGATAGCCACTCGCCGCGTACAGTGTTGTCGCATAATTGCTTAGCGTCACGAGTACATCGATAGTTTCAAAGGCTTCGTCGAGTGCTTTTGTCGCCATTTTTTGATGGGTAGCGATCATCTGATCAATTACCTCTTTTGTTAGTTTTGTCTCCATCGCTTGTTTAATTAAATCTTGCCCGTACGGGGCATAGTTTGTTAAATCAGTTTGATTAAACTGATAGATATCTTGTAACGTAAGTGGGACTGTTTCGTCTTTAAAGAACTCACTTACCCCTTCATTAAACTGATAGACTAACACATCGGTTATATCAATCTGATAAGCAGACGCATCAATCAAGACGTCTCGTACGGTAACATCTTGCTGACTAAGTGCAGCTTTTACCTGTGCTAAAAGTGTGTCATCTTCGTTTCGGTAAGCTTCTTTAATCTCGGTTCCATTAAGAAAGCCGAAGCAATAATCCGTTAACGCTTTCGTATGTTGTTTGAGTGTTTCAGTGATCGTCGTCATCGCCTGAAATAGATAAAAACAGTCTTTTACGTTTCTAGCCATCGGACCGGCGGTATCATGCGCTTTGGCAATTGGTATAATCCCAGCTTGTGAGACAGTCCCTAATGTCGGTTTTAAGCCAACGACACCATTTTGACTAGCTGGATAAATAACTGAACCTGCCGTTTCAGTGCCAATAGCCACAGGACTAAGCCCAAGACTTGCCGCCACAGCACTGCCGCTACTTGAGCCACCAACATCATAATCACCAAACGGATTCATCGTCTGACCGCCTCGAGCGGAAAAACCATTGGCACTATCTGTGGTCATAAAGTTTGCCCATTCCGATAAATTCGTCTTCCCTAAAATTAATGCCCCCTTCTTCTTTAACGACTGAATAACTTCAGCATCTTGTTTTGGATAAAAATCTTTTAATCTGACAGCCCCCGCTGTCGTTGGTAAATCAGTCGTCGACACATTATCTTTCACTAGGACTGGGATTCCGTAAAGTGGGTCATGGTCATCACTGTACGCACACTGTTTTGCTTTTTCAACAACCGCATGATTTAAGCTAATAACCGCATGGTAATCCTTATGAAGGACTACCCGGTTATAAAAAACGGCCGCAATATCAGCGTAGCTTACGTGTTGTTCTTTTACTAACATCTGGAGTGTATCAATATCACTCGTGATAATTTTTTTAATGACATCATCCGTTATATTCGCGTCAAGTGGTAAAAGCTCTCCTAACGTCCTTACTACGCTATTTAGCTCCGGTTGTTGATGATATTGTTTGTTGATTTGACTCTGTAAATAATCAGTTGAATTAAAACTCATCTCACCACGTCCTGTTCGTTTAAAGTGTTATGATTAGTGTATCATGACAAGCCTTATTTTCGTACTCATACCAACTAAGCGAAAAAACATCACACATATTGGGCTCACAAAAGTTAAAAAAACCGCAACCCTTTTTGGTTACGGTTTTTCACTTAAACACTAATCATTCGCATGATCTTTAATATCAATCAAAGTAAAGAAGTTCGCATAGTAACGATCCCCATAATAATCGAGGTTTTGAATAATAAGTGTCAGCCTTGCCTGATCTGTTTCGGCAGTATACGTCGCGTCATCGACACTAATTTCTCGGTAATTCTCATTGGCTGATAAGTCGGTAAACATGTCGGTCCCGTCAAACGTGACAAGGATGTTTTCACTAGCATCGACAAGAGTAAAAAGAAACGTTTCTTCATCGACGGTCGTTCGTAATTCATAACGTTGATTATTATGTTCTAACATTGTTATTTTATCTGCCATGGCCGCGTCAACATTATTCATTAATATGTGATCGTAACCTGAAATATTAATTACTTGTTGGTCATTTAAATCCGTATACACTGAAAACCCAAACGATTCAGGCCCACGATCATACTCATAGACAGCTGGGAAACCAAAGATTGTTTCAAAAACACCCGGTGCCATAAGATTTTCTGGTAGATAATCAATTTTTTCAAGTTTATCGAGTTCCTCAAAATGATTAATATATTGAATGATCTCATTCTTGTCTTTTTCAGCTAGGTCAGGTTTAGCAACCACCTCACCTTCAGTCAACATGTTGTTAGCTTCTAAAATCGCCTCTAAACCTGCCTTTTGACTATAGAAGCTTACACTAAACGCATCAACAGGAGGCGTAATCGAAATTAAACCAAAGACGACAAAGATTGGTGCAATCCAACCTGTTTTCTCACGACTCAAAAAACCATAAACAATCGCCACAATGGTCCCAAAAACACCAAAAAGAATAGCAAAATAACGACCGTATGTTACACCAGTATCGGTTAATTTCACAATGGAAGCAATCGTTTGAAATAACACGATTGGCAGTAACACTTTCGGATAAACCCTGGCAAATAGTTCGGCTATTTTCGTCTCAACTTCAAGAGAAAGAATATAGACGAGTAAGACGACAACTGTAAATGAGACGAGTAACGGTTCTAGTAACACTTCAGACCATAAATCCCCCGTAATATTAATCGCAAGATAGATTAAAATAATCCCACTGTAAATTGTCGTTAACGGAATAATAATATAGCTGAGCAATCGGTCAAAAATCGGTGTCGTTGTTGTCAACGACATTAAATTATTTTTCTTTTTCACTTGATCTTTTTTCTGTAGTTTTTGGTCCCTTGCCCCGATATAAACAGGCATCATCGATAAGAACAGTGATGGGAAGAAGAGACTCGCAATCAAGTTAAGGAAATGTAAGTACACATTGCCATCCGTTGTAAAGAGTAACGCATTGATCAGTGCAATAATTAAGCTAATCCCAATGGCTAAAACGATTGAATAGAGTAAGGCAATAAAGAAGTTTTTAAAAATAACAAACACATTCTGACTAAAACGAAATTCACTTTGAATCGTAGGAATCCAAATCATTAATAGTAAACTCATCAGCACAATAACACTCGTTCTAATACCTAATTGGATGGACATAAACTCCGGCCAGCTTTGTAAGAAAAAATAGCCAAGCGTCAGAATAAGCGCCGACCACATCAAGAAAAGTCTTACTTTAATTTGAATGTAAAAGCGTTCATAGAGATGTTCAAAAATAAGACTAAATAAAATTCCAATGACAAACGTGTAACTGAAACGGTACATCTCTCCGTCATTTGATTCAATCATAATCATATTGACAATCGTTAAACTCAAGATAAAACTAAACGCGAGTGGGTAGCGCCCCACTGCTTGAATTGTGTCATTTAATTGTTGTTCTAATCGTTCCATTACTTTCATTTGACTCACCCTCTCAAAAATACAAACTACAAAATAACGGCTAACTATACTTAGACTTACAGTATCCTTTACCCGTAAATCCAGTCATCCATGCTTCCATCTTACTGTTGTTTTTTCATTCAATCTACAATTGGTATGACAAGTGCTCTAACGGGACTGGCGTCCCCACCAACGATTTTTAACGGCACGGCATACAAGTGGTAGTGTCCTGCTGAAACGTCGTTTAAATACAGATTTTCAATAATTGTGATCCTCGCTTTATGAATCGCTAAATGAATCGGTAACGTCTTTGAATTAACCGCGTCGACAGACGGCGCATCGGTCCCAATCAGCTTTATCCCAATAGTTGCTAAATAATCGACTGCTTCAACTGTTAAGAGCGGAAACTGTTCCGGAAAAACAGCTGGATCACGGTCTAGCATATGAAATAACAACCGTGACACACCTGAAAGGTTAAGCTTCTCTAAATTACTCACTGTAACTTTGTCTAAACCTCTCACGTCTACGATCTGACACGTCCCTATCCCTATTGATACATCGAGCTGATCAATGGTTCGCCCATGATTATCATAATGAAACGGGGCATCCATATGGGTACCATTATGAAGGCTAGAGGTAATCTCTCCGATATTCACAGAACCTGTATCTTTCATCGTTGCACTTAGTTTAAAGCGATAAGGTGTGTCACCTGGCCAAGTTGCCCCTTTATTTATTAATGGCATCGTAATATCGATATATGTCATTCAAACACTCCCCTTTATATAATATAAATCACTAGCTATGGAAAGTAGCTTATATAGCTATTGTATCAGAGGAGGCACCAATGACCTATTTTTTGTGTAAAAATAGCGAAAAAAGATACTTTCATTTTAAATTAGGGTAAACTGTAACTGTGTTCTTAATTTAGGAAACAAGCTGAACATGAGGAGGAAAAAACATGACGTTTATAAAAAATATCAAAAAACAACTGGTGGTGACACTGCTTGTTGTTATGGCGTTACAACTAACGGCACCTGTGTTAACGGCTGACGCAGTGACGGATGTGGTTGTTACTTTAGGAGAAGATTTAACCGAGGAACAAAAGGCGAGTCTGTTAGAAGAAATGGACATGGCTGAGGTCAATGAAGACGCGATTGTTTATGTGACCAATGAGGAAGAACATCAATATTTAGGTGACGTTGTTCCGAAGGAACAAATCGGAACCCGGGCGATTTCATCAGCCAAAATTTCACTGCGCGAAGATGAATCTGGCATTATGGTCACAACTGAAAACATAACCTATATTACCTCAAAAATGTACGCCAATGCCCTCGCGACAGCCGGCATTACCGGTGCTGAAATTTACGTAACCGCACCATTTAACGTTTCTGGTACGGGTGCTTTAACCGGGATTTTAAAAGCGTACGAACAATCAACCGGAGAAGATTTAGATGAAGACTTAAAGAAAGCAGCCAACGAAGAAATGGTTATTACCGCCGATTTAGCAGAAGGTGAAGACGTTTCAGAAGACGAAGCGATTGATTTTATCAATAAGATTAAAGAAGAAGTCGACAAACAAAAACCCGAAACAACTGAAGAACTTCGCGCCTTAATTCAGCGTCTCGCTGAGGAGATGAATCTTACTTTAACGGACGAGCAGCTCGACCAACTCGTTAACCTCTTTAATAAATTAAAAGACTTAAACATTGACTGGGACAAAGTGAATGATACGATTGATAAAACGAAAGACTGGATCAATGACTTTGCCGAATCAGAAGAAGGACAAGGGATTATTACCGCAGTAAAAGACTTTTTCAGTGCCCTATGGGACTGGTTTAAGTCCGCCTTTACGAATGAAGAAGAAGCATTAGCTACTAGCTTCAAATAGAAATAATCTTTCAATCATATGACTAAAACTAAAGAAAACAGACAGCATTCATCATCGTGATGGTTCTGTCTGTTTTTCTATCTACCTTAATGTACTTTTAAGGCCTGTTCTTGCGCCATTAAACAGAGTTCCTGGGCTTTAAAAATATGGTCTTGTGTCATCGCTGTTTCTGTCCCGTTAATGGCATCTAGAATCATTTGACCAAAGAACGGGAAGCCAACTTGACCCGTTAGTGACATGTGCTCTACTTTGTCAGCTGTTACTAAGAAAAGATGATCGCCTGTTTCTTCCGTTGCTACATTGGTATATTTTCTTAATTCAATCGTACCTTTTGTGCCAGTAATAAACGTCCGGCCATCGCCCCATGTTGGTAAGGCATCTGGTGTGAACCAATCGACTTTAAAGAAGAACGTCGCCCCGTTTTCACCAACAAGCGTCGCGTCTCCGTAGTCTTCAAGTTCTGGTTTATCTGGATTGTTGTAGTTGGCAACTTTACTATGCAGGACTTTCGCTTCTTTATTGCCCGTGTATGTTAAGAACTGTTCAATTTGATGGCTACCAATATCAGTTAATATACCACCATACTTTTCTTTTTCAAAGAACCAATCGGGACGCTTATCTGAATCTAAACGGTGCGGACCAAATCCGGTTACTTGAATGACCTCACCAATCTCACCTGCTTCAATCAGTTCCCCTGCTTTAACGGCTGCTTCAACGTGCAAACGCTCAGAGAAATAGATGAAGTAGCGTTTACCTGTTTCAGTCACAACCCGCTTTGTTTCTTCTAATTGTTCACGTGTTGTAAAGCCGGTTTTGTCGGTAAAGTAGTCTTTTCCACTTTGCATTACTTTGTTTCCAATCGTACTTCTGACATTAGGCACAGCCGCGGCTGCCACCATCTGAATCGATGGATCTGTTAAAATCGTTTCAAGTGAGTCCACTGCGTCAACGAATGGATATGTGTCTAAATACTTTTTTCTTTTTTCTTCATTTGGCTCATACAGATATTTAATGGTAGCACCCGCTTCAATTAAACCATTCGTCATTCCGTAAATATGACCATGGTCGAGTGCTGTTACCGCCACATTATATTCCCCTGGTCCAACCACTTTGTTGCTGGTGCCTTTCGGTGCATAATTCATCCCGTCTTGTTTACTCACCATTCATCCCCCCTTAAAACAATTCACCATAACCAATATCAACTAAGTAATCTCGCGAATCTTTTAAGCAATCAAACGGATCGCGTCCATACTGATCATCTTGTTCGACAAGTAGGTAACGTACCCCCGCATCAAGACTTGCTTCAATAATAGCTTTAAAGTCTAGTGAGCCTGTTCCGAGTTCCGCAAATTCAATAATATCGGTAAATTTCTGCATAAAACCTTTTCCATTTCCCGCATAAAGGTCTTCAAGTGCTGCCTTAGGTACGCGGTTTACCCGATAATCTTTTAAGTGAATCAGTTCCACTTTACCTTTATAATCATTAATCACCTCAACCGGATTTAATCCTCCGCGGTGAACCCAATGAACATCAAGTTCAAACCCTAGTAACGGTGCTTCACGTCGAATAATATCGAGTAAGTACTCACCGTCATACTTCGTGAATTCAATATGATGATTATGGTAATAAAGCTTAATACCTTCTGCTTGTAGTTTTTCAGCGACTGCATTTGCTTCGTGTGAAAACTCAATAACTTTCTCAAGTGAAGCCATCGCTTCAAATGGTAACATCCCAATACGAATTAAGTTGCAGTCTAGCGTGTTACAATCTTTCACAATCTTATCAAAATCTGTTGTCAGCGATTCTTGCCCAGGTTGCATTGGCTTGAGTCCGGCTGTCATTGAGGCAACCTCGATTCCAAACTCATCTGAAGCCCGTTTAATTTCAGTGACATTTTCTTCTGTCATCGGAATTTGTGAGACTTCAATCGAATGGTAACCGAGTTCATGGACTTTTTTAAATGTTTCATAAGCCCCTAACTCCTCTACTTTTTCTTTTAACATCATTGCTTGTACACCAATTTTAGCTGTCATGTAAATACTCTCCTTTATTGATTCGTTGGCCCGTCTTCGATGATTGTTTCATTAAATCAAGCATGATCATCGATGGAAGGGCATCTTGTACGGTAATATAGTCATTAGTCTCTGTTAAAAGTGCTTGATAAAAGGCTTCAATAGCTTCTTGATGGCTAGGTCCGTAATACGACTTCGATTTTATTGATATTTTATCTTCAGCAATACATATTTTTCCAAGGTCTGTTGTTTCATACAACTGGTAATCTTTGATCGTAAATTTGCCTCGTTCAAGAATGACTTGTAGTTCCACGCTTGAATTAGCAGCGTAGGCATTGGTTGACATCGCAAACCCGTGAACGCCGTCACTGAAATTTATTTGGGCTACAGCCGTGTCTTCTACTTCAATCGGATAACCAGTAATGTTCGACAGACTTGCCTTCACATCCACAATGTCGCCAGCTAAGTACTGCATTAAATCATACGTGTGAATCGCTTGGTTAATAATCGTCCCACCACCTGCCCGGGCCATCAATCCGCGCCATGGTTTACTCGTATAGTAAGAAAGTGGTCGAGCCCAAGTAACTAAACCTTTCACAGCGACAAGTTTACCGTAATCATCACTTATTAATTTTTCTTTTAGTACTTTGACTGTTTTATTGTAGCGGTTTTGAAAGCAGACACCGACTTGGGCGTTTAACCGTTTGACTTCTTCAGCTAACTCATACGCTTCATAATAATTTAAGCCAACAGGCTTTTCTAAGAAGACCGCAATGCCTTGATTAATAACTTGTTTTGCGACGGGCACATGTAAATCATGCGGTAAGCAAATATGGACCACGTCAGGTGATTGTTCTTTTAACAAATCGTCAATTTGGGTATAAAACGGGATATCACGGTATAGTTCATGTTTAGTTGGATTGATATCACATACAGCCACAAGCTCAGCGACCGTACTTTCTTCAATCGCCTCGCGGTGAATAAACGATACATCCCCTAGTCCGATAATGGCGACTTTTAGCATCTCTTTCATCTCCTTAGCTTTGAAGGTCAAATTTACCTTCTTCTTTAATTCGTTTATTTAATTCACTTAGATATAAGTCATCGTCAAAATCTTTAATTGAAACTTCTTCACCTATCCACGTTGATAAATGAATCGCATTCGCTAAACGTACACCATTAATACCTTCAGCACCTGGGGCAAGTAACTCTTCTCCGTGCAGAATGTGACGAGCAAAGTTTTCTAATACACCTGAATGTTGTTCGCCCCAAGCACTTTCTTCAGTGAAGGTTTCAGTTGAATAGAAATCTTCTGTGTTCATCTGACCCATAAACAGACGTTTCACATCTTCCATATCCATATTTTCATTTAACTCATTTTCTGATTCTTTTAGACGTTTCACCGTTACTGTTTTACTATCTTCTACGACAATCTTACCTTTATCGCCTAGGATTTCTAGCCGGTCTGTTCCAAGTAAATCATGGGTACAAGTGACAAATACACCTGTTGCGCCGTTTTCATATTCCATAACCGCTGTTACCTCATCTTCTACCGCAATATCACGTCTAAAGCCATGCTTGATTTTACTGTAGACTTTTGTTGGGACACCGGCAATCCATTGAATTAAATCCAGTTGGTGAGGCGCTTGATTGACTAAGACACCGCCACCTTCGCCGCCCCATGTGGCACGCCATGCGCTTTGATCGTAATACGGTTGGGGACGCCACCAGGTTGTAATAATCCAGTTTGTTCGGCGGATTGGGCCAATATCACCGTCTTCAACAATTTGCTTAATTTTTTGATAGAGCGGGTTATTTCGTTGATTAAACATAATCGCGTAGGTCACGTCCTGTTTACTAGCCGCGAATTCATTTAGAGCTTTTACTTGTTTTGTGTACACGCCAGCTGGTTTTTCATTTAAGACGTGTACACCATTTTCAAGCGCAAACGTCGCCATCTCTGGGTGTAAGTAGTGTGGGACTGTTGTGATGATCGCATCGACTTCCCCGCTTATGATCATATCTTTATAATCACTGTAAATCTTTTTACTTGGGAATTCTTGTTTTAACTTTGCTTGTTTTGCTTCATCAATATCACAAACAGCCACTAAATCCATGCTTTCGACCATACCTTGTTCAATAAAGCTCGCATACGTTGAGCCTTGCGCGCCATAACCAATAATACCAAAACGTAATTTTGTCATAATATATACTCTCCCTTATGATTGTTTAGTTGTTTACGATACCTTGATGGCGTTACTTTAAAGTGAGATTTAAAGTAACGACTAAAATGGGCATCACTTTCAAAACCGTGTAACTTTGAAATATATTTGATCGTGTATTCCGGATGACTTTCTAGCGCATGCGTCGCCTGAGACAAGCGATAACCCATGATGTACTGCATAATCGTTTGACCAGAAATGTCTTTAAATACATGTGACAAATACGACTTACTTAAATTCACTTCGTTGGCGATGCGTTCAATTGATAGTGATTCCCGGTAATGTTCTGTGATGAATTTCGATACCCGTTCGGCGATGACTGTTTTTTCATCTCCTCTCATATTAGGTTTATCTAAAATACACTCGGTGCCTCGCTTCACCGATAGTAATAAATCAACGAGCACAAGTTGTTGTTCAGCACGTTTATCCTCGTCGTCCACAGCCGATAAAAAGATAAGCCGTTTTAATCGTTCTTCTACTTTACTGATTGTTTGGGGACGGATGACACGTAATCTTCCCTGTTTATTTTCTTGAAAAATTAACAACAAATCTTCTAAATCTAAAAAACGCAGTAAAGGCATGAGCCAGTCACGGTCAAAATGGATAATACTTCGTTCATATGTATCTGCATCAGAAAACAGTGCGGCGCGGTGAACAGTTTTTCCGTCAATAAAAAGTAGGTCACCTGGTTTTAACATATACATATGATCCCCTATTAAAAACCGGCAACTTCCTTGATGAAACAAATATATTTCATCATGATGATGTGTATGAAACTCAAGCGGATACTGCTGTCCTTTATGACGGTAAGCCACTTGAATCGACTCTTCCATATTGCCACCTCTCCTCTTGTATACTTGTATTATAATCAAATATCTGACATAAAACAATGACTGAAAGTGTTTACATTTACTATTATATTGACTCAGACTGCTTTTTGCGATTCAGACGACCACTCTTACTGATGCATAGTTGCTGATTAATTCGGGTATATAATGTAAGTGAGTGTTTTTAGTTAGCTTGGCGCCTCATTATTTAGTGGTTAATGATTATCATCATCAACAATTAAACGATAATGAATCGTCAGATATTTAATAAAAAAGTTTATAATTTTTTTAAGCTTTCAGACAAAAATAAGCTTAAACGACTGATATTAAGACATTGAATTCGCTTATGATGGTTTTGTCATATTGCTTGACTTTAAAAACAAATACTTTATAATAACTTATATCGAATTAGAATTATTATCGTTAAGAAAATGTTATTTACTTTTTATGGTTAACGTTAATAATTACTTATATATTCAAAAATAAAAGGAGGATGACAATTTATGTCACTAATAGGTAAAGAAGTACTACCATTCACAGCACAAGCATTTAAGCAAGGCGAAGATTTCTTCGAGGTAACAGAAGCAGACCTTAAAGGCAAGTGGAGTGTCGTTGTTTTCTATCCAGCTGACTTTTCATTTGTATGCCCGACTGAGTTAGAAGATATGCAGAAAGAATACTCAGCACTTAAAGACCTTGGTGTAGAAATATTCTCAGTATCAACGGATACACATTTTGTTCATAAAGCATGGCACGAGCATTCAGATGCGGTTAGTTCAATCGAATACACAATGATTGGTGACCCATCTCAAACCATCTCTCGTAACTTCGATGTCCTTGACGAAGAATCAGGTCTTGCGGATCGTGGTACCTTCTTAATTGACCCAGACGGCATCATCCAAACAGTCGAAATTAACGCTGGTGGTATTGGCCGTGACGCGTCTACGATTATCAATAAAGTAAAAGCTGCACAATATGTACGTAAACACCCTAACGAAGTTTGCCCAGCGAAATGGCAAGAAGGCGAAGAAACATTAAAACCAAGCCTAGATATCGTAGGTAAAATCTAAGGAGTGATTCCTCAATGCTAGATGAACAAATTAAAGAACAACTCAAGCAATACTTAGCCATGCTTGAGTCTGATCTTATGATTAACGTATCGCTAGGTGATGATAAACATTCAACCGAAACAAAAGATTTAGTTGATGAACTGAGTCAAATGTCAGACCGGATTACGGTCAAAGAAACAAACTTAGCTCGTACGCCAAGCTTTACTGTGGCGAAAAAAGGCGAAGATGCACGCGTCACTTTCGCAGGCGTCCCACTTGGACATGAGTTCACGTCACTGATCATGGCCCTCTTACAAGTAAGTGGTCGCGCACCTAAAATTGATGATAGCCAAGTCGAACAAATCAAAGGAATTTCTAAAGAATTAAACTTCACGACATATGTGTCACTCTCATGCCACAACTGTCCAGATGTTGTTCAAGCGCTAAACATTATGAGTGTGTTAAATCCCAACATTACCCATACAATGGTAGAAGGAACAGCACATAAAGCAGAAGTAGAAAAAGAAAACATCATGGCAGTGCCAGCCGTTTACTTAAACGGTGAATTCTTAGAATCTGGTCGAATGACGATGGATGACTTACTTGCGATAGTTTCAACCGGTCCAGACCCAGAAGAGCTAAACAGTAAAGACCCATTTGATGTATTAGTTGTTGGTGGTGGTCCATCTGGGGCAACATCAGCGATTTATGCGGCTCGTAAAGGTATTCGTACTGGCCTTGTCGCTGACCGCTTTGGTGGTCAGGTGATGGATACACTAGGTATTGAAAACTTCATTGGTATTCCTTACACAGAAGGCCCTAAATTAATGGGGAATGTGGAGGCACATGTGAATGAATATGATATCGATATTATGAAGAGCTTACAAGCGAAAAGCTTAAAGAAAAATGATCTCTTTGAAGTAGAACTTGAAAATGGTGCTATTCTGAAAAGTAAAACCGTTGTCCTTTCTACTGGTGCTCGTTGGCGAAACATTAATGTTCCAGGTGAACATGAGTATAAAAACAAAGGGGTCGCTTACTGCCCTCACTGTGATGGTCCGTTATTTGAAGGAAAAGATGTCGCCGTTATCGGTGGTGGTAACTCTGGTATTGAAGCAGCCATTGACCTTGCGGGGATCGTTAAACACGTGACCGTGGTTGAATTCTTACCAGAGCTAAAAGCTGACCAAGTCTTACAAGATCGTCTGTACTCACTATCAAATGTGACGGTCATTAAGAATGCGCAAACAACTGAAATTACCGGTGACGAGACAGTGAACGGTCTAAGCTACAAAGACCGTAACACAGGTGAAGAACACCACGTCGAACTAGCGGGTGTCTTTGTCCAAATCGGTCTTGTGCCTAACACCGATTGGTTAGGCGATACAGTAGAACGTAACCGCATGGGTGAAATTGTGATTGATAAGCATGGTCAAACAAGCTTACCAGGTGTCTTCGCCGCAGGTGACTGTACCGATACACCTTACAAACAAATCATTATTTCCATGGGTTCAGGTGCAACCGCATCACTTGGTGCCTTTGACTACTTGATTAGAAACTAACCTAAATTAAATACAAGCCATGTTGTGTCTACGGACATGACATGGTTTTTTTATATGTCATTTTTCATTTCTCCTTTTAATACTCGCTCATAACCAATTCAGCTCTTCCTCATATACTTCATCCGTATACATCTGGGAAATTTACCGGACTAAGAGAAAAATATCTAACGCCGGAACCCTTTCCCTTACTACTTAAAAAGCATTGTAAACGCTTACTGTCGATGTTTTAATAAAGGTGTCAAAGCGATATAATATTTTTCCTAACATCGTTTTGTCATTACCAAACAGTCAATCACTATTTTAAAAGCAACAGCTGCTTAAAACTCACAGACAATGAAGGAGGATCGACAGAAACTACTCTATTGCTTAAACAAATCATAAGCCATTAAAAAAATGATGTGGAGGTTACATTATGTTTCAATCTTTAAAAGACAAAGTCCAACGATTTGGTGGGGCGATGTTTTTCCCAGCGCTCCTGTTACCTTTTGCCGGTATTTTATTAGGTCTTACGGTTATTTTACAAAATCAGCAATTATTTCCCTTTGCGGTAGAAGGTTCAACTTACTTTAAGATCACTGATATTTTCTTACAAACATCTCTGGTAATCTTTAACAACTTACCACTGATCTTTGTGCTCGGTATTCCCATTACCCTCGCAAAAAAAGAAACCGGGCGCGCGACGTTAACAAGTTTCATTACGTATTTAACGTATAACTACTTTATGGGGGCAACACTTAGCTACTTTGGACCAACGTTTGGCGTTGATACATTTGAAGCAGGCGCTTTAGGTTTAACGGAAATCGCTGGTGTCCTTACACTTGATACAAATCTAGTCGGTGCAATTGTGGCGGCTTCACTTGCGGTATGGATTCACAATAAGTACTACGACAAAGAAGTACCAAACATTCTCCAGAGTTTTAAAGGGACACCGCTTGTCATTATCATCTTGTTCCCAATTACCATCTTGGCAGGACTCGTCACACTATTTGTTTGGCCAACGATTCAAGACGGTATTTACTCTATGCAGAGCTTTATGGTTGAAGCTGGTGGCTTTGGCGTTTGGACATTTACCTTCCTTGAACGGATTCTGATTCCAACCGGTTTACATCATTTCATTTATGGACCAGTCTTCTACGGGCCTGTTGCGATTGATGGTGGAACAGTCAACTACTGGATTCAGAACCTTTCAGACTTTGCCAGTTCAACTGACAGTTTAACCTCCCTCTTCCCACAAGGTGGCCTAATGCTTACGGGGATGGGTAAAACATTTGGTACAACTGGGGCAGCGATTGCGATGTACTTAACCGCTAAACCTGAAAATAAAAAGAAAGTACTTGGTCTCTTGATTCCTGCAGTCGTCACCGCGATTCTTACCGGGATCACTGAACCGATTGAATTTACGTTCTTATTTGTTGCACCACTGTTGTTCTTTATGCACGCGTTACTATCTGCCACTATGGCAACGACACTCTATTTACTCGGTCTATCCGGTAACTTCCAAACTGGTTTTATCGATTTCATCTTCCAGAACTGGTTACCACTTGGCGCCAATCACTGGTTGATTTACGTAACGCAATTTGCCATCGGTACTCTATTCTTAGTCCTTTATGTGGTCATCTTTAGAGCATTGATTAAGAAATTTGACTACAAAACACCAGGACGGGCAGCGAATGTCTCACTAAAATCGAAAAAAGACTATAAACAGAGTAAACAAGCAAATGACACTGGAAAATCCGTAGACCAAGAACTTGCTGAAGGCTATCTCGCAGCACTAGGGTCAAAAGACAATATTGACAGTCTTACAAACTGCGCCACCCGACTTCGCGTGAAAGTAAAAGACTTAGATCAAGTGGCAGCTGATGAAGTATTTATGGACATTGGGGCAGCTGGTGTTGTTCGTTCCGGTCATAACTTACAAGTCATAGTCGGTCTGAGAGTGCCACAAGTTAGGGGTAATATCGAAGATTTATTGAAGTAAAAGAAAACTTAAGCTAGATAAAAAAGATAAAGATCACATAAACTATTTTCAACCAATAAAGGAGACGATTTAAAATGAAAAAACACTCAATTGTTATCGCAGGTGGCGGCTCAACCTTTACACCCGGAATTGTCCTAATGCTTTTAGACAACTTAGACCGATTGCCAATTCGTCAAATCAAATTCTATGACAATGATGAAGCGCGTCAAGACATTGTCGCTGATGCATGTAAAGTCATTATTAAAGAAAAAGCACCAGAAATTAACGTCGTTAAAACAATCGATCCAGAAACAGCTTTTACCGATGTCGACTTTGTCATGGCTCACATTCGTGTAGGTAAATACAAAATGCGGGAAATGGATGAGAAGCTCCCGCTTAAATACGGTGTTGTCGGTCAAGAAACATGTGGACCGGGTGGGATGAGTTATGGTATGCGTTCAATCGGCGGAGTATTAGAACTGGTTGATTATATGGAACAATACTCACCCGATGCCTGGATGTTAAATTACTCAAATCCAGCTGCCATTGTTGCAGAAGCAACGCGTAAATTGCGTCCAAACGCTAAAATTTTAAACATTTGTGATATGCCAATCTCAATTGAAAATTTAATGGCTCAAATTCTCGGGCTATCATCACGTAAAGAGATGAAAGTACGCTACTACGGTCTAAATCACTTCGGTTGGTGGACATCAATCACTGACCAAGCAGGTAATGATTTAATGCCACAACTAAAAGCTCACGTAAAAGATCACGGTTATGCGATTGATTTCTCTGATGCGGGTCAACACGTGGATAAAAGCTGGCAGGACACGTTCAAAAAAGTAAAAGACGTCTATGCCTTAGCACCCGATACGATGCCAAATACGTACTTGAAGTATTACCTCTATCCACAAGATGAAGTAGAGAAAACAGATCCAGACTACACCCGCGCAAATCAAGTGATGGATGGACGCGAGAAGCATGTCTTTACTGAATGTAAACGGATTGCCGAAAACCAATCAACTGAAGGCTCAACCCTTGAAATTGACGAGCACGCATCATACATCGTCGACCTTGCCCGAGCAATCGCCTATAACACCGGTGAAAGAATGTTACTCATTGTTGAAAATAACGGAGCGATTTCAAACTTTGAACCAACTGCGATGGTCGAAGTACCATGTATTGTCGGTAAAAATGGTCCAGAACCACTGACACAAGGAGAGATCCCTCGCTTCCAAAAGGGCTTGATGGAACAACAAGTTGCGGTAGAAAAACTTGTCGTCGAAGCTTACGCAGAAAAGTCTTACCAAAAGTTATGGCAAGCACTCACACTGTCACGCACAGTGCCTAACGCACGCGTCGCAAAAGAATTGCTTGATGACTTAATTGAAGCAAACATAGATTTTTGGCCAACATTAAAATAATGAAATATACTAAACCATTCACTTTTGGGCGGACGATCAACCATCGTCCGCCTGCTTTTTCTTATAGCTCTGAACTATTTTAACGCTTTCATTCTTTCAATCATTTATAATTTGTCCATAGTCACACCTACTTTTCTTCGCTATAATGAAGCTAACAAGAAAGGGGATGCTAAATGTTTCAAGCACTTATTCATAAACATGCCGATGACTTAACCGATAACGATT
This sequence comes from Halolactibacillus halophilus, assembly GCF_900115605.1. Lineage (GTDB taxonomy): Bacteria > Bacillota > Bacilli > Bacillales > Amphibacillaceae > Halolactibacillus > Halolactibacillus halophilus. The sequence continues at coordinate 83,304 of NZ_FOXC01000003.1, forward strand.
ATTACATCTTAGATTATATTGAACGACATCCGGATGATGCGCAAAAAATGACGATTATTGCTTTAAGTGATGCCTGTATGACGTCAAAGTCAACGATCTTACGCCTTACTCAAAAACTAGGCTTTTCTGGTTTTAGTGAGTTTAAATATTTCTTAAAAGAACATGCGCCAAAAGAAGAAAATCTATCCGATTTATTTGAACTATCTCGTTATGATATCGACTACACGTGCCAACTATTCGAAGAAATCGAAAAGCAACCAATCTATGAAGGGATCAATCAAGCACAGAAACTCTATGGTTTTGCGACGGGATTCGGTCAAGAAAATGCCTTGCGCGAATTAAAGCGTTACTTATTTACCTCCGGTAAACATTTGTATCACTTACCAGCTTTGACCGAATTTCAAATGGCACTAAAGGAAATGACGCCTGATGACTTCGTGATTTTAATTTCGTTAAGTGGTGATGTGAATCCGATCCTTAATGACTTAAAGCGCCTCAAAGCTAAAGGAATCTCAACGCTCTCGATTACAAGTTTTAAAAACAATCATTTAGCTGAACATTCAACCTATCACTTGTATTATCAATCAACCGACCTCGGTACGTTTAACGGTCATATGCAAAAATCATTTATCGGACTACAAGTCTTAATTGATTTATTATTCCGTGGCTTTTTAGATTATAAGAAAAACAGCTAACGCGGGTGATTAGCTGTTTTTTATATTGCTTTCACATTCATTACATATGTCTTCTAAAACGACATATACTACTTTTGCATTACATGTTAATAGACGTATCTGACTCTTTTTTTGTTGTTAGCCGGTAAGCTGTTAAATATGCCGTTACCGGCACAATCAGCAATACACCCATGCCCGATAACAAAATGGTCACAATTTCTTGGACAAACACTTTTGCGTTTAGCACTTCACTTAAATGGTACCCCATATCAAAAAAGCGCACGAGCAATGCCAGATAGCTACCGAAAAAAGCAAAGAACAGCGTATTCGCACTCGTTGCTAGTAAATCAATCCCTACCTGCATCCCACTATTAAACAACTCTTTTCGCGATTGATTTGGGCTATACTTGAACAATTCATACATCGGTGAAGCAACGGAGATCGCCTCATCAGTCACAGCCCCGATGGTACTTAAAATAATCACCGATGTAATCACTTCAGTGAAGTTCACTCCAAAATAGAATGAATAAATCGACAGTTCTTCGACTTCTTCAGTACTAAAGCCACCAACATTGGTCAATAGGACAAACAAGTGAATAAGACCGACTAAGACAACCATCGTCATCATTGTTGCTACAAAGGCTGTTTGTGTCTTTTTATTCTTACCATTAATTAAGTATAGCGTCACATAGCTAATGATGACACTGGCAATCAAAGTAATGATGATTGGACTTGCGCCGGGGTCGGTCATAATAAGGACTGCAACAATGATGACACTGACGTGAATCAACATCACACTAAAACTCAACAACCCTTTCTTACCGCCAATCACACTCATTAATACAAAGAGAATCATGGCCAGTACACTGATTGTTGTCATCTTACCTCACCTACTTTCGTAAACAACACCGCAAACAAAATTGAAATCGGAATCGTTAACACAATCCCAATTCCACTGCTTAAGGCACGAACAAGTTCAAGTGAGAAATTCATTGATAAACTAAAGCCGAGTGATGCATCATTTAACAAGTAAATAAGCAGCGTAGGAATCGTCCCACTCATATAAGCAAAAAACACAATCGTTGTCATCGTGCCCATAATATCTTGTCCAACTTGTCGACCAGAAGCAATTAAGTCTTTTATCTCAATTGTTGGGTGCTCTTGTTTAATCTGAAACAAGGTTGAACCAATCGTGACTGCTACATCCATGACCGCACCAATCGCACCAATAAGAAGCCCCGCGGTAAAGACCGCATCTGGATGCCGCGTCAGTAACCCCATCTCTTCAAACCTTAACCCTTGTTGATTCGTTAACCGTAAGACGAGTAAAGTTATCACCATCATTACCGCTAAACCGGTCAGTGTCGACAGAATCGCACTGAGTGTTTTTTTCGTTAAGCCACTGACAGAAACTAACGACGCTACGGTCATGAGAATGGTCGCCACACTCATCAGCGCGAGTAATGACGTGTTAGGTTGACTCACAAAATAATAAATTGCACCAGCCATAATAGCGACATGAAAGATTAAACTGAAAACAGCAAATAACCCTTGACGCTTACCAATTACGAGCATCATCAGAAAAAATAAACTAAATAAGATAAGTACCTCTTGGTCACGTTTCACTTCAATCACTTCAGCCGTTAAATCACTGCCTTCACGCAATGTGACAAAGACTTTGTCACCTGCTTCAAGCTCAGCATGATACGGTGAACTGTCACTGTATTCATACTGCATCATTAGTGTTTCACCGCGGTAGTTTGTATTTTTAAGCTCGGCTTCAAAGGTTACCTCATACATCGTATCAATCGCTTCACCCGCCTCATTTGTTTGAAGAACGGTTTCTGTCACTTGATGAATATCAATGAACTCGACAATAGCCCGGTCATATAACGTACTGATCCCCATCAGCAAATAACTGATAATGACCCCTAATAACAGACTAGCTGCGACGATACTTTTTATTGTCCGTCTTTTTACTATCCACATAACTTTGCCTCATTTCAAAAAGACTGGTAAACATCCATACGCATTCACCAGTCTAGTGTATACCTATTCTGATTTTTTCGGAAGAGTCAAACGAAAAGTTGTACCAGATTCAGACGTTTGGACTAACACGAGGTCACCTTCTAACGCTTGGGCCATCATTTTACTCAGGCTTAAGCCAAGACCTAAACCACGCGTAGCATACTTTTTATTTTCACCACGATAGAAGCGCTCAAAAATATAAGGAATATCTTGTTTTTCAATCCCTTGACCATAATCACTCACATCAATGATATAAGTGGTGGCTGAATCTGTCACAGTGACCGAAATCATTTGATTGTCACCACTTGCCTGATTAGCATTTTGTAAGAGATTCGTCATAATTTGTTCAAAGCGAACCGGATCCGTCTTCACTTTAATAGGAAGCGCCACATTTAACTTAAGTTTTCCCTTACTTGTCACTTCAGGGATAAGATTAAACCGCTCAATCACAACCGCTAACAAGCGATCTAGCTCTAATTCCTGCAGTGATACTTTGACCGCATCAAGTGAAAATTGATTAAAATGCAGTAAATCTTTAACCATTTGATTTAGTTTCGCTGTTTCATTAAGCGAAAGTTTAATAAATGTTTTGGCTTCGGCATCCTTAACTACACCACTATCAATCGCTTGAAGTAAACCACTGATAGATGTCACCGGTGTTTTTAACTCATGAGTCACACCAGCCAATAACTCCGTTCGAAGTGATTCTAATTGATCTAGCTTATGAGCCATTTGGTTAAAGCCACGCATCAATTCATCAATTTCTCGCTCACGAGCACCTTCAGGTAAGTGAATCTGATAATCACCCGCTTCAATTTGCTTAGCAGCCTGACTTACCGCAGTAATCGGCTTGGTTAATCGTTTTGTCATGACTAAAATTGTAATAAAGCCGACAAATCCAAATGATACCAACATGAAGAAGAGCTGAACATATTCTTGTTCAACAGCGATGAGATCGCTTCTTTCACTCATTAATACCACATAACCATAACGGACATCATCACGTTCAATTGGTTGTGTCACTAAATAATACGTAGTGCCAGCAATCACCTTTTTGAATACCGCTTCCTCACTCTCTAACTCTTCTTCTGACAATGACGGATCCACTGTAACAAATGGCGGATCTATTTGAACAACACTCCCTGTTAAATCTGTGATCACCGTTACTGGGCGTGGTTTTAACTGTTCAAAGCTAGCTGGAGAGTTAAAGGGTTCTTCAGTGTCATCGCGACTCTCCACTATACGACTAGCTGTACTCTCAGCCATTACCACCATCAAATCAAGACGATTGTCTTTTGTCGTCTCTCTAATCCAGGCAACGGATACGAACATAATCACAAGTAAGCCAACAATAAGTGCTAATAAATACCGGGTAATAAACACTTGATTAAGCGATGGTTTTACTTGATTATTTTTTAACATAGAGCTGATACCCCAATCCGCGTAGTGTTTTTATTTCCCCTTCTGATTTCGGCCAAGATCGGAGCGCTTGTCGAATGCGCTTAATAGCCAAATCAACCGCACGATCACTCCCCTCATAATCATAACCCCAAACGGCATCAATCAATTGCTCACGAGTAAAGGTTTGGTTTGGATATTCTGCTAAAAATAATAACACCGCTAAATCTCTTGGGGTTAAAACAATCGGTTGATTACTCAACATAACTTGATGGGCTGTAAAGTTAATAGACAACTGACCAAATGTCACCTGGTTTGTATGTTTCGCACCGCTTCGTCTTAGTACAGCTTGTATTCTTGCGAGTACTTCTTCTGCTTCAAAAGGCTTCTCAATATAATCATCCGCCCCTCCATTTAAACCGGTAAGTTTATCGTCAATATCTCCAAGTGCCGTCAACATAATGACAGGTACCATTGAGACTGATCGAATATCTTTTAGCACATCCCAACCATTTTTGTATGGCAACATCACATCAAGAATAATAATATCTGGTGAGATTTTATCAAACTGAGTCATGCCCTCTATTCCATCATAAGCTTGACTGACTAAAAAGTTCGCCTTTTTTAAATATGCTTTTAACACTTCACTGATTGCAAAATCATCTTCTATTATTAATACATGTTTATTCAAAATACATCCCTCATTTCTACTCACGTATTGTTCTCTATCATCATTTTACCAAAATAATATGTCGAATAGATGTCAAGTAAGCAAAGACTTGACTAATGTTCAGACAAAATTGTTTAGCTTTGACACACAGCTGACACATTCAATCGATAAAATTACGATATTGATAGACAGAGGAGGAAATAAACATGTCAACAGGACGTCATGAATTAAAACATATCATCTCTATGTCCGACTATTATATTTTAAGAAAAAAACTTCACCATTTACTGATGCGCGATTGTCATGCGAATGACAATGGTCGCTATCATATTCGTTCGCTTTATTTTGACAATCATGATCATAATATTTTAGATGAGAAAAAGGAAGGCTACTTAAATCGTGACAAATATCGCATTCGCTTATACAACTATGATTTCAATCAACTATTTCTTGAGCGAAAAAGTAAGCGTCATAATCAAACCTTTAAAACAAAAGCCCGGTTAACCGTAAATGACTATCAGCAGTTGCTGCGTGGTGAGACGGAGTGGATGGCGCACCATAAAGATTCACTCATTATAGATTTTTATCGAGCACTTACACTTCGACACCTGAAACCACAGACCGTCATTGATTATCAACGAGAGGCATTTACGTATCCTTACGGTAATGTCAGAATCACCTTTGATTCTCATGTGCAATCGAGTCTATACAACATTGATATACTAAATCGCTATTTACCAATGGTGAATTGTTTAGAGCCAAATGAAGTCATTTTAGAAGTCAAATACGATGATTATTTACCGGCTGTTATTAAACCGTTACTACAGTTTCCGGATACGAAGCAAGATGCATGTTCTAAATTTCAACTAAGTCAAATGTATGGCTAATAATTTTATCAAGTCAAACCAAAATATCAACTATTACTTATAAATAAGGGAGTTACTAATATGGAAACAAACATCACAAATTTTACTGATATTTTCAAATCAAGCTTTCTCGATCAAACAACGAACTTCTCAATGTTAGATGCTGTTTTTGCGATTCTAACTTCATTTATTTTAGGTTTGTTTATTTTCTTTATATATAAGCAAACCTTTAACGGGGTCATTTATTCTCATTCTTTTAATATTAGTCTCGTTATTATGACAATGACGACAGCCCTTGTCATCATGGGTATTAGTCAAAATGTATTACTATCTCTTGGTATGGTCGGTGCCTTATCAATCGTACGTTTTCGTACACCAATCAAAGACCCGATGGACTTAGTCTTTTTATTCTGGTCTATCATTACCGGCATTCTCACGGGTGCTGGTCTCATTCTTTTAGGGACCATTGGGACGCTTGCGATTGGTCTCGTTCAATTATTGTTTTATAAGCGATTGACACCTGATACGTCTTATTTACTCATTGTTAAATATGACGGAGATCTTGCCCAAACAATTGAACAAACCGTTAAACAGGCAGCTAAAAAAACGAAACTTAAATCCTCGTCTCAAATTTCTGGGAGAGAAACAGAAATCACCTATGAATTACGTTTAAAAACCGCCGATGAAACACTCACAAAAACACTTGCCGAATTAAGTGGCGTGCACTCTGCGGTTATGTTGAGCTATGATGGTAACTTTACAGCCTAATAGAAAAAAGGTACTTATAAACAACTAAAGTCAGTCATCATCGTAAACAAGAGCTTACTCACACAATCTGATTTGAGTGGACATTCACTCGGTAGCCCGGTTAAAAAATCTGCATTAAACACTACAAGTAAAAACAACCTATAAAAAAACAGCGCCTTAGACTTTAATCATAGTCTTTAGCGTTGTTTTTTTATATAATATGCGTTTGATTAATAGGTACTGATAGCGAGATATTAATATAACATATGGCGTAGCGACTGATCATCATTAAAGGTGTGAAGGTTATATAAGATGAGTAGTTCGCGAAATTCATTTGTTGTCATATACGCCTTGAGTGACCGTTTATAATAGCGTGGGTCAATCAAATGTATTTCGTCATAATGCGAAAGCAGGAACGGGACTAAGCTATTGGCGTAAGAATCTTTTACGACCATGAGCTTTCTATTTGTTTTCTCTTCATGTTTAACCTCTATCTTAATCAGCGCATCATTACCATCTAGAAAGAACCGATATTGATCCGTTTTATCTAAATACTCTGGATAGGTATAGTGATCTGTTACCCTACCGTCACTGTAAGTGATGGTTAAGTCAAGGCCATCGGTCACGTTAAACCATTCAATCGTATCCTTTGGTACGGTTAAATCATGAAACTTGCGGTAGCGCGTACCCGGAAAATCAGTTGAAACAACTTCAGATTTATAATCCGATAGCGGCTTCGCTTTTTCGTTAAACCATCGTTGATAGGCCAAGTAAGCCCCGCGCATTGTCCAGTGATGATCGGTATGATAATAGATATTGTCTTCTTTATGTTGACGCAATACCTCACTCACGTTAACGCTGTCCGCATCAAGGCGCTCGTCTATTGTTTGTAATACGTTAAACTGGTCATCTGTCGGTAAGTAAGCCGGTAAGCCTGCTTCATAGATAGCAACTTGATTTGGGACAACCATCACCGTCACATCAAAAAGAGCTTGATTATCCTGGTAAAACTGATTAATCGCTTCCAGATTTTTCAACAGCTTGTCTTCTTGATAAATAAACGGTTCAATTAAATACTCGCCTGCTTTTACGACCCCGTTATTTTCTCTTTTAATTAGCGCCTGTTCTGTTTTTGATTTTAACGTAAGAAAAAAATCTTTACCGGCGATTTGGTCAGCTAAATATGTTTCGATGTCATCCATAAAGGACCCGTCAAGGATTGCTTCCAGTTCTATATCGGGCATCGTTTGTAAGTACCGATTTTCTGTTTCAGAAAAGGATTGGTCTTTCATTATGAAGGTCAACATCGCCAGTATCCCAAAAAAACCAATGATCAACATCCCGATTAATCGTCTCATCCTACCTCTCCTCTCACATTAAAATCGGAAATAAATAAATGGGTTAAATGACTGATCCACAAGGTAACCCATAGATAACACAACGAGAACCATCACAAATAAACTTTCTGCTACGATCACTGCGCGCGAGGGATTTTTCATAATTATACGCTTATACACATTGGTTGACCCGATAATAGCAACTACTAACAATAACGCATATTCACGTAAATAATAAAACAACGCCGTCGGTGGCGCGTCAAAGCTAACAAGACCCTTGATATAGCGCATCAGCTCATTAACATCTGTAAAACTAAAAACCAACCAACTTACAAGGACAACGCCAAGCGTGTACATCCGCTTTAATGTGACCGGCAGCTTGTTTGATACAAGCGGACTGATGTACGTCTCCGCAATCAGAAAGAGACCAAAATATAAGCCCCAAAGAATAAAGTTAACACTCGCCCCGTGCCAAAGCCCCGTTAAAAACCAAACGATGACCACATTTCGTAACCACTTCAATTCTCCGACCCGATTACCCCCAAGTGGGATATAAAGATAATCCCTAAACCACTGGCTAAGCGTGATATGCCAGCGGCGCCAAAAGTCTTTAATCGAGGTTGCTTGATATGGATAGTTGAAGTTTTCCGGAAAACGAAAGCCAAACAAACGCCCTAAGCCAATTGCCATATCAGAATAGCCACTAAAATCAAAATAAATATGTAACCCATAACTCAATCCAATGAAGACACTCACCGAAACGGATATAGGCTCAATGGTTGTCAGTTGTTCATACAAGGCCGCCATTTGATTGGAGATAAGGACTTTTTTAGCTAAACCATAACTAAAGCGAAACATGCCATCTGTTCGGTCTTCTTTTGTAACAACGCGCTGTTTTAATTGATCGTCAATCGCCTCATAACGCACAATGGGTCCAGCGACAAGTTGTGGAAACAGGGACACATACATAAGAAAGTCGATCAGGCTATGATTGACTGTCACTTTCTTTTGGTAGACATCAATCGTATACGAGAGCGTTTGAAATGTATAAAAACTGATCCCTATTGGGAGAGGTAATTCTAAGTAAGACATGTCTAACTGAAAACTACTGTTAATTAACTCGATAATAAAATCAACATATTTAAAGAAAAACAACACACCTAGATTAATGACGAGTGATGATAGTAAGACGAGCTTTCTTAAACCAGCTCTTTCGTCAAATCGCCCCATTAAACGGCCATGAATGTAATCCATCCCTCCTGAGAAGATAACGAGGAAGACATAAACCGGTTCTCCCCATGCATAAAAAAGGAGGCTAATAATAAGTAGCACTCCATTTTTTAGTCGCTTCGGACTAACGATATAACTCGCTAACGCGAGGGGTAAAAAGATCAGTAAAAATGTTAGTGAGCTAAAGACCATGGTTAGTCCTCCTTTACATCACCCTATATGAGTGAAACAAGCGCTTATTCAGCCTCAGCTGCTTCATCAAAGATTGTTTCAATATTTTCTGGGTTATCGTACGTAATATAAATGAGATAGTTACCTTCTGTTTTAATAATGTTATTCTCAACTTTTTCATATTGATCCGGTAAATACTGACTCCAAACATTCACTTGATTCTCTAAGTAAGCCTCTAGACCTTCTTTTACCGCCAGTACATCATCTGTTGATGCAGACTCTAACACAATAATCGTAGTAGAATTGACATTCATCATTGATTGATAACCGAAACCAGAAGCAATGAGATTACGTTCAATTCCCATCGTATCGATGTACATTTGACCCATCGGGTCTTCTTCATTCGTTAAATTAACACGTTGAAACATCCCTGTCTCCCCGTCCATATCGTCACTGATTTGACTTTCAATCTGATCCATCACCTCAGATGTATCTATTGTGATGGCTTCTACCTCATCTTGAGAATCTCCCGCTGCGTCACTTCCACACGCGGCCATCATTATCGTTACAACAATTAAACTAACAACAAACCATACTTTTTTCATCTTTATCCTTTCCTTTCTTATATTTATCTATGTTATTAGTCGCCATCAATAGAAAAAGGTTACAGCCTTTTAAAAAAGCTGCAACCTAATCTTTAAGCTAAATCTTCACCATTTGAGGCAATCACTTTTTTATACCAATCAAATGATTTTTTCTTTGTTCGTTTTAACGTCCCGTTTCCTTCATTATCACGATCAACATAAATAAAACCATACCGCTTCTTCATCTCACCGGTACCCGCACTAACAAGGTCAATACAACCCCAAGACGTGTAACCGAGTAAATCAACGCCATCAATCTCAACTGCATCTTTCATTGCCTTAATGTGTTCACGTAAATAATCAATCCGGTAATCATCACTAACGTAACCCGCTTCATCTGGTGTGTCAACCGCTCCTAAACCATTCTCCACAACAAAGAGTGGTTTTTGATAACGATCATACATCGCATTCATCGTCGTTCTAAACCCAAGCGGGTCAATTTGCCAGCCCCACTCACTTGCTTCTAAATATGGATTTTTCACTGACGCAAAGATATTGCCTTCCGTTTGTTCATTTAATTCTGGGTCCGTTGTCACGACACGTGACGAGTAATAACTGAATGAAATAAAGTCAACCGTATGGTTTTTAAGGATGTCTAAGTCTTCTTCTGTCATCTCAATCTCAATACCTTCACGTTCCAATTCTTTTAACGCATAGGCTGGGTACTCCCCGCGTGACTGGACATCGATAAAGAAATAGTTTTCCCGGTCTTTTTGTTGGGCTAAAAAGACATCTTCTGGCTTACATGTATATGGATAGTTTAAGCCGGCTGCCAGCATACACCCAACCATATTATCTGGGTCCACTTCATGAGCAACTTTTGTCGCAAGGGCACTTGCGACAAGTTCGTGGTGTGACGCTTGATATTTGACTTGTTGTTCATTTTCGCCGTCTTCAAACACAAGTCCCGCGCCCATAAACGGCGCATGAAGGATCATATTAATTTCGTTAAACGTGAGCCAGTACTTCACAAGACCTTTAAAGCGTGTGAATAACACACGTACTAACCGCTCATAAAATTCAATCATCTTCCGGTTACGCCAGCCACCATATTCTTTAATTAAATGAATCGGACAGTCAAAGTGAGTAATTGTCACAAGTGGTTCAATCCCATATGACTGGCACGTTTTAAATAGATCTTCATAAAAGGCAAGCCCTTGTTCATTCGGTTCTAACTCATCACCTTTTGGAAAAATCCGTGTCCAGGCAATCGATAAACGATATGTTTTAAAGCCCATTTCCGCAAACAGTTTAATGTCTTCTTTGTAGTGTTGATACATATCTATCGCTTCTTTAGCCGGATAAAAGTAGCCCTCTTCAAAATCAAGCATTTTACGTTTACCTGCAATAATCGGAAAGCGGTCCTCACCAGTTGGAACAACATCGACATTTGCTAGTCCACGGCCATCCACATTATATGCCCCTTCACATTGGTTTGCGGCCGTTGCGCCTCCCCATAAGAAGTCTTTTCTAAAACCCATATACATTTCCTCCTCAAGTTTTATCTGACTTAATAGCATTTCCTGTTACTTTTCCTTATCGTACCATATCCCTCGATTTAATTTGATACATGTGTGACTTTTGTTTGTCTTAACACGAAATGTTGCATGTGACATTTCTGACACAGGGTGTATCATTATGCTATAATGAGTGGGTGAATAGTGACGTCACATGTGACGAGAAAAGAGGGATGAGCGCATGTTTACAAGTGAAATGATCGCTTCACTTAATGACCTTGAAACAGATATTTATAACTACGTCATTACCCATGAACATGAAGTGATTTATATGCGAATCAGAGAACTCGCTGAACACACACACGTCTCAACCGCAACAATTTTACGATTTTGTAAGAAGGTTGGCTGTGAAGGTTTTTCTGAATTTAAAACGAAATTAAAACTTGAATTAAAATCGCGCCAATCTATAGTCAAGTCAGGCGAACACGCAGTGATAGAATTTTTTGAGCGCACGCTCTCAAGTGACCAAGAAGCGGTCTTAGAAGAAGCGGTTCAGATGTTAGCTTCAGCAGATAACGTTCTGTTTGTCGGGATTGGGAGTTCCGGTATTTTAGCTGAATACGGTGCGCGTTATTTTTCAAGCTTAGGAAAGTTTTCAATGTATATAAAAGACTTTTCTTACCCGATTCATAATCGTCTGCAGAAAAACAGTGTTTCTATTGTTTTATCTGTCTCAGGAGAAAATAGCTTTACCATCAAACAAATGAACCGGCTCAAACGCGAAGGCTCAAAAGTAATCAGCATCACCAACAATAAGCACTGTACGACCGCAAAGATGAGCGAAGTAAATCTGGCCTATTATATGACCGAGGAGTATTATGAGGACGCTAATATTACAACGCAAATCCCGGTGATTTATTTATTAGAAACACTCGCTCGTAAACTCAATCAACACGAACAACAAGCAACTTTGGAGGATAATCATGAATAAAAAAGATATTGCTGATATTAGAAAACAATTTAAACGTGACAATGATTTATTACACGTGCAAAATATATTTAACGTCTATGTAATGAAAGAAACGAAAGAAATTTATCACCAAATAAATCGTCCGTTCAACATTCTCGCTGAAGATGAACAAGATTTATTTTTTACTAACTTCAAAAAAACATTAACAGGACAGCTCGATGAGAAATTATTCGAACTTAAATTCCAACCAGATACCGAAGACCCCGTTCAGCTGAAATTAAACGAAGCTTTAATGACTGAAGACCAAGACCGCTTCACAGAACTGATGTTAGAAATTATTGAACGGATGCTTGAAACAAGGGAATATGACCATGATATTGTTATTAGCTTTATTAAAGGCGATTATTTAAAACCACAAAAGAAACCAGACGATGACTTTACCCATCAAAATGACCTTGTCTATGATCATCAATTTATTTTATGTACGATAAATAAAACCCAAGACCCACCGAAAGATTTATTATTTGATTATGTTGAAAAAACATTTAAATACCAAGTGATTGTTGACCCAGTCATTAATATTAAAGCGCCGATTGGCGGCTTTTTATTCCCTTGTTTTACTGATAAACAAGCAGATGTGAATCACATTCTTTACACGGCACCAAAACCTAATGAACCAGATGAAACGTTTATTACCGATGTGCTAGAAGCAGAAGAAACCGTCACTCAACAAGAAGATAAAATCATCTTTGAAGAAATCGTGAGAGACACCGTTGGCTACAAAATGGATACGCAAACGCTCTCGTCACTCTATGAAGATATTAATCGCCTGGTCGAAGAAAATGAAGAAGAAGATGAGGTACCGACCCTTGATTATAAAGATATCGCCGAATTATTAACAACCAGCGGTTCGACACCAGTTGAACCAGAACGTGTGAAAACAGCCTTTCAGTCGGTGATTGATGATGAACATTATGCACTCAAAGCGAAAAACATTGTTCCAAAATATAAATCAAAATCGATTAAGATCAATACAAAAGTCGCCGATGTTAAAGTCAGTCCTGAGGACTTACGTTACGTCAAACAAATGCAAATGTTTGGTCGTCGCTATTTAATGATTGAAGTTGATGAGGACACGGTTGTCGATGGTTTTACCATGATTCCAGAAGTATTTGGTGAAAAGAAAGACGATGCAACCAAAGACAACGATTAACTTATTCGCTATTGTTTTGTTTAAATTTGAAACCAGTAAAAGCCTTTCGATCTTTAAGGTTTTTACTGATTTTTTATCTTTTTGCAAAGACATTCATGTATCTATACATTTATCTTGAGGCACATTGTTATCCCCAAATTATCCACGATAGAACGAACAAACGTTACTCAGTGAGGTTATCCACATGTAGATACTTACTCTATTCTTTTAAACGGTGCTAATTGCATCGTAAGACGCTGAATAATGTCGCGTTGACTGTTTGATGATTGACGCATGCCTTCCATATTTTCTAACAAGGCGGCCGCACTTTCACTTGATGATACGACTCGGGTAACCGCATCTTCTGTTGCCTCGGTCATTTGTTTTAGACTACCAGCCATATGACGGCTCGTTGATTTAAATGTGTTGGTATGTTGTTTAAAATCGATAAAGACATCTTTTAACTCGGTCATCTGATCAGTGAAGCGTGTCACTTCTTTGTTGACATGTTGATAATCTATGAGTACGTCTGACTTAAGATAATCCATCATTGCTTCACTTTCTTTCACTAATCGATTGACCGCGGTGTTTACAACACCATTCATCGTCTGAATATGTGAGGCGGTGTTTTCAGTTGAAGCGGCTATGTTGCGAATCTCTGAGGCGACTACACTAAAACCTTTACCCGCTTCTCCCGCACGTGCGGCTTCAATCGACGCATTTAGTGCCAGCAAATTCGTTTGACCCGAAATATCTAAAATCGTTTTAGTTAAGTCATCAATTTGTTTCACCGCAGCCACGTCACCAATCGCATCCGTCACTGTTTGTGCCATTGAAGCAATTTGATTATGGGCTGTTTCATGGTTGTGTTTGACATGGCGATTTAAGGTCGTTGTTTCTTTTGTGATTGAATCAATAACCTCTACTTGACCGGTTGATACGTTATCCATAACGGTTGCTTTATCCTCAATTTGAATTGAGGCATGTTCCAGCTCTATAATTGTGCTATTTAACTCTTCCATTGTCGCCGGTAATTGATTTAGTGATTCACTCATTGATGCCGTGTGTGCTGTGCTTTCTGCTATTTTCACGTCTACAACTTTACTGGATTTTACAGTTTGATCCGTATCATATTGAATACCGACAAGCACAGACTAAAGTCTCGTAATGAAGTTATTGACCGCGTCTCGAATCACCCCAGACTCATTCATTCCTTTATGTTTCAGTCGCTTAGTTAAGTCTCCTTGATTCTGTTCCATCGCTTGAATCATCTCATTTAGCGTCCCGCTCATATAACTTAATGGTTTGACGATTGTCCGTCTTAAGTGCAGAAAACCGGCAATCATCGTCAAGAAAAATAAGACCCCCATTCCCCATACAATGATAACAAGCCGATTGACGCGACTGTCTATTAAGACTTTTTCATGGGCAATATTGTCATTTAAGACGTCATTAAAATGTGTTTCTGCTTGTAGATACGCCTCATTCTGACGTTGCCATGTAGATGAGGAGATTGTTTCTGATTGAAGCTCTTGATTCATCTCAGTTAAAACCACTTCAACCGGACCAAAGGCCTGGATTAATTCATCATGCATCGCCCGGTCTGAATAAGTATTTACTTCACTTGTAAGTGTTGCCGATAAGTCCGTCATTTGTTTGGCTAATACGTCTGGTACTTTGACGTTTGTTGTTTGTCTACTTCCAACTCAATTTGATGTCGTGTATCTTTAAATGCGGTCCGTGTCTGTTCAATGGGTAAAAACGAATCACTCATCAGTTCTGACGATAGTCTAACTTGATCACTTGTTACGGCACTCATCACAGTATTAATAAGAAAAATAGCCCCTAACATTAAGAAGATGACCGACATCCGCCGGCTTATCGATCGTTTCATTTTACTTCTTCCTTCCTTGTTGCGTTTTTAGTAAACGCCTTTATTTATGTATTAGTTTGACTATAACAAGAAAGGTCTTATCTTTAATGCACTTTCACATGAATGATGCATTTTTTTGCATAAACAACAAATAGTTATCCACTTGTGGATAACGTCATTAAGCATATATTTATAAGGATATGTGTATATCACTGTGGATAAGCCGCTAAAAGTGTAGGAACGTAAAAACCACCGCGTATGATAACGAAGTGGTTTGATTGGTAAACTTATGTTTTTATAAATGACGTCAGGCTTCTTTTGGACAAATAACTTTACTGTTAGTTCAACTGAATATCCCCATTTTGGACCCGCTCAATAAGCGCTTCTTCCATTACTTCTATCGCTAGCGGTTTTACTTCTGGATATTCTTCCATTCCCGCTGAGTAGACTTCAAACAAGTCTTGGCCTAATGCTTTAGCCCAACCTTCAGCCATTTGACTTCTACACGAATTATGCACACACAAAGGCTACTTTGTATTTCATCTCTTTCTCTTCCTTAAAATATAACAAGTTTTTTTCGATAGAAAATCAGTAAGATTTCCTGTTTTCACACTAGCAAGCACCGGCATAAACAGCCATCATCTGGACTCATCATCGCATTAATTGTCTTGTGCTTTCGCAAAATCAATCGCTACAATTAAACTGATGACAAGCGCTTCATATTGTTCATCGGCGACATCAATCGTATACGTATCTCCCCATGTGAACCATTTTTCTTCAACATAGGCAATCACGCCACTTGGACCGTGTACTTCAAAATACTTATCAATAATGTCGCCAACAATATGAATATTCTCCGCATGAATATCAAAGCGGGTCTTAAAGAAGGTAAAGGCTTTTTGGATCATAATCTCTTTAAAGCCATCGACAGATACATAAAAAGCCGGTAATAAACTGATCATTTTTTTCGTAATTGTTCCGACAACTTCATTGGTTTGATTATAGATCGTAAACTCTTTCGGAATCTGCATGAAACTACCTTGTACCGTATATTTTGGTTGTTCATTTTGATCAGTAATCGTAAACTTTTCCCCTAAGCTAAATACTTTTTGACGCATATAAAATGTTGTCATATTAAACCCTCATTTCTATATTATTGGTAAGTGCATCGCTTGCGCTGCTTCGTTTGCTTTTACCGTATAACCTTTCCCTTTTTGACAAAAGATTGAGTCTCCCGTTGTTTCTTCGTCATGCCACGGATCATACGCTTGTGCTGCAGTAATTGATGCGAGATCGTTCACTTCATCATATCCATAAAAGCTGAGACTAAGCTGACCGTCTCCTTTTGTATAACTCAAAAACTTTTTTGGATAGTCATAAAATGTCTTCACCGGCACACGACCAGTCAGAAAAATATCTGTTTCTCTTATCAGCGGGGCATCGGTCTCACCGCCGGCTTTTATGATGTCTTGCATTAATTTACCGAGTAAATCTGGCGTTACCGTGGCCTCCACATGATATAGCGGTTCTAGTAACACCATATCAGTCATTAGCAACGCTTGTCTAATGGCACGCCATGTCGCTTCCCTGAAGTCCCCACCACTCGTATGTTTTTCGTGGGCTTGGCCACTTGTTAACGTCACAGAAACATCCGTAACAGGCGCACCGATCACCGTTCCTTTATGAGGCTTTTCAAACAGATGTTGCTTAATTAAACGCTGATGACTCACACTGAGCTGGTTCACATCACACGTTGACTTAAACTGAATACCAGATCCTCTTGTTGCTGGTTCTAATAAGAGATGTACTTCAGCATAGTGCTTGAGTGGCTCAAAATGACCATAACCATAAACAGGTTGTTTAATCGTCTCTTGGTATAAAATATCCGGCTGTGAAAAGACAACCTCATAACCAAACCGTTCAGCAATAAGATCAGCTAAAATTTCTAGCTGTACCTCCCCGTGGACATCCAGTTGCACCCGCGCTTTATCTTGACTAAGTCTAGCAGCCAAACTCGGATCTTCTTCTGTTAATTTAAGCATGTCCTTATGAAGGTGATGAAGCTCAGCTGATGTGATGATATCAACCGTTAGCGTTGGTTTAAGTTTTGATGTTCCTTGATAATCCGGATCATTTAGACGATCAAATACTTGTATCCCTGATAAGCCAACCAAAGCTACTAACATCCCTGTTGTCGCCGACTGGATTGACGTTTGCTTCGGACCATTCATCTGTTTGATTGCGGTTATTTTTTCTGTAACTAACTCGCTGGTCGCTGTTTTATACGTCACTTCATCACGTACATTAAATTCACCCGCTAATACTTTTACAAATACGAGCCGTTCACCGTTTTCGTAACGCACTTTAAACACATCCGCTACTGGCTTATGATATTCAATGTGCTTGTCTCTTGGTAACATACGCTTAAGCCAGCAATCAAATACATCCAGCCCTTCGTTATGTAACGTCGCCCCTTTAAAAATAGGTACAAACCTGCCGTGTTTAAATCGCTCAGTAATGACTGTCAGCAAATCTGTTTCTTTCAACGCATCAGATGAATAATCTTCCATTAGCTGATCATCCAACAAAGCTAACGCTTCCGTATCAGCTGCCTTTAAATCACTTGTTTCAAATAGATAACTATCCGTACCGGTCAGTTGATCAATCATACTTGTCACTTTTTTAACATCAGCACCTAAGAGGTCGGTTTTATTTATGAAAAAGATGACTGGAATATTTCTATCTGTTAGTAAGTGATAGACCGTTCTTGTATGGGAGACGATACCTTCTTTAGCACTTACAAGCACAACCCCAACGTCAATTACGTTCAGTGCACGTTCCATCTCCATTTGAAAATCGACATGACCGGGTGTATCCATAATATACAAGCGGTCAGTGGCGGTTTCTATCATGCCGTAATCACTAAAAATCGTGATCCCACGTGCTTTTTCAATGCGGTGTTGATCAAGAAAACTATTTTTATGATCGACCCGCCCTTTTCGTTTTAAACTGCCACTATTATAGAGCCACTGTTCAACAAAAGTCGTTTTTCCAGTATCGACATGAGCAAAGACGCCAATCGTATGATTCACTTCGATCACCTCGCTTTCTTAGTAACTACATTTTACCATACTAAAAAGTCCCTGTTGCATGCAACAAGAACTTTTCACTGTTATAGCATGAATTAAGACGTCTGACGTGATTAGTCATTTACTAATTGACTAAATTCATGGTATTCATAACCAAATGTCTCCGCAACCGCAAGATTGGTAAATTTACCGTCATAAAGGTTAACACCGGTATAAAGCGTATGATCACGTTCTGCGGCTTTTTTTACACCAAGATTAGCCAGCTGGACCGCATGTGGTAATGTCACGTTTGTTAGAGCAATGGTTGATGTCCGCGGGACAGCACCTGGCATATTAGCCACCGCATAATGTAAAACGTCACGGCGAACATAAACAGGATCGTCATGGGTTGTTACTTTATCTGCTGTTTCAAAAATACCGCCTTGGTCGACCGCAATATCGACAATGACACTGCCTGGTTTCATTTGTTTCACCATATTTTCACTGACTAATTTCGGTGCTTTCCGACCCGGAATTAAGACGGCACCAATGACAATATCAGCATCACTAATCGCCTCTCGAATATTTACTTCATTGGAGATTTGGGTTACGACCTCATGGCCATAATCTGCTTCGACTTGGGTTAACACTTCCGCGCGGATATCAAGTAACGTCACATGCGCACCTAAGCCTTTCGCAATTTGAAGCGCATTTTGTCCAGCGACACCGCCACCAATTATGGTGACTTTACCATTTTTCACACCTGGGACACCACCAATTAATGTCCCGCTGCCACCCATCGTTTTTTGTAAATAATGAGCCGCAACTTGAACCGATAATCGTCCAGCAATAACACTCATTGGGTGTAACATTGGTAAGCCGCCACCGGCACCAACCATCGTTTCATAGGCAATGGCGGTCGTTTTTGCTTCTTTTAATGCTTCCGTTAACTCGGGTTCGTTCGCTAAATGAAGATAGGTGAATAAAATAAGATCGTCTCTAAAGTAGCTATACTCACTTTTAAGCGGTTCTTTTACTTTAATGACCATATCAGCGGCCCATACTTGTCCTGCTTCAGGGACAATAACCGCACCCTTTGATCGGTAATCTTCATCGAGAAAGCCCGCACCTTCCCCAGCTGTTGTTTCAATAAATACCTCATGATTTTGTTTCGTTAGTAGTTCAACACCAACAGGTGTAATAGCCACCCGAAATTCATTGTTTTTAATTTCTTTTGGAATACCAATACGCATAAGACATCCTCCTACATCATAAATATTTAAACGAGCATTAACGCTCTGTCTTATTTATCCTATACCCTAATGTGATTAAATTTATGCCTTTTATAGAATGATGACCTTATTGTCACAAAATGGACACGAATAGGGTTGAATTTGTCTTTTAATTGCAGCTTAGTAAAGGAAAAGAATGATAAGCACAGCTTTAAAAAAGAGGTGATGAGTATGTCCTTACTTATACTGGTTTTCGGATTTTTACCACTAGCTTCAATTGGGATTTTACTGTTTAGTGTGAGTTTTGTTGATATGATCGTTTTTCAAGCCAGATGGCATTTCTTTATATTTTTCATCGTGGTCCTCTTTTTCTTTTCCCTTAAACTTCACGCCCTTGCGATTCAGTTTTTTGAGCGCCATTTTAAGTCGCCATACCACTGGAAACAATCAGACACAACGACTGTTTTACTGATGATTGTCTCAGCGATCATCACGTATAGTCTCGGTCATACGTTTGGGTTTGGGGCCTTTTTAGCTTCTGCGGTTGTTGGATTGTTTGGGGCGATTTTATTTAAACGACAAAAAACAATTATTTATACCGGTTCGTTTATCGGGATGACGCACACCGTCTTTTTACCTGATCTTTGGTGCATTCTATTGGCAGCGCTTGTGACCGGGGTGATTTACGTATTGAGCCGACATAGTTTTGTTGGTTACGGAGGGAAGCTCGGAGCACTTAGTTTGATTGGCACATTAACTTCAGGATATGTCCTTGGACACGAGCCTGTTAGTTTACCAATCCCCGATGCAACAACAGGGGCGTTAATGGTTGGTTTTTCTCTCCTTGGAACATTTGTGACACTCGCCATTCGTAAGTATGTCAAACACGATCCTATTTTTGCTTCAAGTTTAGCAACACTCTTCATCGTTGGTATCCATCAGCTTATTCCATTAGCTTTACCGTCTATACTGATTGCTGCCTTTATGATGGGTACGTTCACGGCTATGGCAAACCGGTTAGTGTTACCTCGCGCTTTTCTTTTCTACCTTGCTTCTTTTGTCAGTGCGCTCACGATGATTTTCAGCCAACCCTTTTTAGAAAATGCCGGTGGTAAGCTTGGAACATTAACCCTTATCGGTGTCATCACAACGCGAGGACTTGTAGATGTGCACCAATTCATCGTGATCTATTTATCCGTAAAGCGAAAACGATTCATTATAGATAAATGAAAAGTTGCCCCCTATGTATGCTGATCCTTTTCCATCATTCTCATAAAGACGTTAGCCGCTTGTGAAGATGGTATGCTTTTCTTTAAACATAATCCGATATGGCGCGAGGGCAACGGCTCTTGTAGTGGCACTTCATAGACCGCTCCTTCGTTAATGGCTCGATCTGAAAATGGGCGCACAACAGCGGCCACACCTACATTTATTTTCGCAAACTCTACAAGTAAGTCATATGAGCCAATCTCAAATGTTGGTTTATAGTCAAAACCCCTTTGGTTTAAATCATTCTCGACAAACCGACGAGAGTTTGATTTTTTCTCTAATGAAATAATCGGGTAACTTAATAATGTATCAATCGAAACTGGCATGTTAAAATCTGTTTGATACTTTTTACCACACACAAATACATCACGCACTTCTAGACAAGGCTTTGTTTCAATGACCGGGTCGGTAACTGGCAAGTTACAAACCGCAAAATCAACTTCACCGCTTTTAACAAGTGGCAGTAGTTCTAACGTTGTTCCATTGACAATCTTAAAATGAACATTAGGGTAACGTTCATGAAAGGCTTTTAGATAGGGTAATAAATAATATTTACTCACCGTATCACCGACACCGATACTGAGCTCACCTGCTTCTAATTGTTGGTAGGAATCGAGTTGTTTTTCGCCTTGGTCAATCAGATGTAGGGCATCCCTTACATACTGATACAGCACTTTTCCTTCAGTTGTTAATTCCACTCCCCGTGATTCGCGATGAAACAAACGTTGATTTAAACTTTCCTCTAATTGTTTGAGCGCTTGACTGATCGCTGGTTGGCTCATAAACAGGTGTTCTTTAGCTTTGGATAGACTTTTTCTTTCAGCTACTTCCACGAAAACTCGGTATAAATCGAGCTTTGCTTTCATATTCATTCCTCCAATCCTTTCACGTAAGCTCGTGTCTTTCTTCACTATTAGAAATAGGTCAAGTATAAACATGATTGTTACTCTTGATATTCGTTTTGTTTATATCTCATATTCAATATATCAACTTTACTTATAGATAACAAGCACGTATAGTGTAATAGTAAACACGGACGTTATCTGTTGTTTACACGTTAAATAATCGACTTTTAAGGAGCGAATACAAATGGAACGTGTCATAGGAACGGTCACAAGAGGCTTAAGATGCCCCATTATTAATGAAGGTGACAACATTGAATCAATTGTCGTTGATAGTGTTATGAAAGCTGTTGAACAAGGTGAATTCACACCTCAAGATAAAGACATTGTCGCAATCACAGAATCAATTGTCGCACGAGCGCAAGGAAATTATGCGACAACCGCACAGATTGCAACTGATATTCAAGCTAAATTTAGCGATAACACCGTTGGGGTTATTTTCCCCATCTTAAGTCGTAACCGCTTTGCGACACTCTTGCGCGGGATTAGTATGGGGGCCAAAAAAGTAGTGATTATGTTTAGCTACCCGTCTGATGAAGTCGGTAACCATTTAGTTGAACTTGATCATTTAGATGAAAAAGGCATCAACCCATGGACAGATGTCTTAGATGAAAAAACATTCCGTGACCAGTTTGGTTACGGCAAGCATACTTTCACGGGTGTTGATTACATTGCATACTACAAAGAAGTCGCCGAACAAGCGGGTGCTGAATGTGACGTTATTTTTGCGAATAACGCTAAAGCGATTCTAGACTACACCAAACACGTTCTTGCCTGTGATATTCACACACGTATTAGAACAAAGCGGATTTTAAAAGCTGAAGGAGCAGAAACTGTCTATACGCTTGATGATATTTTAAATCATGCCATCGATGGCAGTGGTTTTAACAGCAAATACGGTTTACTTGGATCGAATAAATCAACCGAAGACCGGGTAAAACTATTCCCACACAATGCTCAACCTGTCGTTGATAAGATTCAACAAACATTATCAGAAAAAACCGGAAAACAACTCGAAGTGATGGTATACGGTGATGGTGCTTTTAAAGACCCTGCGGGTAAGATTTGGGAACTAGCCGATCCCGTTGTCTCACCAGCCTTTACTGCTGGTTTAGACGGGACACCAAATGAAGTAAAACTCAAATATCTAGCGGATAATAACTTCAGTGACTTAAAAGGTGACGCACTAAAGGATGCCATTTCAGAGTATATTAAAAATAAACAAACTGACTTAGTCGGTCAAATGGAAGCGCAAGGTACGACACCACGTCGTCTAACCGACCTCATCGGTTCACTTGCTGATTTAACATCAGGTAGTGGCGATAAAGGGACACCGATTGTTTATATCCAAGGTTACTTCGATAACTATACGGTTTAAGTGATTATAGAAAATAGGATAAGAGTCATCAATCATAATCAAGTCTACCACGATCTGGTAGACTTTTTTGTCGGTAGAGGCTGAATTTTTTCAGAAGAATCACGACAAGAAAAACACCGCTGCATCTGAGAAGAAATGATGCAGCGGTGTTTTTATGTTTATATCTCTTTACGTAAGAAGGTAGTTAATCATCAAATAAATAAACTGCCTACGTATACTAAAATCCCTAAGAAAACGACATAACCTAAACAAAATTTTAATGTACTATTGAATATCTTACCTTCTTGACCAATCAGACCGGTCGCTGATGTGGCGACAGCGATACTTTGTGGTGAAATCATCTTCCCGCCAGTCGCACCTGATGTGTTAGCTGCGGCTAGCCAGTAAGAGTCAACACCAATCGAGTTCGCCACTTCGATTTGAAGTGGACCGAATAAAATATTCGATGACGTGTCGCTTCCCGTCACAAACGTTCCGAGTGTCCCTAACATTGGCGCAAAGAACGGATAAAATGAACCGGTAACTAATACAAATACAGTCGCAATACTTGTGATCATACCACTGTAGCCCATAATTTTAGCAAGGGCAACAATCGCCACAACCGTGAGTGCTGATTTTGATAATTGTTTGACCGTGCTGAAAAACACAGCGATAATATCTTTTAAATTAGCCCCTTGGATCAAGCTGCCAATCACTGCAGCTAAGATAATAAGAACACCTGGTGTCCCAATCCATTTAAATGTAGAAGCTGCTGCGCCTGGACCCTGGTAAATAGTAACTGTTGTTTTAATATGTGAGACGAAATCATACACCACTGGTACGAGTGGGCTCGTAATTAAAATAAAGGCTAGAATAAGGATGTAAGGTAACCATGCTTTAAAGCCTTCTGAAACTGATACGACTTCTGGGTTTTCAGCTTTTTTATCTTTATGGAACAAGAGCGCCATCCCAATCGTCACAGCCATACTGAACAGACTACCGACTAAAGCTGGAAGCTCTGCCCCTAAGTACTTAGCTACAAAAATTTGTGGCACCGCAAAGGCAATACCTGATGCTAGTGTAATACCCACTACACCTTTTAATGCCTTGAAGCTGCGACCGGTCATAATAACTAAAACAAACGGAACAATAATGATAAACAACGTCAATTGTAAGACGATTGTGTAACTTAGTGTCGTCACCTCAAGTCCGGTTACTTGCGCTAACGTTGATACCGGAATACCGACCGCACCAAAGGCTGTTGGGACGGTATTCGCAATGAGTGAGATAATCGCCGCAAAGAGTGGGTTAAATCCAAGCGCGGCTAAAATACTCGCAGGTAACGCAACTGCTGTGCCGTAGCCAGCAACCGCTTCTAAGAACCCACCGAAACCCCACGCTAGAATCAACACTTGAATCCGTTTATCAGTGGAAATACTTGATAACATTTTATTGATTGTATCCATACTTTTGGTATGTTGAGCCAAGTTGTATGTGAAGATGGCTGCAATAATAACAATCATGATTGGCCAAATACCTAATGCTGCTCCTTCGATAATTGCTGTGACAATGCCAAATGGCGTCATATCAAAGAAGAAAAAGGCCAAGCCACTAGCAATAAGTACGCTCCACATCCCCGCTTTATACGCTGGGCGATTAAAAACGCCGAGGGATAAAATCAAAAAAACAATTGGAATTAGTGCAAATAAAAATAAAACATATTCATTCATTAGTTGTTGCCCCCTATATTACATTTACTGTTTCTCTCATGATTATTCTCTACCTATTTACTTTTTATGTCAAGGACGAAAAGACATCTATCTTTTAGGGACGAACGCTATCTTGCGCCGCCTCCGCCGCCTCCGAAAGAACCACCACCCCCGCCAAAGCTCGTCGAACCGCCTCCACCACTAGCAGCTGAGACAGCACTACTATAGCCAGTTTGCATACTATGCGAAAAAGCATAGGCGATATAAATATCCGATACACGCACCTGGGATTGACTGACAAACTGCGGATAGAATTCAGCTAATTGTTTAGCCACTTCTTCTGCGATACCGTAAAGACTTGCCCAAATAATTAAATCTTCCCAGAGACTGACTTCTTTAATTTGTCGTTCATCCAGTAACGAGAAATCCGTTAAGTAATTCTTAAACTGGAGTAAATGATTAAATAAGTCTTCTCCTTCTGGAGTTGCTTTCGTGATTGTCGCATGCATCCTGAGGTAAGGAACTTCTTCAAAATATAAATAACCTTGGTGGTGCAAATGATCTTTTGAATACCTTAGTAAGTCAGTCTTCAACGTTTCTAATTTTTTATAGTTCTTCTTCGACCAAGCTTTTATTTCATTCTCATCTAGTATACCGTCTGTACCCGCTGCTTCGACAACAACATTAAAAAAGCGGCGTTCAATTTTATCAACCGATTTAGCTAACTTAAACGTATTTAATACAAATTGATCGTGATCTTTTTTAAAGACCATCCCTTTTGTTTCCGTCGTATGGGTAATGTATCCATCTTTTACCCATTTTAATACGTACGCACTAAAGTAGTTCTCAAAACTCCCTGTACCAACCGATTCCAGTAAGTATTGGACATTACGCATCGGTCCTTTTGTGTAAGGAATTTCCCGGTAATACTGATCTTCATTTAACTTTTCTCTCGCTTTACCGGTGACGAGTGGACCAGCTCTTTTGATTGCCCGTGACCGAACAATCACGGCAATAATAATAAAACCAATCAGTAAAATCCCAGCTATAACAAAGGCAACAATTATCATTTTCTCACCAAACGTCATCGGCTGATCACCATAACTACTATCTTCTAAGGATTCGTTTAATTCTTTTTCCAATGTCGTTGATTTTGTCTTTAAGTCAGTAAAAAGCGGTTCAAAAAACTGCATCAATAGGGTAATATGACCGTTATTTTGAATCGGTTCGTTACTCCAACCAACTAAATTCCCTTCTTCCAAATAAACTTCACCATTAAAGCCGAAGCCCCATATTTTTGTATTGCCTTGATTAAAGGCGACTGGGCCTGTGACCGTTATTGAGACATCTTCTGGATTAATGTTGTCTTGGCCACTAAAAAACTTCCAGTTCATGCTTTGGCCATCGTCTAACTGACGGACAAGGTCTGATAATGTGTAGGTAACGACATATTCATGTGAACCATATTCACCAATACCCCACGTTAATTCATAGCCATCCCCTGTTTCGATTATGCCGTACTTGCCAGCCTTTTCTTCACGGCTCCAATCAAGGTTCCAGCCATCTTGAAATGTGAGTGATTCACCAAAGTCGGTGACCGAATAATTAGAAACGACCGCACCTTCTAAGTTTTCTAATACAATATACATTTCTGTACCTTCATCGAGGTTCATTTGGCGCGTTTCGGTAATCGTGCCCGAACCATCTTCATGAAGCTCAACGTGTAAATCGAGTGTTGACATCGTATTTGCGGATAGATTTATTCCGAAAAAACTAAATAACATGAACGAAACAACGAGTGTAAACAGTGATTTTCGCATCAACCTCACCCCCAGCTCGGCATGTCTTGTTTTGATTCTGTACTTTCAAAATAATCACGCTTACTAAAGTTAAATATTCCAGCAATAATATTAGATGGTACCATTTGAATAAGACGGTTATATTTTGTAACCGTATCATTATAAATCATCCGTGACTGTCTCACTTGATTTTCATATTTATCAACTTGGGCAAGTGTATCTTGATACACTGTTGAAGCTTTTAAATCTGGATAGTTTTCTGCCACTGCGATTAAGCGACCTAACGCTTGATTAAATAATTGATCATCTTGATTGACTTCACTGACAGCAGCACCTTTACCAATCTGTGACCGCTTCTCTGTAATCCCTTCTAATACTTCTGCTTCATGTGTTTCATAACGCTTTGTGCCATCAATCATTGATTTTAATGCATCCCAACGTGATTCAATTTGCGTTGAAATTTGCCCCATCGCATTTTCAACTAGTTCACGTGTCGATACTAAGTTGTTGTAAGTAGAAATCCCCCACATTACTAACACAAATCCTAATACTAAAACGACCGCTAAAATAATCCAACCGACCATGTTTTGCACCCTCTTTTCAGTTAATAAAGTACGATTGCTACATCTATTATATCAGACTGAATCATGATTGTTAGTCCTCTCACAAGATATTTTAACAGGTAAGCGTTTTAATTTTTTAGCAGGATATGTATGCGCTTTTAATTTTTTTCATTAATTTGGTTCGTCTGTGTTGCATTTTTAATAAATAAAGCTATACTATTCAAAGACCTTTATAATATTAATTGAAAAACCGCGTATGTTTATGTGGTTTTTAAGCATAGAGATGAAAAGAAAGATTGAGGTGATATTATGGGAAGGGATATGACGCAAGGAAACCCCCTGAAACTAATCGTATTATTTAGTTTACCAATGTTGTTAGGTAACGTGTTCCAACAATTTTATTCTATGGCCGATACGTTTATTGTGTCACAGACGCTTGGGATGGATGCATTAGCTGCTGTTGGTTCGGTTGGCAGCATCATGTTTTTAATTTTAGGCCTTGCGATTGGCTTGACTGCTGGTCTTGCGGTCATTACTGCCCAAAGGTTCGGAAAAAAAGATGAAAAAGCATTGCGTCAGAGTTTAGGCGTTAGTCTCATTATCGTCATTGTCATCAGCATTATTTTAACGATTGCCGCCACACTGAATACCCGTAACATCTTAGAATTAATGCAGACGCCGCCTGAGATTATTGATGATGCGTATGACTATTTGGTTGTCATATTTGCTGGGATTGGTGCGACGGTTATGTTTAACTACTTATCGAACGTTTTACGGGCGATTGGTGATTCACGTACCCCGCTGCTATTTTTAATTGTCACATCCGTCTTAAACATTATTTTAGACTACACATTTATATTAGGCTTCAACATGAATGTCGCCGGAGCGGGTTATGCGACCGTTATTTCACAGCTGATTGCTTCTATTCTTTGCCTGATCTACATTAAGAAACGGGTGAGAATTTTACGTGTTAGAAAATCAGACTGGACGAAAGACTGGGCTGAATATAAAGAACACTTACGCATTGGCTTACCTTATGGTTTTCAGTATTCGATTATTGCGATTGGTTCTGTAGCGATTCAGATCACGCTTAATCAATTAGGTGCGTTATCCGTAGCAGCTTATACGGCGTCATTAAAAATTGAACAATTACTCACCATGCCACTCCAGACCATGGGTGTTGCGATGTCAACTTATGTAGCGCAAAACTTCGGTGCCGGTGAATTTAGTCGTATTAAACAAGGAATTAAAAGCGGGGTAGCTATTACCCTTGTCTACGCTGCTTCAATTGGAGTTATTCTTTTATTCTTCGGACGCTTATTAGCTGGATTCTTTGTTGAAGGTGGTAACGCTGAGGTGCTTGCGTTATCTGAGCGTTTCTTTACGATTCAATCGCCTTTTTATATGTTACTCGCGCTTGTGTTTGTTCTCAGACCCTCTATTCAAGGTTTAGGTAATAGCTTCGTACCAACTGTTGCTGGCGTATTAGAACTCGTTGCCCGTGTCACTGGCGCCCTTGTCTTGAGTGAATACTTCGGCTTTAGTGGCGCTGTTATGTCCAACCCACTTGCTTGGTTTGCGGCAACTGTTCCACTTATCTTATCTGTTTATTACACATTAAAGATTTTAGAAAAAGAACCAACAAAGAAAGATCTTATGTTGTCGCTCGGATCAAAAAAGGTCTACCAACAATCAAAGACATTACGTAAGGAGTGTACGTGTTCTTAATGTGAATACGCTTATAAGATGATAAAAAAAGCATGTGGCGTACTCATTCAGAGTAGCCACATGCTTTTCATTTATAGATTTTTGCTCATACTAACTACCTTACACTACTTTCACCAGAATCTTCGTCCAAATACCTAGCGACCGCTGCATAATCGGACCAATCAGCGGTACGGTCACAAATGTACCTATCGCCACTGGGCCACCGAGTAACCAACCTGATGTTAAGGCAAGTGATTCTAAAATAGTACGTGAAGTACCGACAGAAAGTGAAAAACGTTTGGCGATATAAAGCGTCATCCCGTCACGTGGACCTGCGCCAATCTTTGAGGATACGTACATACCTGAACCAACCCCCATAATTGTCACGCCTACCAACAACATAATAATTCGAATAGTTAATGTATTTGGGGCAGGAATAAAGTCTGCGGCTAGAATTTGATTTAAAAAGAAACCGACAAAAATAATATTAAGGACACTCCCAATTTGAATCCGCTTCTTCTCAAGTAATGTTGTTAAAACGACCATGACAACACCGACAATCTGGACCCAACGCCCGATTGATAGCCCGAAGTTCTCAGATAAACCGATATGGAGAACATCCCAAGTGGCTGTGCCAAGATTCGCTTGAATAATGACAGACACACCGAAGGCGAGAAAATATAGTCCACTCACAAAGACCAACAGACGTATAAAATAGCCTTTTAGCGTGACAGGTGTTGACGCTTTATTTAATTTAGAAGGCATACCGTTTATCTCCATCTAAGTTTACGATCATTTTTTCAGACACTTTTTGGAAAACTTCAAGTTCTTCCTCTGAAATGCCACGTATCGCTTTCTTTTCAATTTTATCACTAATATCTTTCCAGTCTTGATAATGCTTCTTCGCTTCATCTGTTAGACCGATGATTCGCTTTCTCCGGTCTAAACCTTCTTCTTTTTTAATCCAACCTTCTTGATTTAAACGGTTGACCATCCGCGTTAAAGTTGGCGCTTCAACTTTCATATAATCTGCGATGGCACGTTGACTATGTGGGCCTTCTGTGTACAAAAACATCACCAATCCCCATTGTGCCGCATATAAGTGTGAATCGTGTAATTGTTCATTAAGTACTTTTTTAAAAGTACGACTTAATTGTCCTGCTTGATGTCCATATAAAACCATGTATATCTCCCCTTTTCATTTAATTAGCTAGCTAATTATAGCATAGTTTTTGTTAATTTGCTGAAAAAATGTTTAACCGATAGATTTTAAAAGAAAACAAACGGTAGATGTTTCGCAATTTCACCTTTAATTTCATATAATGGAGATGAACCTCACTCTTATCGCTACACGGGAGTTTGACACTTCATTTCTTTAAAAGCACTCTTAAGCCTTGATATGGCTTATTTTTTATGTCAAATTTCGACTTTAATTATTGAGTACTAT
>NZ_FOXC01000030.1 GCF_900115605.1 Halolactibacillus halophilus
CATTGGGCGCACTGGGCGTATTTGACGCGTACCCTGTCTTTTGTCAGAACCTATACGTTCTATCAGACAGAACGATTCGACCCAAGCAAGTTGTGTTCCTGGAGCGCACTATTTCCCCAACATGCTTTAACAGATGTTGAGAAAATAGGTTTGCGGCGGTTGGAAAGTAGAAAAACCTATGCTTAGTTGAACGAGCATGGGTCGCCTTTAAGGTGTCCTTACGGAATCCCCTTCCTCAAACATTCGTGAGAATGTTAGGTGGGGGTAGTTCAATTAGTGATATTTATAAGTCAGGTGACCGGGTATTAGTCGGTGGGATCAAAGGTGATGTGATTGATGTTGGGATCCTGCGGACGACCATTATGGAGATCGGTGGTTGGGTAGACGGGGACTTATATAACGGTCGGATTGTTCGGATTGCCAATAGCTTTGTCTTTAAAGAACCGGTGTATAACTATTCAGCAGATTTCCCATTTTTGTGGGATGAGGTAAAAGTTCCTGTTAGGTTTGGTAGTAATTATGAACGTGCGCGCGTCATGTTGTATGAGGCAGCCGATGAGGTTGTCGGTAGGTACTCAAAAGAAGCGGAAAAAAACTGGGATCAGATGGTGAAAAAATATTTAATTGAACATGCACAAACAAAGCCACTTGTCTTAATGGTAGCGAATGATAATTGGGTAGAGTTTACGGTCAGGTATGTTGTTGATTACAAGAAAAGACTCGGTGTAAAAGATGAATTATTTTCACATATTCTAAAAAAAGTTGAAAGTAGTCAAGACGTTGCACTTGCTTCTGCGACA
Source organism: Halolactibacillus halophilus (assembly GCF_900115605.1). Lineage (GTDB taxonomy): Bacteria > Bacillota > Bacilli > Bacillales > Amphibacillaceae > Halolactibacillus > Halolactibacillus halophilus. The sequence continues at coordinate 801 of NZ_FOXC01000030.1, forward strand.
TTCGAGCTAGTCAGTGCGCCAACGATAGATATCAAGTCAGCAACGAGCAATAAAGACAGATAAACGACTCCCCCGTCTTCATTAACCACCTGTCGCAAACAAAAAACACCGCTAAATAAAAGGTATTTAGCGGTGTTTTTGTATTGTGTGTAAAAAAGCCATCAGACCTCTTCATCAAAATCAGACGCGATGATTGTTTTTAAAGCTTTTCTTAGCACAATCGCTTCCTCATCAGGGACGTCTTTTAGCACAACGGTATTTAAATGCTGGGTGACTTTTTCGATTGATTCTCTCATGACGTTTGCTTTGTCCGTTGGGGCAACCCAGACGTTTCTGCGACTATTTTCATCAATGGATCGCTCGATTAAATCAGCTTTTTGCATACGATCCAGAATACCAGATACCGTTGGTGCTTCTAGATGTAGCATAGAACCGATTTGTTTAGGTGATAATGTACCTGCTTGCCACAAACAATTTAATACACCGTACTGTGCGGGGGTTAATTTATATTCTTGGAGTAGTTTACTAAAGTATTTGAATACCTTATTTTGACTAACGCTTAGCAAAAAATTCATACAATCATGTAATGCCATATAAACATTCCTTTCTATATTGACGTAACTATCATAGCATGTTAATCTTTTAATGAAAACATTTTTGGTTAAAAACTATTTTTATAAAAAACAAAGGAGATTATGCAATGAATTCATTTAAAGCACTCGTCGTTAAAGAAGAAAATGAAGCCGTGACCTTTGGTATTGAAGATGTAGTGGAGGACACATTATCTGAAGGAGACGTACTTATTAAAGTGGCGTATTCTTCACTCAACTATAAAGATATGCTGGCGGTACAAAAAAATGGGGGTGTGATTAGAAATTACCCAATGATTCCTGGAATAGACTTAAGTGGTACCGTTGTTCGTTCCGAACATGAAGCGTATGAGGAAGGTCAAGAAGTCATCGTGACAGGTTTTGAGCTTGGTATGACGCATACAGGTGGATTTGCTGAATATGCGAGAGTGCCAGCTGATTGGATCGTTCCTTTACCTAAAGGGCTGACGTTAAAAGACGCGATGGTCTTTGGTACAGCTGGTGTAACGGCCGCTCTTTCAATCGCCGCTTTAGAGAAAAATGGCCTCAGAACTGATCACCATGCAGACATTTTAGTGACGGGGGCAACCGGAGGTGTTGGCAGTCTCGCACTGCAAATGTTAGCTAAGAGTGGTTACACAAATATCACAGCTCTCGTGCGTAAAAGTTATCAAGAGGAAGTAGCAAAACAATTAGGTGCGACAAAGATCATTTATCCAGAAGATTTAGGAGAACTAAAAGGACCGCTTAACAAGCAGAAATATGACTATGTATTAGATACCGTTGGTGGCGATGTGGCCTCAACAATCATTCCTCAACTATCGTATAGAGGTAGCATGACTATGTGTGGGAATGCTGCAGGTTTTAAACTATCAACAACAGTTTTACCATTTATCTTAAGAGGCGTAAATTTACTTGGTATTGATTCGGTAAATGTGCCTATACAAGAACGCTCTGAGCTATGGGGTAAACTAGCAAGTGAATGGAATGTATCACAAACAGCACTAACGAACGAAGTATCATTAACAGGCCTAACAGAAAAAATCACAGCTATCAAAAATGGTGAACACTTAGGTAGAACAATTGTAAAATTTGATTAAATGAGCCCTTTTTATGAGTATTGTTAAATGTTCATTCATTATTATGTTTCCAAAAGCCAGAACATAAATGGCGTATAAATACTTATAGCGGTAACTAGCGTAGTAGATAAAACGACGTTAGTTACCGCTATTTATGTGTATCTAATACCATCCGCCCTTATGTTTATCCCTATTAATAGTGGCTGCTTTTTGCTGTGTCACTATTGCAGTGCAGCCGGTCTAATGCGTGTTATAGCTTTGTTGTCGAAGCTGTAACATGAGACAAGATAGATGAACAGCACCACTATTGTGTGCGAATTATGCCTTTTCAGATGCACCGGAACCTGCATCAACACCATGGTCTTGTTGTGATGCACCAGAACCGGCATCAATGTCGCCTTCTAATGTTAACCCTGTTTGTTTTAGGTACCAATCAACAATTGGTTTAAAGTCAAGAATGAATTCATTAATTCCTTTATAGTTACCTTCTTCATCGTGCATCGCTTGGTAGTTGTGAACAACAAACTTATCTGGACCATGTGTTGGCACATGTACACGAACAACATCTTGACGACCAGAGCGAAGCTGTTGAATAACCCATTCAACACTGCTGAGTGAACGCTCAGGGTGACATAAGGCAAGTGGGTTACCTGCTTGACCAGGAACGCGGTCAGCTAACATATCCTCTGCTTCTTTGGTGTAGTTATAATACAAGAATTGATTGTTGTCATCCGCGTACGTTAATTCCATCGGCATCGAAGCTAGAAATGTGTTAATTTGATCAACGGTAAGAATACCGCGATTAAGCTTTACGTACGTATTACCTTCGACAGCATTTACTTTAGCTGCTGCTTGTTCGACCCAATCTTCAGCTGCCATATCAATCTCTTTAATGGTTGTGTCGATTGTTCCAGTGACATGTAAGTCCTCTTTTGGAAGGGGCTCTTCTTTTGGAGCTTCTAAACGATTCACCAGTCGAACAAATTCAACAAATTTCTCAAGAACCCCTTGTAAGAACTTCACGGTATTGGTATCTATTAATTGATCATTCTCATTGAATGACTCTTTGACTTTACCTAGTAAAAATTCATTCCCAGGCATAACAATCGCATTTACCCCCGGCGCATCAAGGATTTGACGCAAGTGCAGTTGAGCACGAGAGGATCCTTGGTCATAGTACGACGCACCGACAATCATCACGGGTTTATTTTCTAATGGGTGAATTTTAAACGATAACCACTCGAGCACACTTTTTAAACCAGCAGGGATGGTGTGATTATGTTCAGGCGTAGCAATGATGACCCCGTCAGCAGCTAGTATTTTTTGATTGAGGTTTTGAATGGGTGAACTATTTGTTTGATCATCACTTTGATTAAACATCGGGATATCTTTAATTTCTACGACATCTAATTCAAATAGATCTTGATATTGCGTCTTAATAAATTGTAGCAACTTACGATTATATGATAAGTCGGCATTTGAACCGACAATTCCAACAAATTTCATTTGTCTTCGCTCCCTTTATATTATAGATTGTCCCAAGAGAAGTTTTCAGCCGCTTTTTTATTGCTTCCGTGGGCATGGATCAATTGATTGATTAAATCAACAAAAGTTATGAAATCAGCAAATAATCCTGTTAATTTTTCTACTTGACTCGAGTCGAGTAATTGATTATCTTCATTAAATGCTTGTAGTGAATGGGCTAATAAAAATTCAGAACTTGGCATAATACGCGCTTTAAGTTCCGGTGCATCAAGGATTTGGCGTAAGTGTGCTTGTGCTCGTGAAGAACCAAGTGTGCCATAAGACGCACCAGTAATCATCACAGGTTTATCAACAAACGGATAAATACCGTAAGATAACCAGTTTAAAGCATTCATTAGTGATGCAGGTACTGCATGATCATACTCGGGTGTGCTAATAATGACGCCATCTGCTTGTTCAATTTTATTTGCCATTACCTTTACTTCATCTGGTACTATTCGGTCTTTGGGTTTATTAAAAACAGGTAGACCTTTAATCTCCATTAATTCGATTGTTGCTTGATCTTTAAAATATGTTTGAATAAATTGCAGCAGTTGTCGATTTGTTGATTGATCTGAGTTTGTTCCAACTAAACCAATAAAATGTTTCATTTTGTGACTCTCCTTTTTATGTTTAATGTTAGATTATATCGCATGACTTAAAGGGACGATCTGATGTTTAATTGTTTCTGATAGATGGATGTGTCGATCTTTTGTGATGATAATAGCGTCAATATTATTTGAATCATTTACAAAAGATAATATGTTTTCAACGCTTAAACCAAAAAGACGTGTGGAAAAAATCTCAGCTTCTAACGACGTGTCCGAAATGATCGTCAAACTTAATATGTCTGTTTCAATCGGGTAACCTGTTTTGGGGTCAAAGATATGATGATAGCTTTGATTACCATGTTTTAATTGCCGTTCGTATACACCCGAAGTGACAACGGATTGATTTAATGTATCCACCGCCAACATATAGTTACCTCTAGGCTTCTCGGGGTCTTGAATCCCAATGCGGTAATAACCAGACGCTCGTTTAGGTGACGGTCCAAACGAAAGGAAGTTTCCACCAAGATTAATAAAGCCTGTTGTTGCTTGATTTTCACATGTCGAGATGATCCGGTCGGCAATATAACCTTTTGCTAGAGCACCTAAGTCGATCTCCATCTCTTTTTTAGGAAGGTAGACGGTTTTTTTCTCATCATTTAATTCAATTAAGTTGGGATCTGTTGAAGCTAGGGCTTCCATGATTAAGTCATCTGAAGGTTTCTTAGCATCGTCAAAACCAATATGCCATTGTTTAACTAATGGACCTAAAGCAATATTTAAATAACTGGGTGTTATTAAGCTATGCTTCTTACCGAGTGCTATCAACTTATAAAGGTCATCATGAACAGTTATCGGTGTAACGCCTGCGCAATGATGAAGCGCCATTAATTCTGATTGGGGGTCATTTGCATTAAAGCGTGTCTCATATACCTTTAAATCGTGAGTTAATTGCTTAAGCAGGGTGCTACTACTCGGACTATCAACCATTAAATCAATTTTAGTCCCGATCATGTGTAATGTTTGCTCCTCTATACTCATGGCTATAATCCTCACTCTTCGCTAGGCTTTTTTTCTAAAACAAAAGCCTCTAGGTCGCGTAATTCAGTTAAGGCAATATCATTACGGTTAATTTTCGAGTAAGCACGTGCGTCATAAATAAGTTCTAAAATCTTATCATTAGCTTCCTTTTTTACGATGGCGTTTTTCGCTAATTGAATAGCGGCTCGGGCCAAATAATACGTGACATGGTTATCTGAACAAATATTAACCGCATAGTGAAGAAGGGCATCACTAATGTCTAACTCATCAATTTTTGCGTAAAAAACACCACATTGAAAAACGATATTAAGGACGCGCCATGTATCTTCCATATTTTTAGCGGGGTAATTATATATTTTTTCAAGGACTTTATTGAAATAGAACTCAGCTTTTATTAAATCACCTTCGCGGGAGTAAACCATTCCAATCCCTGTATAAGCTAATAATCTAAAAATCACGGTATCAATCTTCTCTTCTTCAAGTAATATTTGATCAAAGGTAAACGAAATATCCATGATCAGTTTTTCTTGAAAAATCATAATAAACCCATTTAAGTAGTGGTAACGCAACACAAGTTGAGTATCTTCTATTTGTGAAATATCAATACTTGTAATTAATGCTTCTGCACGTTCATATTTACTTGTGATAAGGAAAAACTCGGCTTTATTCATTTTTTCAACAACTTCTGAGTATTTTACGCCAACCTTAGGGAATAGCTCACTTAAAGGTAAGTTAATCCGATTGCATAACTTAATTAAGATTTTCAAATTAGGTATGTGGCCATTGTTTTCAAATCGACTCAGTGTTGCTTGTGTACAGATACCCTCAGCTAGTTCACTCTGTGATAATCCTTGATCTTTTCTAGCATCGATAAAACGTTGAATATTCATATATTTCCCTCCAATAAGTAAATGTACTAGTAAATCATCTATGACATAGAGATAATCGGTTTGTGTGTTTATTCACAATAAAGCATTAAGCTAATCATACGCTTAGATAAAAAATGAGTCAATTAAATATATAAAAAAATATATAAAATTACCGACGTTTGTGAATTTTTTGAACTATTGATAGTGAAATCAAGAAAAAAGATGTGTAATCACATAGGGGTGCAATGCTAAATAGATTTGAAAGTTGTTTTATTGATGTTGCTTTATATAATAAAATATATATCCATACTTAATATACTCACAACGGATTAGGCGTATTTGCGTTTTCAACAAGAACATAAGTTATTTAAAAAGTTTGATATGCCAATCAGACAGTGTAAAGCCTTTATTTAGATCATATATAACCTGTTTCAATTGGGTGATTGCCACACGTAACATTTACGCAAACTTCTAACATTAAAGTAACTACCTAATAGCGAAAAAGCGAGGGGGGCATGATTGGAAGAATGATACTAACTGATATTAATACTAGCGTTAGAGCACTTAAGAATAGATGTGATTTTTTCAAATTAACCAAACGTAATTAATAAACGCTTCATTAAATCATTATGTTTAACTCGGTCATCTCTTTGACCATTAAATTTATAGCGTGTGTCTACCAACACATCAGTGATATTTTCCGTGCGAATTAAAAATCACCCCAGGCCTGTCACAAAATTGTCATAACTAAAGTTAAAGCCGATATGAGTTGTTTTCATGTTGGTTTCATCATTTTTAAGGCTTTTCTTATGACAAAATTCACTATATAATAACAGAGAGATATGATAATATAATACAACATATAGTATTTATATAATTTCAATGTTCTATATATTGTACTTACGCATTAAAGGAGCGGATTTTATGGCAGTGATGACAGAAACAAAAGAACAAGGCTTAATGGGTGCCTTAACGGAAGTAGTTGAGGTAAGTAACCAAGATTTGATTCAAGAAAATGCCAATGTAGATGGTGCATCACCGATGGGACAAATGTCGAAGTTTGGTTCTGAAGCGGCAAAGTTTTTCGCCAAAGAAAAACTGTTATCAGACGAGGTCGTCCATATGATGAAAGAGAACTTCATTCACCCACATGATTTAGACTTTTATCCAACGGGAACAACGACATGTGCGCAGATCCCGCTCGGTAAAATTTTAAAAGACGGCTTTAATACCGGTCACGGGTTTATGCGTGAACCAAATGATATTATGAGTGCCATGGCACTGGCGTCAATTATTTTTCAATCCAATCAGAATATGCAGCACGGTGGTCAAAGTTATCCGATGTTTGATTATGACTTAGCACCGTATGTTGAAAAGACATATAACAAGCACTTAAAGCGCCTGCAATCTTATCCGACAAACTGGACAGAAACAGTGCTTAGTGAAGTTGCCTGGCAAGAAACAGATCGTTCAACCTATCAAGCATGTGAAGCCTTTATTCATAACTGTAACTCGATGCATTCACGCGGAGGGGGACAAGTACCATTTGTGTCAATCAACTATGGCACCGATACATCAACCGCCGGACGCATGTTGATGAAAAATTTACTAAAAGCAACGAAAGCGGGTCTTGGTAATGGAGAAACACCGATTTTTCCCATTCAAATCTTTAAAATGAAACAAGGTGTGAATTTTAATGAAACAGATCCTAACTATGATGTGTACCAGTTAGCCCTTGAAACAACCGCCAAGCGACTCTTCCCGAACTTTAGCTTTATTGATGCGGAATGTAATATCGTACATTATAATGGCACGAAAGAATCCGAAGTGTCTTATATGGGATGCCGGACACGGGTAATGGATAATCGCCATGGTGATAATAACAGTATTGAACGCGGGAACTTGTCGTTTACATCGGTTAACCTAGTAAAAATCGGACTTGTTTCAAGATCACTCGATGATTTCTTTAGCCGGTTAGACCAGGTACTTGATGTTGTGATTAAGCAGTTGTTAGAACGTTTCGAGTTTCAAGCGAAAAAACAAGCACAACATTTTTCTTTCCTCTATAGTCAGGGCGTATGGAAAGGAAGCGAATCACTTCAGCCAGAAGATCACTTACGTGAGGTGCTAAAACAGGGCACACTAAGTGTAGGGTTTATCGGTCTAGCTGAAGCACTCGTGGCATTAACAGGGGAGCACCATGGTCAAAGTACAGAAGCAGATGAATTAGGGTTTCAAATTATTTCTTCAATGCGTAAAAAAGTCGACCAAGCCTCTATTGCATATGATTTAAACTTTAGCTTAATCGCTACCCCGGCAGAAGGCTTATCTGGTCGGTTTACGAAAAAAGACCACGAAACGTTTGGTAAGATACCAGGCGTAACCGACCGCGAGTATTATACAAATTCTTTCCATGTGCCGGTCTATTACAACACGCGGGCGATTGATAAGATTAATATAGAAGGGAAATATCATAACCTTTGTAATGGCGGACATATTTCGTATATTGAAGTGGATGGGGATGTGACGAAAAACACCCAAGCGCTCGATACATTAGTCAAAGCGATGGCAAAGGCTAATATTGGTTATGGTTCGATCAACCACCCGGTTGACCGCTGTACGTCTTGTGGCTATACCGGTATTATCAATCAATCGTGTCCAACCTGTGATAATCATGATGAAGAAAAAATTGAGCGAATTAGACGTATCACTGGCTATTTAGTCGGCGATATGAAAAAGTGGAACAGTGCCAAACGTCGCGAGGAATCTGAGCGCGTCAAGCATCAGGGGAAATAAGATGAGTGAGTCATTACGTGTACTCAATATTATTCATGATTCGGTCGTTGATGGTCCTGGGCTTAGAACCGTCCTGTTCTTCAGTGGCTGCCCACACTTCTGTAAAGGATGCCATAATCCAGAGAGCTGGAATATTCGTAATGGTAGTGAGATGACGATCGATGCGATTGTAGACGAGGTGTTATCAAATCCACTAACGGATGTAACATTATCCGGGGGTGACCCGTTCTTTCAAGCGAGCGGTGTGAAATATGTAGCGAAAAGACTGAAAGAAGCAGGAAAAAACATTTGGGCGTATTCAGGTTACACGCTGGAACAATTGCTGGAGCTTGGCGGGGACTATACTGAATTATTAAGCTACTGCGACGTCTTAGTCGATGGCCCGTTTATTTTAGCAGAACGTGACTTAAGTTTAGACTTTAGAGGCAGTCATAATCAACGAATCATTCAGTTGAAAGACATTCCAGAACTACAAGTTCAAGCATAAGACGTAATCATGTGAGAAATAATCACGACATAAAAAACCACGGTTAACTGTGATATACTACAGATTAACCGTGGTTTTTTGCTAGCGTTGTGTAAAAGACTAAAATACAATAAGAAGGCGTAAAAGGAGTGTTCAGGATGAGTGAACCAAAAATTTATCAGATGAAATTTGGTAAGATTTATCTGTTGTACATTAAAAAAGTTGAACGAAAAGACCGGACGAAAGAAGAGGTCGACACAATCATCGATTGGTTAACAGGCTATCAAGATGAGGTATTGACATACGCGCTTGAAAAAACAATGATTGATTTCTTTCGCGATGCACCAAAACTTAATCCCAATCGCGACCAAATCAAAGGTGTGGTTTGTGGGATTCGAGTCGAAGATATTGAAGAAGATGTCATGCGCGAGATTCGTTATCTGGATAAATTAATTGACGAGCTTGCCAAAGGAAAAAAGATGGAGAAAATTCTACGCAAAAATTGAGAAAGATGTGACGAAATGAAACCTTTTATTACCTTAAAAGATGTTGTGTATGAAGTAGGGGGACAGGTTGTTTTTGATAAACTGAATTTGAGCTTAGATAAAGGAAAAGTTTATGCGGTGATTGGCCCATCTGGTGTTGGTAAAACGACACTCCTTTATTTACTTGCCGGCTTTATTAAACCATCCAGTGGTCAAATCACTATTGCTGGAGATGCTGTTTATGACGTTAGAGAACAGACGAGTTTTCTTTTTCAAGACTTAGGTTTATTTCCGTGGCAAACGGCCACTGAAGCCGTTAAAATGCCGTTAGAAATATCAAAAGATAGGCGTAAACATGAGAACGAATCTATAGTCAATCAACTATTGGGATCACTAAATATATTAAGCTATAAGGATCAATACCCCCATCAACTGAGTGGCGGTCAAAAACAACGAGTGGCACTTGCTAGAACGCTGGTTACTCAGCCTGATTTATTATTAATGGATGAACCAACCTCCGCTTTAGATGCGATGACAAAAGAAACAATCCAACAATTATTTTTAGACCTACAATCAGACCGTTTTATGACGAGTGTCTTTGTGACGCATGACATTGAAGAAGCAGTCTTTTTAGGTGATGAGATTCTTCTCCTGCATCCAAATGGTCACTATCAATGGTTAAAGAATAAAGATCAATCGGAAGGGTTAAGCCGCGAGACAAAAGCTTTTTATGATCAATGTTTTTATGTTCGAAAGCAGTTGGAGTTAGGGGGAGCAGGTCATGAGTAAGTTGAAAAGGAGTCTTTTTCATCCACTGCCAATGGGTTTTATGATGATAATTATGATTTGGTATGTCCTTTATCTAGTAATAGCGACGAGAACCATTCCAGCACCCTTAGAAACGTTCAACTACTTTTTTCGTCACCTTCATCCACTCGTTATTCATATGGGTGCGAGTCTAATGAGGGTCGTGGTAGCTGTTGTCCTTGCTATATTGATCGGCTTGCCAGTTGGGATTGCCATTGGTCGAAGTAAGAGGTTGGATAAGGTATTATCACCACTGCTCTATATTATTTATCCAATTCCTAAAGTGGCTTTTTTACCGGTTTTTATGTTGTTGTTTGGGTTAGGGAATGTATCGAAAGTTATTTTAATGTTGTTTATCATTGTCTTTCAATTAATGTTGTCAGTTAGAGACGGCGTAAAAGATATTCCGCCTCACTATTTCACAGTGATTCGGTCTTTTTCAGCTAGACGAAAGTATCTTTATCGCTACGTTGTTCTTCCGGCAATTTTACCGCGGATTTTCTCAAGTTTGAGAATTAGCATAGGGATATCACTTGCGACACTTTTCTTTGCGGAGAATTATGCGACGACGTATGGGATCGGTTATTTTATTTTAAGTGCATGGATGAAAATGAATTATGTTGAAATGTTTAGCGGGATTATAGCACTGAGTCTTTTAGGGAGTGTTTTATTTGGAGTCATTGATATGCTAGAAAAGCGGTTAACACCGTGGTTATAGTAGCTAGCGTTGATTTTTTATAATTAACACGGCTAACGAACGCCTCTGACGCAGGTTAAATAGCTGACACTGAATATTTGTGCTGGTTATTTCTTATTATATTTATTTTCGTTCCATGATCATTAACGCTTACTTTTTAGAGTCTCTTTTAGAAAGGCATCCCCCCTAAAACGTTTTTGAGGTACTCAAACGTTCGCGTTGTTCAGACTATCTCTAATTGTGAAATAATAAGCTTATGCCCCGACTAAAAGTGTTATCTTAGTTGGGGCAACATGTTTAAGTAATCATTCAGTTGAAAAAGAATAAATCATCAAAAACTCATGTGAAAAATACCGGCAATTATAAATATAACAAGACAGACAATCGTTGAAATAGCTAATCCATTAGATAAAATAGATAGGTTTTCATCTGATTCATACTCACCAATAAAAACCATAGAGGAGTAAGGTGGTGGTAATATAAGTAAGGTAAAGTAGGCAAAATTAAATAAAGGACTGCTTTCGACAATGTTATTAAATACTAATATTTTGAATAAATATCCGATTGATAACATAACGGTTAATCTAAGAATAACCAGTCTTAAAGCTTCCTTTATGTAAATTTTCTCTAAACTAAGTGTTGCACCGATAATCATTAAAAGCACAGGCGTGATAACATTTCCTAACAGGTTAAATGTCTCTAATATACCTTGCCATATAAAGTTTAGAGGACTGTTAACGATAGCATTGGAAAAACCGGAAATGTTTAAAATCACACCTAAAAATATAGTTAAAATAATAGGAGATTTTATAAAATCTTTAATAACATTCATTGAAAATTTTTGTTTATTAAAATAATTATGGATCATGGGAATGTAAATAAACCATGCAAAAAACTCATGACCAATACCAAAAACAGTAAAATTAAATAAGGCATCATTTCCAAACATAGCTAAAAATAGAACAATACCGATTGTTCCAAAACCTGTAGCTGTTAAAAAGAATGGCGTTAAATTTGTATTAAACCAGCGATACTTTGATAATAGGAAACCAGCAATATACATGAATGAGAACATAAGAACAACAGTTAATGATAAGGGTAAAAATTCACTTTTTATCTCCATATCAAGAAAAGTGGTAAATAAAACCGCAGGTAAAGCGATAGAAACAATAGCTTTTCTCAACATTGAAATAAAGTCATGCGGCACTTTAAACTTCAAGTTAATAATAAATCCGAAACTAATTAAAATTAAAATGGGGATGATTTTTGATACTGCTATATACATAAAATTTTCCTTCTTTCTAAAAACATTTTAACCTAAATCATAATGAACCCCCCGTATAAAGTCAACAATGACTCCTTAATTCAGGGATAATCAATCATTCAACATTTTACAAACTTGCTGCATAAGTTTTAAATAATGCCACTTGGTAGCTGTATAGCAGGAGCCATTCCATTCGAACCAATCTTTTGAAAAAAACAGATTATTTTTTTTATAAAAAGGTCTAGACATGGTATTTATAATATACTATAATAGAAACACCGAAACGATTACGTAAATACGTAATTATTACACAAAAGCGAAAAGGAGTTGAATGAAGGTGAATAATTATCTTTTTTTAGATCAAGACGTTAATCAATTAAGAAAAGATATTTACACGACTAAGAAGAAATTTTTCGATCGATTAGCAAATCAATGTAAGCGCTATCTAAAAGTTAACTTACCCGATGAACACCCAAAAGAAAGTACCACATACTACGGCATGGCGATAGCGAACTTGTCGTTAATGTATGTTCTGACTGGGCAAAAGCAATATTTAAATGAGTCTAAACGATGGATGCTTACGGTTAGTAACTATCCGCACTGGGGTAATGCGCACCTTGTAGATGTTGACTTATCAGCTGCTTGGATTTTATTTGGCCTAAGTATCGGTTATGACTGGTTAAAAGATGATCTAACAGAAGCGGAATCTACAACAATAAAAAATAAGTTATTGTTGCAAGGAAAAAGAATGTATGATTATAAAATTAAGACAGAGGGTCAAGGATGGTCAACAAATTATTGGCAAAATCATAACTGGATCAATTTAAATGGTTTAGCTACAGCAGGTTATGCATTAGTGGAAGACGAACCTACTTGTCAGTCATGGATTGATTCGGCAAAAAGTAATTTTGAAACAGTCTTTGAAGGATTGCCGGAAGATGGAAGTTCATATGAAGGTGTTGTTTATTGGCGATATGGTGCGATGTGGTTATTTGTTTACGCTCATCTACTTAAAGAGCGAGAGGGATATAATTACTTTAAAGAATCTGAATTTCTGAGAAATACCTTCTATTACCGCTTGTATCAATCTGCACCAAATTTAGCAGAGCAAATACCGTTTGGTGACTGTCATGATCGCTACAGTGGACATTCAACAGCTATTTATTATAAAGTTGCTGCTGAATATAACAACGAACACGCCCAATATATGGGAGATGAAGTTGTAGACAAGCTATTATACGAAGAAGCCTATAATTCGAATGTCAAACCTGGCATTTTACCAGAGTGTTTCTTTGAACTTATATTTTATAATGACAGCGTTAACAAGAAAAATTTTGATGATTTACCATTAGTTAAAAAGTTTGATGATCTGGGTCTTGTCGTTGTCAGAAATTCATGGGAAAAAGATGCCTTACACTTATCATTTAAATGTAGCCCTCCAGGAGGCGCAAAGCAATGGAATAGGTTATGGAAGTTGAAAAATGAGAAAAACTATAATTCTTTTGGTTTATCACATCATCATCCAGATAACAATTCCTTTATTTTGAATGCATTTGGGGAATTCATGGCAATAGATGAGGGTTACAACAGAAAACCAGAGCTAGCAACGCATAATGGTATTTTGGTTGATGGTTTAGGTTATCATGGCGATGGACAAAAAAATGTGTATCAAGACTATTCAGAAGACATGTATGGAAAAGTAACGGATTTTTCTGATGGTGATACATACGTTTACTTTGCTGGCGAGACAGCTAAAACATATGATAAACAATTAAATATGAAAAAGGCAAAACGACATATTATTTATTTAAAGAGTGGCATGTTTATCATGGTGGATGAGCTATTAAGTGAAGATCCACATAAGTATTCTTGGTTATTACACACAGATACAGAATCAGATATTTATAAAGAGAGTGACCATCAGCAAAAAGTTGTTTATAACAATGGAAAAAGTAGTATGGAAGTTCTTCAGTGGTCTAAGTACCGAGCTTCATTTGAACAATCTGAAAAATATGTGAAAGAAATTATGACAACACAGGAACCAGACAATTATCGAGATATATTGATGAAGCGACTCACATATAGTATGGATGATACTCAAAAAGATGCTTTGTTTGTTTCAACATTCTGTCCGTACCAAACAAATCAAGATAATCCATTTAACATAACGTTAAATGAAGATCAGCACAATCTTATTCTTGATATTGAAGCGAATGGAGAGCATACGCAGTTAAGCATTAAACAAGATGAATCAACAAATGAGCTATCAATTGAATTAAGTCATAACGAATTAAACGATGGTAATAAAAAGAGATTGACTAGATGAAAGGAATCCATGTAGATTTTAAAACCATTGATTTGTTCTTATTATCATTTATGGCTATTGGTAGTGAAGTACTGAGTAACGTGTTAATGAATCATTACTCAGAGGCGGGTTTTTTCATCAGCTTTTCTTATCTTATTGTACTGATTGCATTAGTACGTTGGAGAGAAAAAGGTATGTTTGTAAATGTAGCACTTACGATTCCTCTAGTTCTGTTTAGTGAAACAATTACAGTTGGGTTAGTATTTTACTACCTGTTAACAAGCGTATTTGTTGCTGTGATCCCGTTTGTCAATGATAAAGTGAGTCACTTTTTAAGAAGAAAATCCTATCTTGACATGGCGGTTACTTTTTATTTAGTAACATTGTTTGCTAGAGGTGTGTTTAGTTTTCTAATTGGTTTAACGCCGATAGAAGCGATTCAACAAACGATGCTGCAACTGAATTTTAGTGTACTGATATCTGGTTTAGTATTGCTTTTGTTAAAGAACACAGAAGGACTGTTAGTTAATTTAGTAGATTCTAATGAAGATAGTGTAGAGGTGGTAGAGTAATGGGTGGAGTAAAAACAGTAAAAACAAATTCACAAGTCATGAAACAGACATCAGATGAAGGAACTTGGAGTAAACATTGGCATGCAGTGAAAAAAGACTGGCGTTTATATGTCTTGCTACTTCCAATGGTGTTGTGGTTTGCATTGTGGAGTTACAAGCCAATGGGTGGACTGTTAATTGCATTTAAGAACTATGATGCAGCTAAAGGTGTTTTAGGAAGTGATTTTGTTGGGTTCTCCAATTTTATCACGTTAATGTTTGGTACTTATGCAACACAGTTTTGGACGGCCTTTAGAAACACATTTATTATCAGTTTGTATGGTATTATTTTCGGGTTCCCAATTCCGATATTATTAGCTCTATTAATGAGTGAGGTTAGGCATAAGGCCTATAGTAAAGTGATGCAAACTTTCTCTTATTTACCTCACTTTTTATCAGAAGTAACAATCACTGGTTTGGTTATTACGCTGGTTTACAATGGCGAGGTAAGTACAGGTGTTATTGCTGAAGCTTTGATTAGCCTGGGCTGGATCTCTGAAAATGCAAATATTATTCAAGAGGCAAGTTATTTTAGACCTATTTACATTTTAACTGGAATTTGGAAAGAGGCTGGTTATAGTTCCATTGTTTATTTTGCAGCAATTATGAGTATATCGCCAACGTTATATGAAGCCTTGAAAATGGATGGCGGAAATAAATTGCAAGAAATACGCTATGTTACTTTCCCAGGTATGGCACCAACGTTGATCATTATGATTATTTTACGAATCGGTAAAATTTTATCTATCGGGTATGAGCGAATAATTTTATTATACAATGCTAATACTTATTCTTCTGCCGATGTACTAAGTACGTTTGTTTACCGTATAGGGTTAGAACGAGGTAACCAAGCTCTAGGGGCATCTGCTGATTTATTTAATGCTATCATTGCTTTTGCATTAGTAATCGGAGCGAATTATATAAGTAGACAAATTTCTGAAACATCATTGTGGTAAGGGAAGGAGTATATTATGGAGAGATTAAATAGAAGCGAAAAAATATTCAAAGTGCTCTCGTATTTATTAGTAGGAGCATTTGGTATTATTGCTCTTTATCCGGTGGTTTACGCATTCAGTGCTTCTATCAGTGGAAAGATTGCATATGAAACAGGACAAATCGTCCTATTCCCTAAAGATATTAACTTTGAGGTCTACAGCTTATTATATGAAGATAAAGGTTTTTGGTTATCTTATATAAACACATTATTTTACACGTTCTTTGGTACAGCATGGAGTATGTTTATCTCGATCACAGGTGCTTATGCTTTAGCGAAGAAAAAGTTGTTATTTAGAAGACACTTTAACTTCTTAGTAGTATTTACAATGTGGTTTGTTGCAGGTATGATCCCTCAGTATCTGAACTATACGTCTATGGGCGTAGCCAATCGTTGGGGAATCGTTGTTGCTTTTGGTATACAGGCATACAACATTATCTTATTGAGAAATACTTTTGAAGGTATTCCAACTGAGATAGAAGAAGCAGCGATTGTAGATGGAGTAAAAGAGTTTCAACTGTTATCGCGCATTTACATCCCGATGTCTAAGGCTGGTATTGCGACAGTAACATTATTTTATGCAACAACTAGATGGAACGGGTACTTCTGGTCAAGAATTTTATTAACTGACCCTAAAGAATTACCAGTTCAAGTAT
This sequence comes from Halolactibacillus halophilus, assembly GCF_900115605.1. Classification (GTDB taxonomy): domain Bacteria; phylum Bacillota; class Bacilli; order Bacillales; family Amphibacillaceae; genus Halolactibacillus; species Halolactibacillus halophilus. The sequence goes on from NZ_FOXC01000030.1 coordinate 17,533, forward strand.
ATATGAGAATTTTAATTGAGAATTATCAAGCGATGTTTGATGATATGCCAGTAAATCTAAGCTATGCATCAGACTCATATGTTTATGCCATTCTTGTTTGTTCTATTGTTCCGGTCTTACTGATTTATCCTCAAATACAGAAATACTTTGCTAAAGGTGCAAATTTAGGAGGTGTCAAAGGGTAAAAAACAGTATAGATGATAAACGCTGTAGTAGGACAATTTAAAAAAGAGGAGAGATTCTATGTTGAAAAAAATTAGTTTCTTATTATTGGTAGCAGCTTTACTATTAGTTGGCTGCGGTGGCTTAGACACATCTGAGTCTGATGAAAGTAATAGTAGTGATGATGAAGATCAAGTAGAGACAACAGATGAAGTTGCTTCTAATTTAAAAATTAATTATGCCATTGGTAATAACCAGCGTACACTGACTTATAACCAATCAAACCCTTTAGAATTACCAGACGGTACAGTTGTTTCTTCTGGTGAGTTGAAACCAACATGGCAACATATCCAATCAGAAATGGGCTTTTCTATTGAGGATGTTGCGGTGCAGGATCAAACAGGAGAAGAAATGATGGAGATTGCTTCATCAACTGGTTTTGAAGATGCAACAATTTATGGTGGAGCCAAAGGTGATTTATATAACGAATTTGGTTCTAAAGGTTACTTTATTGATTTAGGAAAGCGTTTAGATAAATTACCTAACTTCAGTAAATACTTAGAAGAAAACCCATCAATTGCTGATTCTATTACAGCGTTTGACGGATCTATTTATTACATTCCTTATGTTGCAGAGATTGATAACTATGCACGTGTTCTTCATGGTCGTGAAGATTGGGTTGTAGCATTACTTGACTCAGCAGACACTTTAGAACAAGAAGATGCCTCACTTGATGTTGTTTATGAAGGTTACTGGGATCGAAATGATGAGAATGTTGTAGCTCTACAAAATGAAGCTGCAAGCGGAGGCGCATTAACTCAGCAAGCTGCATTAGACACATTATTAAATTATATCGAAGAAACGTATCCAGACTTAGATACACCTTCAAGTTTATATTTAGGATCTGAAGCACAATACGATATCGATGAATTAGTTGCACTATGGCGTGTTATGAAGTTATCACCTAATACTCTATCAAAAGTAAGTACAGGTGAAGTAGTAGATGGTGCGATCATTTCACCTTACTTTGTAAGAAACTCTAAAAACAGATGGGATATTTTACGCATGGTTAACTACTTTGGAGGTCAGCGAATCTTCGGTAGTGATACGCAAACAAATAGATATTATTTAGATGCTGATGGTAACTTTAATTACTCATTTATTGAAGATCAAGCTATTGAAGGTTTCGATTACCTTAACCAGTTGTACTCAGAAGGTTTAGTTCACTCAGAATTTGCTGATTTAAACAATACAGATAACTTCCGTACAACTTTCTATGCAAGTGATGAGTATGAAGGACAAAAGCAATTCGGATTCATGACATATGATTGGATTGCATCAACAACAGCTACTAATGAAGATGTTATCGCTATGTTGCCACCACTAACAACTTTAGGTGATAGTGATGAAATGATTCACTTTATTGAAAACACCCGTACAATTAAACCAGAAGGTTGGGCTATTTCAAAACAATCATCTGAAGAAGAAATTAATGCAGCATTACAAGTATTTGACTTCTTCTTTAGTGAAGAAGGAAATGTTGTTCAAAACTATGGTACACCAGATATGGTTGCCGATGAAGAAATATTCACAGGTCCTGATGGTGTAGTATATCCTAAGTTTGGTGATTGGATTATTGAAACAGCCAATGAATTTAAAGATGGAGATGTATCAAGTTTCTTACGTGACTTTGTTGGTTCACAAATGGCACTTGGTTATCAAAAAGAAATTGGCTTTGAATATCAATACACTGTTAATCAAGGTTTTGAGTCTTGGTCAGTTTATCAGGTGGCAGACGTAACTCAGCCATCTTATAATACGGATAACCCAATATTACGCTTAACACCAACAGTCTTTTCTTTAACTGAACAAGAACAGGCACAATTAGATACGACTGCCGTAGGTGAGAATGAAGATGATCAAATTTTCTTATACATTACCGGATCGGAAAATGGTCCTGAAACTGCAGAAGGTATCAAAGAGGCTTATATGGAAGCTGGAATTGACACGTATATAGATATTTATAAAAAAGCATATGGAAGAATGACAGGCGAGTAAGTAAGCCCATTCTAAAAATTAACATTAAAAGAAATCACCCCCCTGTGTTTGCGTAAGTAAACGCAGGGAGGATGATTCTAAACTTCTAGACTTGGATCAGAAATCGGTAAGGAGAGAAGGTATCAAAATGGCAAGTAAATTAAAATTCAGTAAAATAATACCCATTGTATGGATTACCCTAATATTTAGTATTATCTATTTTATCTATACACTAGGATTTATGACTCCATTTTATGATTTTTTCTATGGAGGGACAGAAAGTACTTATCAATATTATAAAGAACTACAAGTAGTCAATAAGTATATGTTTAATGCATCAATCATTTTAGTTTTGGGTAGTATTTTTTGTCTTATAACGGGTATATCCAGAAAAAAAAGGAATTGGTTTTGGATCGCTACACTAGGATTGGTGAACGTACTTGCTATTATCCGTATTGTAGTTTTACTACAAACGATTCCTACGTTTATTGACAAATATAATGGATTAGATTTCGGGTCATTACAACCATTAGAAGACCCATCACTCTTTATGAATATGTCAATTATCTTACCTACTATCATTGTTATATTCATGATGTTAATTATGTTTAAAAATCTCCTGAATACTTCGAAAGGAGCTAAAGAATCGTGAAAAGATCACAAATATATTATGAACAAAACAAACCTGCTTATTCTTTAGTAATGCTGTTTTTAGCTCTTAACGCTTATGTCGCTTTAGTAACTTTAAACAACATGGCCATCGGCTTCAGGTTAGGTATTTATGTGTTGTTAACGATTATTATTTCTTTAGTATCATTCTTAATTGCTGTTAAGTTGAAGTTGTATAAAAAAACAGGAATGTATATGTGTGGTTTATTAATTGCTGTACAAACAATAAGGTTATTTTTCCTTCCAGAACTACCTGAAAACGGTTTTTTAATGTCAGTTTTAATGGTTGTTAGCATTATAAGTTTAATACTGGCTTTACTCGTAACAATTAAAAAAGATCAAGTAAGAAATGTATACTTAGACAAAAAAATGGCTGAATATAACGGTTAAAAGATTGGGGTATTGAAATGATTGAATCAACTAAATTTCAAATAATAAAATTCATCATGATAATTTCAGTAATAATTGGTTTAGCTTTCTCGCAAGTTCATATAGCGGCAGTATCGCTCTTATTTGTCAGAGAAATTGGTTTCTACCTGTTCCTATTTGTCTTTAGTAGTGTAATTTATCTCGCTATCTTATTTGGCTTTAGATCATGGGACCGGGCAAGTGTAGTACAGACAGTATTAGCAGCCTTAGCAACCGTTTTAACGGGGGGCTATACAATTCTATTATTCATTCAAGATCGAGCAGATCCAAGATCTGTAGATTTTAGTGAAATTTCATTATCATTTAGTTTAATTGTTGCGACTGTTATTATCTATTTTATTGGAACAGTGGCGTTGTTAATCACAGCTAAAAAATCAAGTAGGGGATTAAAATGATTAAAAAGATCTACAGTAAATTATTAACACCCAAAAATATCTCACGCTTTGCCCAGTTTTGGTTTGCGGGTGCTATGTATTTCTTAATTGCGTGGGGGACAGGTATTGCAAAAACGAGCTTGTTGGATTTAGTGTTTTTTCTAGGTGTAGGAATTGGGCTTGTGGATAGTTTTATCGTCGGCCCGATTTTAGCAGAATTTAGTGGTGAAGGTACGCGTGTAAAGTACATGGAGAGAACCCTTGGTCAAAAAATTGTGCACCGTCTTTTTAGCGTAGTTAAGTCTATCTTCATTGTGATACTTATTATGTTTACGTATCAATTGATTAATGCAGTTTTACAAATGGTCTTTACTCAATCAGCACAAACGCCTGTGATTATGGGAGAACCTATCTTATTCGGGATTTTGTATATGGTTTATGCTAGAACGCTAGCAGGTATTTATACGTGGTATAAATCTAAAAGGAGTGTTATCTATCGATGATTTTTTTTGATGAATCAAAATTAGAAATTGGATTAAAGAATAATCCGGAAATTCAAAACATGTTAACTCAAATGGAAAAAGAAGTCGTTACTTATCATGATAACTTCAGTGATACTCCGGAAAAAACAAGTGCTTGGGGCCATCATTATTTTTGTAAAAAAGATGGAAATGTTTTAACTTATAACCCCAATAATGAAGATGTACACCAATGCTCCCTCTGTGGTGAAGAATATACCTCACCACTATTGACAAGAGTTTGGCGAACTATTTATCGAAATGAAGCGGCCGTGAATGTTTTAAAATCAGCTGTATTATATAAAGTGACACAAGAAAAAAAATATTTAGATGTGGTTCTGTCAATATCAAATTTCTATTTTGATACATATACTGATTTTAAACTTCATAATAAAGAAGATAATTTTTATGAAGATATTGAAGACTTTGGTTGGGGATCAGCTAGAATAATGCCACAGTGCCTAAATGAATCTATTTTCTTTATTCGGATTTTCACCGCTTTAGAATTAGTGAAGACAGAATTACCGAAAGACATGTTAGAGAAGATTGAGAATAAGTTTAGTCATGATTTCTTTATGCTAGCAAAACCACAAGTGAATAAAGTGCATAATATCTCTTGTTGGTTAAATAGTGCTATCGGTGTGATTGGACTGTTCGCTAACAATGAAGAGATGATCCGATTCACCTTTGAAGGTGAGTACAATATTAACCGCCAATTGCGCGAAGGTGTAACAGCGGATGGTTTTTGGTATGAAGGTTCCATTCATTATAACTTCTTTACACTAGAAGGTGTCTCTTATTTAGCTTTATTCTCACAAAGATACGAACATTCATTTGAAGAAGAGGCTGTCATTAAAAAAATGCTCATTTCAGCATATAACTATGCGTTTTCAAATCATGAATTACCAAACCCAAATGATGGATGGCCGAATATTAACCTTAAAACTTACTCTTATATTTATGCTATCGGTGCAAAATTATTTGGAGTATCTGATCAAGTATATTCAATATTTAAAGATATTATATCGTCACCGTTTGAACGAGGTGAAATTCCATTATCAAAACCGTACTATTATAACAATGATATTTCTCTTGAACAGCTTCTGTTAATGCCTGAAGTTGTAAAAGAAAAGAGTATAGTTAAAAATATACAATCTGTCGATATGGAAAAATCAAATTATGCTTTGCTTAAGAATAATAATATTGATGTTTTCATGAAGTATGGTCATAATGGGCCTTCTCATGCTCATCCTGATAAGATGACGATTGAAGTTTTAATGAATAATATTACATTATCAAGAGATTTATCCAACTCAGGCTATGGATCAATGGTATGTAATGAGTGGCACCGAAAGACGGTATCTCACAATACAGTTGTTATTGATGGAGGGGATCACACATCTTTTGAACAAGGACAAAAGTTAGCGTTCTCTGAACGTAGTATCAAAGCTAAAGCAGTTAATATCGTTAAAGGTGTTGATTTTATAAGAGAAATAAAGATGTTGGAAAATGGGTTTAATAGTGTATTTACTGTTGAATCTGAAGATGAACATGTTTATGACCATATATTTCATGTAGAGGCAAAATTACAAACGAATCTCGAAGATGATTTTGAGGTTATTGAACCAGGAACTTTAGATTTTCAGAATAATGGCTACCAATATTTCAAAGATATTAAAGAAATAAAAGTACCTGATAACAAAAACGTCATCAATCTAGAGTGGGATCTTGATGGGGAAAGTATTGTTAGTGATATTAATGTAGAAAATCATCAAATATTTATTGCTCAATCACCTAGTAATCCAATTTCTGATTGGCGAACAAGTCTCATACTAAGAACCAAAGGAACTCATGAAAAGTTTGTAATGGAATGGAGAACATTAAAATAAACAAACATAAAAATGGAGGTAGATTAAGATATGAAAAAAATAGCAATGATTACAGGGGCAACCGGCGGTATTGGTTTATCAACAGCTAAAATCTTAGGAAAAGCAGGCTATTCTATTATTCTTAATGGAATTGATAAAGCACAAGGGAAAGACGCGGAGAAAACATTAACAGATTTAGATATTCCAGTAGATATTTATTATTTTGATGTTACATCAGAAGAAGCAGTTAATGAAGGATTTAAAGAAATTAAAGCAAAATACGATCACTTAGATGTTTTAGTAAACAATGCAGGTGGTTTAGGTGGACGCTCACGTTTTGAAGATATGGACACAGCTTTCTACCGCAAAGTTTTAGCTTTAAACTTAGACAGTGTTTTCTATATTTCACGAGCGGCAATCCCAATGCTTAAGAAGAGCGAATCTGGATCGATTGTTAACTTTGCCTCTAATGCAGCCTGGAATGCGGGCGGCCCGGGCGCTGGTATTTATGGAACATCAAAAGCAGCGGTTGTTACTTTAACACGAGCATTAGCAAAAGATTTAGCTGAATACAACATTCGTGTAAATGCCGTATCACCGGGAACAATTGATACAGACTTCCATAAACAAATTAAAGAAACAAATATTGAAGTATTTAACTCATGGAAAAATAATGTCTTGCTTAAACGCTTAGGACAACCAGAAGAAGTTGGAACAGTCATTGAATTCTTAGTAAGTGAAAAAGCTTCTTTCTTGACAGGAGAAATTATTCAAGTAAACGGTGGTCAAGACTTCTTATAAGGATAAACGACTCGTAAGTCAAAACATCATTAAGAAGTTATCGTTTTCAATAAGTGTATAGTTAAAGAGAAGAACCTTATCGTGGGTTGCGGAAGGTCTCCGACTAACTCGCGTTAAGGTTCTTTATTTTATAGTATATATACTGAAATTAATTCTATGTATGAAAAATAGATTGATTTGTGATAATGGCTTCAATTTAGCCTGAGAATGAGAGCTGAGGATATTATTAACGTGAATGGTAATACAGTGGGTAAAGCAGAAATACTAACAGGTAATATTAATCGGATCATAATGAAAATTGCAACACCAGTAGCAATAAATAATTTATTTTATAGCTTATATGGCTTAATGGATATCATATTTGTTTCACAAATTGGGAACATAGAACTTGCTACAATCGTTTTCGTACAACCGATTGAAAGTTTATTTGTAGCGATAGGTAACGGTTTGGCGATTGCTAGTACAAGTATGATTGGTAAAGAAATAGGTCGAGGTGGAGATGGCAAAACGATCATTCATCAATTACTTATATTGGCACTTTTAATAGGTAGTACCGCAGCGTTATTTGTGTTTTTCTTTACAGAGGAGTTTCTAAGGATTTTCTCTATTGATCAAAGTTTACTAGAGTTAGCAACGTTATATTTTAAGATTTTATCAGTTAATATTCTATTATTATTTTTTAATCATTCATATTATGGAGTTAAGCGAGCAAGAGGAGAAACTGTAGCGGTAACCGTGATTAACACCTTTTCTATTAGTGTAAAACTTGTTTCACTTTATGCTACGATTGTTATCTTTGATTTAGGGTTTTCAGGTGTGCTTTTCTCTACATTTATAGGTAATGTTATTATTGCGCTTTTTGCCCTATATGATTTGTTCTTTAAAAATAGAATCATTACTGTAGCAGGTTTGTTTTCCATTAAATTCAGAGAAATGGCAGAACTTTTGAGGATTGCTTTTCCAATCATAATAGAAAAATCCTCTATGTCATTTGGTCAAGTCATTGTTAATAAATATGCATTGTCTTATGGAGTGAATGTCCTTACAGCTTTTGGTGTAACAAATAGAATCAATTCTGTCATCTTTAGGTTTCTTACGGGATTCGGTACAGGGACATCTATTCTTGTATCTCAGAATTTAGGCGCTAAGCAAACGGATCGCGTTAAAAATATTGTTGTTAGTGGTGTTAAAATTAGCGGCATTTTATCTACTGTCCTTATAGGTATACTGATTCTTTTTAGAGAGCCGGTAGCTGCAATATTCTCAAATGGAAATGCTGATGTTTTAAATCACACAATAGATGCAATCTCAATTTATTCTATTTCGGCAATCCCTTGGGCTGTTATGCAAATAATCATTGGATATTTTCAAGGAACAGGACAGACGCAATATAATTTATTGATTAGTGTAGCTAGGCTATACGTATTTCGGATTCCTATCATTGTTGTTTTGTCTCAATTTGGTAACATAGGTGCATATAGCATTTGGTTTGGTATGTTGTTAAGTAATATAGCCGTTGCTGTTGCATCATTTTACTTCCAAAAAAGAAAACAAGCGCAACTCTTTCGCACAATTTGAATGAAAAAGTATGTTTAAATGTTTGCATAAGTGTTGTTAATAAGAACAATGAGGTACATTATTTATGAAATATTGATATGTTTAAGCATGTCAATTCCTCTCTTGTATATAAAAACTTATTTCGTCATAGTGACATTTTACAGGTGGATACTTTTAATTTTGTGTGTAATAATTATTTAGAGTGTAGAATAAGGAAGATGAGAGAGGGAGACATTGTGAATAAAACTGTATTAAGAACCATAAGTATAATGGAACTTGTATCTAATCATAATAAGGGCATCACGTTATCTGAGATTTCAAAAGAAATAGGCGCACCTGTTTCAAGTGTGAGTGATATTTTAAAATCATTGGTTTATACAGGTATGCTAGAAATTGCGGATGAAAAACTTAAATATTACAGTATAGGTATGAAATCTTTCTTGATTGGTCGTCAATATGTAAATAATATTAACATTTATGATATTGCTATGAAACATGTCGATGACTTATCAACTAAATTAAATAACACGGTTTTCTTAGGTAGGTTAGCAGGAGATCATTTAACGTATATCTACAAGAGTGAATCAAAACGAAGTGTTAGCTCTACATGTTCAATCGGAAGTCAATCGAATTTACACACGACTGCTCAAGGTAAGGTTATTTTGGCTTATAATGCAGATATAGCAGAAGCAGCTTTGAAAAAAGAACTTAAACCAAAAACGTCACGTTCTTTTACTGACGCATCAGAGTTGCGAAAAGAACTGGCTGCAATTCGAACGCAAGGCTATGCGATAGATGATAGGGAAGATGATGAGCAACTTTATTGTGTTTCCGCACCTATCTATGATGTAGAAGGAAAGGTTATTACGGCTATAAGTATTAGTGGGTTATATGACGAGCTAAGAGATATAAAAGAGGAAATTAAGGCGGTTAAAGAAACCGCAAATATCATTTCAAGAAAATTAGGTTATTTTGATGATAATGATGAGATTGTTATGAAATAAAAGATTCTTTTAACAAAGATAGTACGTAATCAAAATCTAGGAGGCTATTATGACAAAAAAGCAGCGAATTTTAGAGCAATTAAAAAATAATTTTTTATTTGCTGTTGTTAGAGGAGAAACAACAGAAGATGCGATTAATATTTCAGAAGCGGTATATGCGGGGGGAATAAAAAATATAGAAGTAACATTTACAACTCCTCAGGCGGATGATGTTATTAAAAACTTATCAAAAAAATATGGGCAGTCAGATATGGTAGTAGGAGCGGGAACAGTAATGGATGCGATAACGGCACGAATCGCTATCATTTCAGGTGCTGAGTTTATTGTAAGTCCGCATTTTGATAAGGAAATTTCTCGAATCTGTAATAGATATGCAATTCCTTACTTACCAGGCTGCGCAACAGTCACAGAAATAAATGATGCTATGGAAACGGGTGTTGAGGTTGTAAAAGTATTCCCAGGTGGAATATTAGGTCCTGCGTTTATAAAGAATGTTCATGGCCCTATCCCATATGCTGAAATGATGCCGTCTGGCGGGGTTAGCTTAGATAATATGAATCAATGGATTGATAATAAGGCTTGGGCTGTTGGAATAGGAAGCGCTTTAACAAAGGGAATGTCTGCTGATGATTATAGTATCGTCACAAAAAATGCGCAAGCATTTGTTGATAAGTACAATAGTTTAAAAAAGGGTGAGTAGAATGAGCGAAGTTATATTAATCGGAGAATCGATGGGATTATTGAACGCGACAGATTATGGAGATTTAGTGGACGTTGAAAACTTTAAAAGGTCTGTAGCTGGTGCAGAACTTAATGTCAGTATAGGTTTGTCTCGTTTAGGTCACACAGTTGAGTATGTCACAAAAATAGGAAAAGATCCGATAGGTGAGAGTATAGTAAAATACTTAACCTCTGAAAATATTAATACAGAGCACATGCTCTTTTCTGAAAGCCATAAAACAGGACTTATGTTGAAAAGCAGAGTAAAGCAAGGTGATCCAGCTATTGCGTATTATCGAAGTCACAGTGCTTTTACCACCTTTTCATTAGAAGATGTCAATCAATTAGAGATGGATTCAGTAAAATTACTTCATATTACGGGTATTCCTTTAGCAATTAATACTTCCGTTAGAGAGGCGTTATTTTCACTTGTGAAAAAAGCTAAAAAAGCGGGTGTATTTATCACATTGGACCCTAACTTAAGACCATCAATTTGGGAGTCAGAAGAACAAATGGTTAAGGTTATTAATGAAATGGCTAGTTATGCTGATGTCATTCTTCCAGGAATCGCAGAAGGAGAAATACTTACGGGTTCTTCATCTATTGAAGATATTGCTCAATTTTATCTCGATTTAGGTGTGAAGGTTGTTATTACTAAAAGTGGAGAAGCAGGTGCTTATGTATCAGAAATAAATAAAGAAACAGAGAATGTCAAAGGTTTCAAAGTAGAACAGGTTATCGATACAGTAGGCGCGGGTGATGGATTTGCTGCAGGAATTATCCATGGATACTTAAGTGGCTATTCATGGGCAAAGAGCGCTAAGTATGCGAATGCCATAGGCGCTTTACAAGTACAATATGTGGGGGATAACCAAAACCTACCTACAAAAGATAAATTAGAAGCTTATATAGAGAGTTTTAACTAAAATTGAACTACCCTCACCTAACATTCTCAGGAATGTTTGAGGAAGGTGTCTTCTCGCCTTAATGCGATAAAACAATCTATGAAGAGACCACTAGAAATAGTGGATATGCTGTATTTTTGTATATCCAGTTGATGTAGTTGTGTAATTATGTATATTTTTAAACCTTTTTCGCCCACCCATTAAGCTGCCATAATGGGTGGGCGTTTTAATTGGAGAATTGTCATCGCATTGTTCATTAATAACGCGAATAAGTACTGTTAATATAAATTATTCAGGAATAAATTCGAAATGTGTCAATTGATGATCTGAATAAGTGCTAGTGATTAATCCTTTAGATTCGGTCCATTCAATAATCCGATTAAATTGGTCTTCATCAATCACACCAGCGTGCTCATATGAATCAGGCTTATTGTTAAGGTAAGTACTCATCGTCTCAGGGAATTGATAGGTGGATAGTATGTCACTGTACTCAGTAGCGTCTGTTTCATTCATGTAGTCAACAGCCTGGTTATAAGCTTGATAAAAAGCGGTTAAATCAGCGGGATAGTCAGTGATAGTTTCTTCCGTAAAGATAAGCGTTCCGCCTTTAATTCCAGCTTCTTTTGAACTTCCGAGTAAATGAGCGCCTTGTTGAACGAGCAGACCGGCTTGGGGCTCAGTAAAAATCACACCATCAATTTGGTTTTCAAGTAAAGCTTCTGCCCGACCAGCAAATGATGGTATTTCAACAATATTGTAGCTGAAGTCACCCTCAGCTGCGAATTCATCCATAATGTATTCCAAAATAAAGTTTGGTACGAGAGAAACATCTTGATTAGCTAACTCCTTCATCGACGTGATACCTGAATCAGGCGAAGATAAAATTTTAAAATCTTCATTGATATCAGATGTGATTTTTAGTGCAATACCTTTATCAACGAAGGCTGCTGCTGTCATCACGTCGCCAATCGTCCCATCTAATTCACCTGCTTGTAAAGCGATGTTCCGGTCATTAGGTGAGGTGAATGTTTTAATCTCAACATTGACACCTAAGTCTTCAAAATACCCTTTTTCTAAGGCGAGAATAATTGGTAAACTGCCTTCTGCTGGAAGTGTGCCAATGGTGATCTTTTCGCCTGTTGGTGAAATATTTTCTGAAGCAGCATCTGTATTTTCTTCTTCTATTGTCTCATCATTTGATCCACAGGCTGCAAGTAAACTTAAGCCTAGCAATAATATAAACAGTATGTGTAATTTTTTTTTCATCTTCATTAATCCCTTCGTCATATAAAAGTTTCTTATTTTTCGTTTGTGTGACAATTGGTGCATACGCTAATTAAGTTATAAGCTGCGCCTGATCCGCCGTAGCTTCGATAAATCAGGCGGGTTAGCGTTTAAGTGATGATTGACTGGTATTAATCTTCTGATACAAGTTGTTTAAATCCTTCATATGGCATCATATAAGGAACAACATCTCGGTGGAGCTTAAGAGGTTCTGTGTCTTTTGTATTAACACCAGGCTCAGTTGTAAAACTAAGACGGAAATTGGCCTTTTTCAATGTCTCCATGTTCTCGTCATTAAATAGACCAAATGGATAGGCAAAGACATTTTTTTCGGTCACAACCGCATAACTATTACATGTTGCTAAATCATAAAGAAATGCATCGGCTGATTCAGTCATCATTATACTCGTCGTTTCGTTGCGACGCTGATGGAAGTGGTGAGTATGGTTGCAAAACGTAAATACGTCTGTCATCTTGGTTAAGTCACTCTCGGTAAGACAGGTAGACGTATTAGGGTTAAAGGGTTTTGGTTCATTATGTAGCCAACCTGTAACAACGAAACTTAGCGCCGTGAATCCGTATTTCTTTAACACGGGATACGTGTAGTGTCTGAGTGATTGAAAGCAATCATCAAATGTGAGTAAGACGCTTTTTTCAGGTAAAGAAGTCCCTTCATAGTAAAAAGCGTTTACTTCGTCAATAGTTAAGGTGTGATAGCCCGCTTCGTATAGATAGAGCATCTGTTGTTCAAATTGCTCTAAGGTTACAAACAGAGGCGAAGGTAAGATATCGTTATACTCTTGTTCTACATCAATGTGACTCTTATGGTCTGGGTTAAATTCGTCTGCAAGTCTTACTTCATGGTACATCAATGTTCTAAATGTCATCAGTTTTTCCTTTCTTAAATGTATTATAAAGCGCGTATTTTTTCTTCGGCATCTTGTAGATATAGTTCAAGTTCATCTCTACTCATATAAGGAACACGACCATAAAAGGTGTGGTCAATAACATCGATGGCATTGGCGTTAAATAGCCACCCTGATGTGACTGTTCTCATGGCGGCTGTTAGGGGATTCTCTTCGCCATTAATCATTTGAGGTTGACCAGTAGGGGTGAAAAACAAAGCACGTTTTCCTTTGAATTGATCAGCCACTGTTTTATCTTCAAAGCTATAAAAGAATCCATGTTGACACACCCGATCAATATAGCCTTTCATGATTGCCGGCATACCATTCCACCAACTTGGGAAAATAAATATATATAAGTCATTCTCCAATAAGTGTGACATTTCGATTTGAACATCTGGCGGGTAATGGTTACTTTCCCTGACGAACTGGTCCCCTTCGATGTGAATCGTATCTTCGGAATCAAGGATGGGGTTAAAGTCCATCGCATATAAATCCCTTACTGTAACGTCATATTGTTTTTCGTTTAGTGTGGATGTTACCCGCTCTAATAAAGCGTGCGAAAAACTTTCTTTCCGAGGGTGTGCAAATATAACCAATGCTTTCATATTTATTCTCCTTTATATGTTTTTTGTGTATCTAAATATAAGCGGTTATTTCACTTGAATTATATAAAGCAAACTTATGTTTTTATGGTTTATGTATAAATTATTATATGACACGTCACATACAATAATCTAATGACCTTGTCTCCATAGCTCGTCTGTAAATTAGAATTCATCTACTTTTTGCATGATATAATTGGTGAGAGAAACCCCTTGTATTTCTACTTGTTGCTCTTTTTTAACCTTATAACCTCTTTTTTCGAAGAAGGGTCTTGCTGTAATAGAAGCATGAGTGACAATTCTCCCATTAATAGTTTGCTCTAACTCATTACAAATAGCAGTAGCAACGCCTTTCCCTTGATAATATACATGAACAAACAAACGATCAAGATAACCATTGCTATCTATATCTCCAAATCCTACGATGATCTTGTTTTCAACAGCGACTAAGCTGTAATGCTTTTGAAACGATCGATTCCATTCTTCTAAATCTACTTGTTCAGTCGCCCATACATTCAGTTGCTCTTTTGTGTAATCGTTTGAATTAACTGTATGAACGGTATTATAAAATAATTTGGTTAGCGCTTTACAATCACTTGGTTGATATTCTCTAATAATCATTTTCGCACCTGAAAAATCCTGTATATTTCACATAATTCAATACACTTGTACATATTACACCTTCTCATATAACTTACCTTTTAGAACTTCTAATTACGCTTTTTTGTTAAGTTATTCACAAACAATACTAAAAGTATAGCACTTCGTATCGCGAATGACAATTTGAAAAATAATAAACCGTAAAGTGTAAGAAATTTTTTAGAGCAAAAGACAGGCTCTAATAAGGCCTGTCTTTAATTAAATCCATGCTTATCCTTAGACAATAAGTTTACAAGACCGAGTAGTGAAGCATATAAAATACCAGCAATCGGCCAGACAATCCAAGTAATGCCCCAACGCATCGTCCACAAACTCCAACCAATATATATGGCGGTCACGAGTGGCCAGTAAAAAGCCGCAAGTTGTTCCTCCCGGCTAGCGCCCGCTTTCTTTTCTTTTGAAAATTCACCCTCACCGAGTACACATTGATAGGCACTAAATGTCGTTGCGACCGGGATAAGGAGGTAAGTGGCTAAGCCAACAATAAACATTAACGTCACAAGCATGAGTAAAACAACTGTTTCAGATGCCCCGAGAAGACTCATCGTAATCAGTGGTGTCGCCGAGAGAATATACATTGCAACCGATAGGGACACGCGCCGGTGATAAGTAGGCCGGAAATCTTCTAGCTTTTGTTTAAAAACACTATCCACACCGTAAGTGAGTTCAAACGGTTCTTTCTCAAACGTGTTAAACAATGTTTCATATTGGTTACTGCGAATGAAAATCGCAACAGCAATTGCGATAATCAAAAATAATGACATAAGACCAAATATAACGGCAATGTTTTCTGGTAAGGTTCCACTTTCAGCTAAGGCGAGAAAGAAGAAGAGTGGAATCACCGCATAAATACATAACAACACCCCTTTAGCGACAGATTTAATGGTTTGGTATTTTTTCTCAACATACTCAGTCGCTTCTTCTAGTGATACTTGTTTTAAGAGCGGATCTGTATCTTCTGTCACTTGTTCTGTTTCTTCAATATCATCTCTTAATAAGTAGTCGGTACTAACATTAAAAATATCAGCCAGCTTAATAATCTTATTGAGATCAGGAATACTTGATGCGCTTTCCCACTTTGAGACTGATTGTCTCGAGACGTTCATTTTCTCGGCGAGTTCTTCTTGTGAAAAGCCAAATTGTTTTCTTAGTTTGATGAGTTTATCCGCGAGGATCATTTAAATCATCCTTCCTTCTTTTGATACCATTATTGTAGCAATACCCGCTCTGAAGCACTATCAACCCTAGTTGGAACTTTGTCAACTCGTGGTTGCAACGTTGTAAAAACAGGACAAATTAGGATTTGTTTATAACTCAACTTTCGCACCCCAAAATTGGCAGATAGGCCTTGATGTAACTAGGTAAGGTATCAAACCATTGTTGGAGTTGACTTTTGATAATATTTTGTATTTTATTATTTGTTTGTTTAAGGGTATCTTCAAGAAGCTCGAAGAGCTGATATAATGCATGAGCCCAATCAAGTTCATTAATTTCGT
>NZ_FOXC01000089.1 GCF_900115605.1 Halolactibacillus halophilus
ACCTCAACATCAACGGGTATGGTTGGTGTTGATTTGAATGTGAATCATATCGCCGTCGCCAATATCAACGCCATAGGTCAATGTGTGGATGCCTTTACCCTTCCGTTTAACTTAGAGGGTAAAACCAGTGGACAGAGGGCGAAAATCATCGAAGCAGAGGTTATTGCCCTCGTTGACTATGCTGTTAAACATCATAAACCACTCGCGATTGAAAACTTGGATACGACGCGGTCCAAAGTGTCGCGTCCTTATGGGAATAGGAAAGCCAATCGCCAAATGAGTCAGTTTGCTTATCAAAAAATGATCCTAGCGATCAAGTCAAGAGCCGAAAAAATGGGGGTGGCTGTCTACGTTGTTAACCCTGCTTATACCAGTCAAATTGGCAAGATGAAATATATGAAGCGACTCGGTGTGTCCATTCACATGGCAGCCGCTTATGTCATTGCCCGTCGGGCAATGGGCTTTAAAGAAAAACTCCCACCGATATTGTATTCACTTGTTCCAGAGCAGAAACAAGGTCTACATCATTGGGCCGGGTGGGCGTATTTGACGCGTACCCTGTCTTTTGTCAGAACCTATACGTTCTATCAGACAGAACGATTCGACCCAAGTAAGTTGTGCTCCTGGAGCGCACTATTTCCCCAACATGCTTTAATAGATGTTGAGAAAATAGGTTTGCGGCGGTTGGAAAGTAGAAAAACCTATGCTTAGTTGAACGAGCATGGGTCGCCTTTAGGGTGTCCTTACGGAATCCCCTTCCTCAACCATTCGTAAGAATGTTAGGTGGGGGTAGTTCAACTAATAAAGTAGAGGAAGCTAGTAAACATTTAATCACTATTATGGCTGACCATGTATAGAAGATAGATGAATTAAAAGATAGAATAACAACTTTTGATTATCACCTCGATCTTGCGATATTAATAGGCTACTTAATCGAGAAGAAAATGATTGTAGTAGAAGAAGTACCATCGAAAAATCCGCATGTGAAACATTGTTATTACCGCGTTAATGAGCAAACGAGAAAGAAGTGAAGCGAGATTTGATTCGCCTTTTTTCTCATTTGTATTTTAAAAATACAAATTATCCTTGACGGTCAACTACAAGCCGTGCTATAGTTATAAACGTTGCTTCGGCAACAAGATAAAATGATTGACGCAATAATCGTTATTGTGTTATATTATAAAAGTTGCGCTCGTGATTTGAAGCGAACGTGAAACAAAACTTTTTCAAAAAAGTTATTGACACAAACAAGCTAAATGTTATATAATATAGCTTGTCGCCGAAAGAACAACGACTTACATTTGACCATTGAAAACTGAATAACACACACAGTAAAGTTAAGAAATAAAGTAAGACAAGCTAGTGCTTGAAACCAGAGTAAAGAATTACTCATC
>NZ_FOXC01000031.1 GCF_900115605.1 Halolactibacillus halophilus
TGATGTTCAGGCGAAATGTCAATAGCCTTTACTACACTTAACATTGTAGCAAAGGCTATTTGTCGTGCCGACCTACCTTATGGATTGGCGCTTACTTTTAATGGACGGGTTAGAATAACATATATCGCCAGATTGATTGCCCAAATAATCATAAGGATAACAATATATTGATGCTTAGTAACATAAAGTATAAATAGTTCCATCAGACTTATCCCGGCACATGAGGCACTCTACAAAGTTAATGTAGGGTACCTTGCTTCATATGATGTAGGATATGATGATTCTTCAATTTATATCTTATATTTGCAATTTTTCTTTAATAATTAATATTTGTTTTGTGGTTAATGGTTCTTCCATATTGAGTACAATGATTCTATCCTCAAAAAACAAAGTATATTCACCTGTTGGAGTGTCCTCATAATAGCGTTGATAAGCTTCTACTGTTTCAAATATTTTGTTATCGATGGATTCAAAGGTCGTGTTATCTCGCCACTCTGGGATTTCAAGTAGGTGCGCCTTCACAAGTCGATAAACGAAATCAAATCGAGGTTCTAACATCTCATATTCAATCCGTGGAGGGGCATCTTTTGCTGGCGGCGAATCTTGACGATAAACACTTTTAGAAAGAAATAGGGTGTTATCCGTCTCCTTTTCATATGAATAATAGTTGTAATCAATTGGACCGTATAAATCCTCACTGGTAAGAGGGATTTCGTGGCTATATAGTCTATACTCATGGCTTTCTGTTTCAGAAAGTTGCCAATCAACAGTCCGATAATTCGACTCATTACTTAGGCCAAATTCAAATCGCATAATGAACGCCATAAGCAATGCTAGATAAGCAAAGCTAGCAACGATAAGCACTGTATATGATATCAATTTATTCACCGTAGCAGATGCTTTTTTCTTCTTCAAATATTTTATTGATGACCAAAATACAATCATCAGAATAGGAACTTGAGCGATAGATAGAACTAAACCGAAACTACTTGTTTTAAGTGCGAGGTGGAACATTAAGTAGCCTAAACTGCCGAACAAGAAAACCATAAAGATAATATCAACAATTTTATACACTATTTTACTGTTCTTTACACATTCTCCACCAAAAGCAATTGACTTTTCCGAACGCTTAAGCCAAAGAAAGTAAGTCATCAATGAATACACATGATATATGATAACCGTTGCTATCATGGAACTACTTAATAATCGAATAGGATCTGACAAATAATCTATTGGGTTTAGTTGAAATGAATTGAACTGCACAATTAAATTCAATATAAAGACTAAAATCATAACAATCATAGACGGAAGAAAGCTCTTTTTCATACATTTCTTGATATTGTTTAATTTCTCCTTTTCGTCTGTCTCAAAAGGTATCTGATTATCCGCTTCACTACAAAAAATTTGCATCTGATTAAATTGAGTCACAAAATCCCAACCAGCAGCCTTTGCATACTCGATATAAGTTTGCTGGTTATCAGTAATGCCAGGATTAAACACCGAACCTTCAGAAAAATATGTGACAGTGTATTTTAATTTCTTCGGTGTTCCTTTTCTAAATGTCCATAAAAAAGATCCACACTCCTCAAGAAACATCCCCTTTGCTGCTAGTTTCTCCAGTTTTTTCTCCGCGTCTTCATAACGATCAAATCTAAAATTCATTATTCTTTTTGATTTATCTTTCATTGTTCCTCACCACCTATTATCAACATTTCATAATCATTTTTTAATTTTGTCACTCGAAGATATTCCTTTTCAAGCATTTCTGTACCAAGATTTGTTATGATATAATGCTTTTTTCGATTTTCGATCTTGGTTTCTATTATAATTTTTTCTTTTACAAAGTTATCTAACAAGCTGTATAAAGTTCCCGGTCCGATGATAACCCTTCCATTTGTAAGTTCTTCTACTTTTTTCATAATATCAACGCCACAGCTTTCTTGTGTTAGACAAATAAGGATATAAAACATTTGCTCTGTTAACGTTTGATACTTATCTCGTGCCATTAAATCACCCCACTTAGTATCGAATATCGATATTTTACTTTTAAATCTTAACATCGAATATCGATATTGTCAAAAAAAAAAAAAAAAAAAAAAAAAACAGAATCGTTTGTGATTCTGTTAGGAATTATTTATATATAGATAATTCTTACTTTAAATTCAGATTCAACAATTGCATAAGCTTCCAATTTCAAACCACACATCCAACCTGCTTTCTCAACCCTACTGTTTCACAAAAACATCTAATCTACTCTGTACGGACCCTCTGACATTCAATCTGTTCTGTACGGGGTCAGTGACATCTAATCCACTCTGTACAGGGTCATAAGGGCCTCTTAGACTAATTCCCGCAGAGCAAAAAATCATCGTTTTTCTAACTGAAAAATTTATCCCTAAAAACCCGGAAAGGCTTATATCAAGCCTTCCAGAGCACACTTCTTTATTTCCTTGACATCAATACTACCATCTCAACATGTGTTGTCACTACTATAGGAACACAATTTATTATCCTTGTTGCTACTATGGGAACACAATTCAGAAGATTCTTCTACATTCTTTTTATTCTTTTGACTTTCATTTTTTATAGCAGTTTTAAATTTACTTCCATCTATATTATCTGTAAATCCTGTCTTGTAAACAAATGTTAATTTATAAGGATCTATATTTTTATCTTCATCTGTCTCACCAACAATAACCTTTTCTATTATACTTTCAAAAACAAATCTATCAAACTCTTTTAAGACTTCATTATTCTCTAATATCTTTTTAAATTCTTTCATTCGCTTCTTTATATTATTTTCCTGAATTGTAAAGTCAAATGCATAAACTTTTTTTAAAATATATGCCAATATATTCAAAAAGATATACTTATAGTCACTAGCATTGCATTAATTTAATCTGAAGATTCATTTCATTTGAAATATTTCAAAAAATCCTTTATTGAACAAAAAAATCCTTTATAATGAAGAGGCAGGTGTTACCCTGTCCAAATCCAAAATAAAGGAATAGCATATGGACAAGGATACACTACTTTCATCATTTGGTAAATGGATTTCACCGATAAATTTTGATCTTTTACGCGAACAAGTCGAATCGCTAAAACTCGACTATTATACGAAGAAACTAACAACAGAATCATACCTAAAGTTAATGCTATTGGCTCACTTGGACGAGTGGGATAGTCTGCACGAGATGAGTGATGCACTAGTCGATGAGGAACTTCAGAAAGCCGTTGGCTTTCAATCAATCAGCGTCTCACAATTATCACGCCGAAATAATGAGATCCCTTCCGACGTCTTGGCATCGTTATTTTTTGATCTCGTGGGACACATTAAAACGTTCCATACCGATTTTAAAACCACTATGCCATTACACATTATTGACTCAACGACAATTCCGCTAAATATTCGGAAGTACCAATGGGCCGAGTTTCGTAAAACGAAAGCCGGCTTAAAGGTACACTTACGCTTGGTCATGATGGATAAACACACGACTTACCCTGATCAACTTACGATGACAGGAGCGAAAGAACACGACCGTGGACAGTTAGAAGTCCTGGTGGATAATCCGAATGCGATATACGTATTTGATCGCGGCTATCTTGATTACAAGCGCTTTGATTTGATGACGGATGATGGTTACTTTTTTGTCTCTCGCGTGAAAAAGAATACCGTGACACGAGATATTTGTGAATTCGATGCAGGAGACGAAAAAAATATTTTGTCTGATAAAATGGTATGGCTCGGTACGCCTCAAAAGCGTGCTGAAAATGCGTTTCGAATTGTCGAAGTAAAAGACGATAGAGGAAAGATTCTCCGCCTCATCACGAATCGATTTGATATTAGTCCCAAAGAAGTGAGTGAAATGTACCGCTCACGGTGGGCCATTGAATTATTTTTCAAATGGCTGAAACAACACGTTAAAATCAAAACTTTTTATGGCGTGAGTGAAACAGCGGTTGAAAATCAAATTTATACTGCTCTTATTGTCTACTGTCTTCACGTATTGATCCAATTAGAAACAGGAAGCAAAAGCAAAGTACTGCAAATTAGTCGATGGCTCAAACGTCTAGTTTGGAAGCCATCGTATCAATGGGTCAGGCGATTAAAAAATCGCACCGTACCGTAAAATAAAAAAGATGTCTGTTACTTCTGATTAAATGCATAATATCACCAAATGGACAGAGCCACCTTTAGTTCAGGTTTCCTTTTTTGGCTCTGAGATTAAGAATATAATAAACGGAATTTTCTGTCTTTTTTACGCAACACTAGTGATTTAAAATACTGATATTTCTATTGAAGAAATATCAGTATTCTAGGAAATGATAGAGCAACCCTTAATCACTTAAGTTGCTTATTCTTTTTATCTCCTTGTATCTCCACAGTCTAGGTTAACAACCACTGAAACATTGAAATACTTTTTCAGTACCTTTTTCTTAAAATTATGCTCATCTGCCACAAACTCAAAATGGTCGTGAAAGTGCTTGAATCTCAGGATTTCTATATAGTTTGCTTTTGTATCAACGCTATGCACTCCACATGGTGCGTGCCTGGAAACATATCGACAGGGATCATGTTTTTGACTTGATACCCTTTACGCGTTAGTTTCTCTAAGTCCCGCTTTAACGTAACCGGGTTACAAGAAATATAAATAATCTTTTTCGGTTTCATAAAGGCTAGGGCTCTAATGAAGTCATCGCTACTTCCAGCACGAGGAGGGTCCATAATGACCGCATCGACAAACTGCTTACGTTTGGCACTCTTAATCATAAATTCTCCTGCATCGGCGTTATGGAAGAAGACATTTTTGATATCATTTCGTTTCGCGTTATTGATCGCATCTTTAAACGCATCGTTATTTAGTTCTACACCAATGACTTTCTTAACACGCTTACTTGCAATTAATCCGATCGTCCCAATGCCACAATAGGCATCGATAATCGTTTCATTGCCGGTAAAGTTTGCTAAATCTAACGCTTTATTATATAAGATGTCCGTTTGAACAGGGTTCACCTGGTAGAATGACTTCGGTGAAATTCTAAACTTAAGCCCGCAAAGTGTATCTTGAATAAAGCCTTTACCATAAAGAACTGTCTCACGGTCACCGAGTACCATACTGGTTTTTCTGTTGTTGACATTCATCACAACAGTCGTAATTTCTGGGTGTTTTTCAAGTAACGCTTTGACAAAGTTTTTTCGTGACGGAAACACGTGTGTCCCAAGTACTAACACGACCATAATTTGACCACTTTCAAAACCAGTACGAATAAGAACATGTCTCAACAGACCTTGACGCGTATCTTCATTGTAAGGTCGCATTTTGAACGATTTTAATAATTCTCTAATTGAGACAATAATTTTATCCGCACGTTGGTCATGTAAGAGACACGAATCAATCGGCACGACTTTATGGGTACCTGATTGATAAATACCTGAAATAATTCGGTTGCGCCGATCGGTTTGGAACGTCGCATGAATCTTATTACGGTAATAGTACGGATCTTTCATTGGAATAATTGGCTCCACACGGCCAAAAGTTTTTAATAACTGAATCACCTGTTTTTGTTTTTGATCAAGTTGCTTTTCATAAGGTAAGTGCTGAATTTGACATCCACCACAAATATCAACGACGGGACATTTCAACTGTCGGTACGTTTGATTAGATTGCATGTATAAACTCCTATCTCATCGCTTTCTGTTCGACTAAACCACGACTAACTACAGTATACAACATTATCGAGACAATCACAGTAAGGATATCGGAAATTGGTTGCGTATAAATGATACCATTTAAACCTACGCTATAATCTAAAATGTATAATAGCGGAATAAAAATGAGCCCGTGACGCGAGATTGATAAAATGAGTGACGGAATAACTTTACCTAAACCTTGTAGGACGTTAATGAAAACGAACATAATCCCGACAATTGGGCCTGAGATAATTAAAGCACGAAGCATCGTCGTTCCATATTCAATCACATCTGGGCTATCAATAAATGATTGAACAATTGTGTCGGCAAGGAACCAGTAAATCGCTGTTAAAATACTGCCAAGAATAACTGCCGTAATAATGGAAAATTTGATAATCCCCCGTAATCGGTCAAAGTGTTTCGCTCCGTAACTATAGCCTATAAGTGGTTGAATTCCTTGACCTAAACCAATCTGAACGAAAATCATAATTAAGTTAGCCCGGATGGCAACTCCCATAGCCGCAAGTTGGATATCGCCATAACTCATAAGGAAGTTATTTAAGAACACATTCGCTACACTCAACATTAAGTTATTGAGTGATGCTGGAATACCGATGGCTAATACACCAATGAGTACACCATTTCTAACCATAAAGTCTTTCGGTTTAATTGACAGAATTGACTTGCCACTGATTAAATAGATTACAAAAAAACTAGCACTAAACGTATTACCAATCACCGTCGCAATCGCTGCGCCGCTAACCCCCATATCAAACCCTAAAATAAGAATCGGATCTAAAATGATGTTGGTAATTGTCCCAATCATCATCCCTTTCATTGCAAGCGTTGATTTACCTTCTGAACGAATAATATTACTAAATGTTTGTGATAAAATAACAAACGGTGCACCCATTGCCAAATAGGTTAAATATTCACGGGTATAATCAATGGTATCCGGACTGACACCGATAATATTTAATAACGCTGGCATAAACACCCAAAACGTCACCATTAATAATAATCCCAATATAATCGAGGCATAAAAAGCAAAAGCTGAAATATGTTTGGCATACTCTACCCGCTTTTCTCCAAGTGCACGCGATATCATTGAGGTACTACCAATTCCAAGCAAAACCCCTGAGGCAATAAATAATGAAAACACCGGCATAGATAATGTAATCGCCGCAACTTGTAGTTCATCTCCTGTTTGACCAATGAAAAATGTATCGGCGATATTATAAATAAAGACAACCATCATACTAATAATAGCTGGAATCGAATTTTTTGCGACCGCCTTTGGAATCGGCATCGTCTCAAATAGTTCTTTATCGTACTGCATAACTTCCCCTCACCCTCTAAAATTGTTCTTTCTACTCTATCCATTAATGTCTACGTGTCTCATAGATTGAACTAACGTTTAACCCTTTATACCTCTGTTCATTATGTTTATCTAAATGACGACTCATGATCGTCTAATATACAAAAAAAGAGCACTCATTTCCAGATAACTCAAACCTGAAAAGGAGGCTTCGACATACGGACGCGAAATATGTAGAACACTGTCAATATTATCTAACGGTTCACGGTAAAAGTCAATGAAAACACCTTGCTTTGTAGAAACAGATGAACACCTCTTTTCATATAATCGCCATAAGAAAAACAACACTTTTGTGAACAATAAAAAAACACTTCACTTTTTCGTTTGACTCTAGTATAGTTATTAGTATTTCCGGATTAAAAAGACATTTGTCCACGTCAGAAAAACACCATTATAATCATACCTTAAGTGGACATAATCAGTCCTCTTTATCGTATCAATAAAAAGATACATCACATTATTTTTGGAGGGAAAACAATGCAGCTACAAACACTACTTGAAGACATTAACAGTATTTTATGGGGACCGATTATGCTTATTTTGCTTGTTGGTACAGGCGTATTATTTACGATTCGCTTAAGAGGACTCCAAGTAAGAAAGTTTACGATGGCCTTTAAACAAACCTTTGGAGGGATGTTTAAAAAGAGCCAGGCTGATGAAGACGGTATGAGCTCGTTCCAAGCCCTTGCGACAGCGATTGCCGCCCAAGTTGGAACCGGGAACTTAGCTGGTGTGGCAACAGCGATTGCCCTCGGCGGACCTGGTGCTATCTTTTGGATGTGGGTTAGTGGGTTCTTCGGAATGGGAACGATCTTCGCAGAAGCGGTGCTTGCCCAACTACACACCGAAAAGCGTGACGGTGAAATAACGGGTGGGCCTGCTTACTACATTAAAAATGGATTAGGTAGTAAAAAATTGGCGGCCTTTTTTGCTGTATCGATTATTATCGCCCTAGGATTTATGGGAAATATGGTTCAATCAAGCTCGATCGCAGAAGCGGTTTATGCGGCTTTTGAAATCCCCAACGTGGTAACAGGTGTCGTCATCGCAATTTTAGTTGGCCTTATTATTCTCGGGGGTATCTCTCGAATTGCGTCATTTACTGAAAAAATTGTCCCAATTATGGCTGGTTTTTATATTGCCGGTTCGCTTGTGATTATTATTATGCATGCGGATATGATTTTACCTGCTTTTGAAATGATTTTTGTCGGTGCTTTTAATCCAAAAGCTGCGACCGGTGGTGTCATTGGGGTTGGCTTAAAAGAAAGTCTTCGTTACGGTGTTGCTCGTGGGGTCTTTTCTAATGAAGCAGGTATGGGTTCAACCCCACATGCCCATGCGGTTGCAAAAGTAAAACATCCCGCTGAACAAGGTCTGGTATCGATTATGGGCGTTGTCATTGATACTGGGATTGTTTGTACCTTAACAGCCCTCGTCATTTTAACAACAAACGCTCTACCAACAGGACTGTTCGGTGCCCAACTCACCCAAGAAGGATTTACGATTGGTTTCGGTAACTTTGGTACCACCTTTATTGCGATTTGTCTGTTTTTCTTTTCACTCTCAACGATTATCGGTTGGTATTATTTCGCTGAAGCCAACGTAAAATACCTCGTCGGTAAAAAAGGCGTCCCGGTTTTCCGGTTATTTGTTTTAATCTGTATCGTGTTCGGTACGACAATGAGTGCAGAGATTGTATGGGAACTGGCTGATGTCTTTAATGGCCTGATGATTATTCCTAATTTAATTGCCTTACTCGGCTTAAGCTCACTCGTCATTAAAGTTGCCAATGATTATGAAGGACCATTTTTACATCACCAATCTTCTACGTATGAGAATAAGCGCTAAAAAGAAAAAGCTTTAAGTTCATCTTTATATCAATACTAAAAAGCCGCAAAAGAAGCTAACACTGCTTTTGCGGCTTATTGATTACCTTGAAGTATGTCACTGGAGTGAACCACTTTATTCAAATCATCACGTGAGCGTAATTAGTAAAGGCTCACAGTACTCTGTGCCATGTCTTTTTCAAAGTCAAACCATGAACAAAGACGATACACTTGCCGGCTATTCCTTAAATTCTTTCATTTGACTAGTCACTTATCGATCAAGTCGGTGAATATGCGTCTTGTTATCGTCTGCTGCTCTTCTCGGCTAATTGTGCTTTCTCCGTCCCCTTCTTGCTTACCATATGAACCAAAGTTAGCATGGTTACCACCTTCTATCACACTGTAAGTCGTCGCCTTTGGTAATAATGATTGATTTGTTTCAAAAGTCACCCAATCTAAAACACCATCATGTTGGGCCGTAATTGACACGACTGGAAAATCAACCTCAGATAAATCACTGCCTCCAGCAGGGTAAGCCGCAAGAAAAACAAGACCATCTACCGCTTCCGGTTCTTCAGCCAGATACAACGCCGCACTTGCCCCACCCAAAGAATGACCACTTAAGTAAGTTGGAACATCATCAGATATAGTTGTCTCTAACTCCTCAATGGCATCCGTATTTAAAATGGCGAGATTAAATGGCATTTTCATGATATAGATCTCATACCCTTCATTCGTTAGTGGTTCAAATAAGGGGAGGTAACTTACTGGCTCAACTAAACCACCAGGATAAAACACAAGCCTTGCCTCAGTTAAATCAGTTGAAAGTTTAAGCCAATCATCTGTTTCTTCAACATGTGCCTCATCTAATAACGCCGTTGCTTCTGGTAATGGTTGATATGTATTAAGTCTCACAAACATAAATACCGAGATCAATAGTGCCGCAATCACACCGCCAATTATGATAAAAGTCTTTTTCAATTTTGAACTATTTCGCCATTTTTCACGCATATAACCCACACCCTTTCAATTTTGACACACGCCAATCTATAAATACTCTACTACACTTACGTTTTCAAATCCAAACGTTAACTACTAGACTTAAAGTTAAACGTTCTTACAATCATCTCTGTAACCTCATCAGGACTTAAATGCGTATTGTCTATTTTAAGATAGTGTTCATACGGCACCTCGCCTGGATGACTGACCATCCGGTAACGTGTCTTTTCTTCTTCCATTCGCTTTTCAGTCGTCTCGATATCACGTTTAGACGCTTTTTCTTTTAAACGTAGCTCTGTTTTATTGCGTTCAAACCTAGTCTGGTTATCTGTCACAAGTTCCACGTAGTAACATGTTGCGCCTTGTGCCGTAAACTTATCATGCAGCGCCTGAACATAATCCCAATCATCTGGCTCACTAAACGCCCACATAAACGTAAAGATAAGTCCCTGTTGATTCGTTTTAAGAAACTCATCAAAGATGACGTCACGCGTCTTTTCTATTGCCGGAAGATAAAACTCCCCGAAAATTTCTAACACCGGTTCAATCATCATATGGTTATGAAATAACCTTAACCCCGTCTGTTTCATTAATGCTTTTCCTACCGTCATTTTACCGACAGCACTATCACCAAAAATTAATACAAAATCCATTGGACTCCTCCCCTTTCGCAACACCTTATCCAATAGGTTACTTCTCTATATATCCAAGAAAATAACGAGACAGTTATGATAAGATGTTGTTATACACCTTATAACTTTTATATAAATCTATCAACGTCATCAACATCCTTATTTCTAGCATCATAGCGTGAAAAAGAGTCAGGCACAATGACAAATCATCAACAATCTTATGGTTTTAAATTTAAGGGCGATTATCAACAACGCATTGCCAGTGGGATCGTTTAAAACGAAATGAAACTGGAAAAGTTGTGTTTCAATATACCCTCGGTAATGTATCTTGTCTTCTTTCGTTCGCTTTTCAGTCGTTTCGATATCACGTTTAGATGCCTTTTTTAAACGTCGTTTTGTTTTTTTTACGCTCAAACCTAATCAAGTCATCTGTCACGAGCTCGCCGTAGTAACATGTCGCTCCTTGACTTGTAAATTTACTCTGTAGTGACTGAACATAATCCCAGTCATCCGGCTCACTAAACGCCCACATAAACGTAAAGATAAGTCCCTGTTGATTCGTGAAACTCATCAAAGATGACGTCACGCGTCTTTTCTATTGCCGGAAGATAAAACTCCCCCGAAAATATCTCACACCGGTGTAATCATCATGGGGAATTTTCTAATCTACAATATTAGATGAATTGTTCTTATTAAGAATGTGCTTTTTAATTTGATAAATAAGAAATAATACGCCGATTAAGAGTATGCCTTTTAAAAACTCAGGAGCATCAAGTATCGCTAATAGATAAACTGCTAACAGACCAAATAATTGAACAAAGATAAACTTTCCCTTTGGTTCTTGTTTTCTTAAGAAGAGAAATATGTACATAAAACTAAATGATATAATCATCATATAGTTACCTTCATTACCTTCACTAAGTTGGAAATACAAAGCGAACAATAATGTAACTGAACCCATGAGAAACCAAGATACCTTAAAGTACTCTGAACTGTCTTTCTTTTCTTGTTCCGACATTGTTAATTCTTTGAAGTTTATCATGTTCTCTAGCGTCATTATGTGAAAATCAATTAGAAAGATGCCTAATATCGTTAGATAAAAAAATAGAGGGTTCAGTTGATTTTCGATAATTATGGGTTGAATGAGAAAGAAGGTTGTCTTTATGAGAATTAATCCAACATAAATTTTTTGATTCTGATATTTTTTAAACAAGGCATAACAAATCAGTTGAAAAAATAGGAATCCTGGCCATACAAGAAATACAATTAAAAAGGCTTTTAGACCTTCTAGATCTTCTGGGGAAGGGTACAACATATTAGCATATATGAATGCCCAAATACTGCTGATAATTAATAATAATGATCTTGGTTTCATACGCCTAACTCCTCACTTAATTATTCATATCTCGCTAAATTAAACCCAACCACTGCAGCCTAGCTAACCATCCACGTCCTAAAATTGTTTGTCACTTGAGTGTTGCTCTACTTGTATGCAATCGAGCCCGGAAACCAAATGATGATAACATCTCGCTCTGCCATACAGGCTAGTATGATTGTATGGTGTAGTTTTTAAGGAGCGTGAACGTTCGATACCAAAGATATCTGATGCTTGATCAATACCTTTGTTTATAAATTCACTCTCTCTATCCGTACAGAATAATTTAAGCCGATGTAGATTCATCTTTACTGAACGGGAAGCGCGAGTGACAACCACCCCAATTATCAAATTCACAATTTAACATGTTCGATGTCACATCTTCATTTACTTCGTATTTTTGAGGTTTGAACTGGGCAATCGTATACTTCCTTGTTCTTTCATAATTCGGCCAATGCGACGTCTAGATACCTTGTCCCCTTAATCGGCTAATTCTTCTTTAATTTTACGCCGACCATAGATACGATGGCTCGCGTAAAAGATATTGATAATAGCGTCCGTGTTCTATTTATCTTGATTATCTTGTTTTGTCGCGACGTAATAATACGTCGCTCGAGGGACCTGTAACAGAGTACACATCGCTGATATCGAATACTTGTGACGGTTGTTTCTTATCACGTTTATTTTCGTCCCTTGGTCAGCGCTGCTTGCTTTAAAATATCATTTTCCATTGCAAGTTGTTTATTTTGCTTCCGTAAGCGAATGAGTTCTTCCTGTTCAGGTGTGCGGTTATCTTTTTCTTTGAATGACCCTGTTTCTTTATGTTGACGAATCCACTTGTCAAAGGCTGATGGCGTTAACGTATACTCTTTGATAATCTCGTTTCTTGGTTTGCCTGCTAAGTATAGTTTGACGACTTGTTCTTTAAATTCTTTCGAGAATGATCGGCGTGCTCTTTTTTCCATGATTGGTCTCTCCCTCCGAGTGATTAGTCTCACTAAGTTTAACTGACCTTAACAAAATTGTCTAGTTTAATGTAACCTTTCCACCATAAAACAATAGAAGAGTGAGACTACTATATCGTTAAATGTTTAATTGATGTACCAAGTATATCCTATTTAAATATATCAACAAGTATGGTTGATACATTTGAATGTGAAACATATTGCTGTTGCCAATGTCACCGCCAGCATGAAAAACCTAAAGAAAAAGTTTACCTGAGCGATCGCCCAGATAAACTTTTTCATTTTTTGTATAGGCGTGAGGTAAGCCGCACGATGTTAGCTTTTAACAGTGCACTTATTTAATTTACAAGTCACTCCCTCAAATATGCTTGTCAGTTAGACTAAGTTACTTTGGTCAATATAGACGGTAATCTGATCAATATCATGATGGCGACCAAACAGCATCTGACTCGTTACCTCATCTAAACTGTGACCTTGATAAACGGTTTCTTTACCTGATACATCAGTGATAATGATTTTTTCTTCATCGCTTAACACATAGATAACAGGTACCGTAAGGACAGTAAAGCCAATGGTATCTTGATTTAAATGAATCGATTGTATTGTTTCTAGGTTTTGACGATGAGCTAATAACCATTCTTTATCTGTCGTTAAGAATTCTGCTTTTGACAATAATACAGGCTTAAAGCTAAGTTGACCCTTTGTTACGGTCACCCCGAGTTCACCAAAGCGAGACAAAATATCTTCTTTTACTTGTCCTGTCATACCTGGTTGTTGTACACCTGCAAAACTCGGTGTATGTGAATAAGCTTCTGTTGGGAATGCACCATATTGTTCTGGCGTCTTATCTACCCCAATGCCTGCCTTTATATCACGATAATATGTGACGAGTTGCTTAGCTTCAGAAGTCATGCCTTCTCTTTGATACACATCATTAAAGTTCTCTTGTGTCGCAAGTAATAATTTCGACACCATGTGCCAATAAATACTGCCAAGTCCTTCGTACTTGTAGAAGGTCCCTGAACGACCAGTAAAGGCATGGTGGTTAAAGAGATTTGTAAATAGATCTTCAACCGCAATAATGTCTGCCTCGTCGTAACAACCTAATGCTTCTAACGCTTCCCTTACTTCTTCACCATTTCTAAAGCGACCATTAAAGTGATAATGTCCATCGACATCCTGTTCAATAATGCGTGTCTGATTAGCTTCTAATTCTTGTTTAAGAATAACGGAAGCTTGCATATCTTCAGCCGGGATAATGTTCTTTTCTAAGAATTTAGGTAAGTTTCGGTTCGGGTACAACATATAGCTGTTTTGGTCTTGACGGTAAATCGCACTCGTTTTTAATGAAGCTAAAACGTTAATTGCTTCTTCTTTTGCTAAGGCTTTAGAACTTAACACAGCGACTTGACCTTCTAACATCTCATATAAATAATCGATGCTACAACTGTGATCAGTAAAACGAATCAAGTTATAGGCATGGTACAATCCATCTTCGCGTTTGTTTTTCACAATGGTATCTTTTAAGTGTGACAACGATACATCGATAAAGGCTTGTAGTGCCTGAACAGAAAGTACTTCTTTCTCACCTGAGAAACCTTCATTATAGACAGTCTCACGGTAACTTTCTCCGATGTCACCTAAAGCTTTAACTATCAGATAACGCGTTTCATCAGAAATAGGTTTACCTAGAATGGATTTGTGTGATTTCAAGACGTCAAACGTTTGATCAAACATCTGTTTTACTTCCGCCGATACTTCAACCTTATCTGACGGTAATTCTTTAACAAGTTGGTCCATATACACTTGGAAGCGGTGCATGTAGTAAAGTGTTACCATCGATAACCCATTACCAACGAGGGCATTATTGGCATCGTTCCATTCTGGACGCTGGGTATTCATCCAGATACCACCTTCTGGGACGTAGTTTGAAAATTTCGCTAGTAAGGTAACCAATAATTTTTCCATCAAGTTAACATGGTAGACACTGCCATTATGAAAGGTCAATTTACCATCTGAACCAATTGCTTTGACACGTTCATTGATGACTACTTCCTTTTGATCATCATAAATAATACTATTTCTTGGGTCTTTAACTAACGCATCGAATCCCTTAATACGGTAAGGCACATTCGCATAAGCAAACATATCTTTTGTGAGCAGTGTCTGTAACTTTTCTGGGTTATAATCTTTTGATAACTCAAGTAATTTTAATAAATAGATGATTTGATGGTCACCCCAGTAACCGATATTTGACCAAGGATCATCCGGGTCAAGGACCTCCCAGTCAATACCTTCTTTTGTAATCCGGTAGGGATTGTATCCATCAGCAGTCGAAGCATTCACGAACTTCGCAATAATGCTTTCGGTAAAGGCTGGGTACGATAACGAAAGCGCTTCCCAGTTTTGGAAGATATCACGCCAGTTCCCTTCAAAGTTCAAAGCTTTTGATCCGTCTTCTTTTGTAACTTCAATATTAAATTTATTCCATGGACGACTTGGGTCACCGTGACGACGACTAAATGACAGTGGTAAATATTCAAATACCATCCGTTCTAAGTCACTATTCGCTTCTTGTTTTACTAAGTCGAGTAACTCATTGTAATGAAGCCTCTCTGGTAAGGCAGCAAAAAAGGCTGTTTTCTCGCGATAGACAACCTGATTCCATTGTCTCACAAATTGGATTAAATCATCTTTGTCAATCATATAACCATCGGCATAAATACCACCGCGCATAATGTTGTATAACGTATTAGAAAAATGACGATAACTTGCCTTTTCATTAGTCGTATATTGGAATCCATCCGCATTAAAGACGAGTTGACGCAAATTTTCTGAACCAGCTGCCACATCTTCTTCTACTACCTCAACTAATCCCCGATTTTTGGCTAATGTTTGTTTTAACGCTATAATATCAGCAGCGCTCTGATTTAATTCAGCCACAATGTACCACGACTTTTCAGCACCTTTTTCTAAATCAATAACATCCGACACATAATAAGCACCGCGACGTCCCTTCACATCCGTTTCTGTTTCAATATCCGCATTAGATGAGAACGCTTTAATTTGTTGTTCTGATAAAAGATACGTTGGTCGGTCTAATCCTTTAGACCAAACTGTCGTTGCTTTTAGTGATTCACTCGGTTCTGCTTTATCCGTCAAAATAGAACTAAGTGTATAAATACCTAAACCAACATCTTCGTGTAATTCTGACCGCTTATACCCATCTACAAGCGTACTTCTTGTTGTTTGAAGTAACGTATTAACGCCATATGGTAAAACATTTCTAAGTCCATCTAGCACGCGAACACTAACAGCGTCCTCTGTCATATTGATCAGTGTTGACTGCTTAATAAAACCATACGCCTCACTCGTCTTTAATGTATAGTTAAATGTTAAGCCTAAGTCATGATTAATTTCTTCAAAGATAATCTTGTCACCTGTCGTGTTCTTATAAAGGTTACGCGTGATCTGGTACACATCCGCTAAATGGACTGAAAATGGTTTCCAAAGATAATCTTTCTTGTCTTTTGTTGCAATCAACGTCGTATCAGGTCCTGTTGTTTCAACACTATCATGAATCTTATCATCGGTGTCATACGGGAATAAAGCTGACTCTGCATTTTTTCGTCCAGCAGTCAATCCTCCTGTGCTTGATGCGAACAACCAATGGTCTGTATCACTGACAACGGTCATAAAAAACGGTGTCATTTCATTCACATGCTCAATTTTAAAGAATGTCTCATTATGTAATGAGACTGTTTTTAGCGAAACCGCTTTCGATTTTTGGTATAAAAAACTGGTTCCTAGGTACAAATCGCGTGAATTTTCCATAAAAAAATCCTTTCTATCAATAATTTAATTTACTGTTGTCATCCCCGATTATAGCGGTCATTGAGCTATTGTGCAATCTCGGTAAACAAAATGATCTAGTAATCATCATTTTTCGTAGAGATTGACATAAATCACGCTATTCTATTGTAAAAAACACCTGCATTTAACACATCATTTTCCTTGTATTAAAAACTTATTGCATCAACAAGAGAACCGCTTTCGAAAAAATAAACTTTTATGATTCTCATTGTAAACAGGTTATGATTAGAATACAACCTTTTTTTCGCAAAATACTGTTCAATACTTATAGCACTTACTATACAGACTCTTTAAGAAGACAATCATCTAGTGAAAACGATTTAAATTAGTTTTGGTAAAACTGATAGCGTCTTTCCCAAGTTTTCGTTTCACCAGATGATAAAGCAATCGTAATAAAGACTTCTGGACTAACGACATGATCACGCCCCCATAGCGCCATCTTTTCAGGTGTAAAACATGTTAAGTCTCGAACGCCCGCCTTTAGCTCTTTATGATATAACTCCCAGTTATACGACGCCTTTTCTTCATTCATGTCAATCTGAGCATAAAAATCTCCATCAGGTACAACAGGCCACGCGACTTCTTTATTGGTCTGTTTCATTGTTCCTACCGCAACATTTAGCTGATTCATTTTGGGTAACGTTAACTGATAGTTTTCATTAACGGTTTCATGATTGATACCAATAAAGTTATGCGCATATTCATTCGTTTTAAAAGCGACATCTCCTGTATTTTTAAGCGTATAATGAATGATCACTTGATCCTCTATCAGTGAGATCACTTTTGTTAAATGAAAGCCATAACCATTGTCACTATGAGCCTCTGCATCCATTGTAAGACTTGAACTCGTCTGAGATACATGAAACTCAGCTGGTGTGACATCATAATGATAAAAGAAATCATAGTCCTTTTCGTCGGGTTTCGTAAGGAGACCGACGCCAATTTTCGGAAATTGCTTGCCTTGATTAGTGACTTCATAACCGAGTGGTTGATCAATCCCAAATTCATTACTGAGCCCCATACCACCTGTCCCAGCATCTTTTTCTAGACGTTCTGGCACACAGAAGGTGACCACATCATCTAAAGTTATTTGTGTTATAAAACCTGTCCAATCAAACCTTGAACCACTATACGCTTCTCCCGGTGCAGCAACCTCTATTTTTAAGCGGTTGTTCTTTAATACATACATCTTTTAAACATCCTTTCTTGTTATTTATTATTCTTTTAAGCTAAAGCGCTTTTTATATAGCTTTACTTAATTTAATTCAATCCAATAATGTTCGATCATCGTTCCTTCGTGCATAAATGTTCGTTCCAATTGGCCATGATTATTCTTAATAGTTTTAGCTGAGGCATGATTGTCCTGATCACAGGTAATCAAGGCACGCGGGATGCCTAATGTCTTACAACTCTCAAGTGCTAACCCGAGCATCTCAGTCGCATAGCCGCGTTGTCTTTCTGACTTCCGCACACTGTAACCAATGTGACCACCTAATGTTTTTAAATAGTCGTTCAGCTTGTGTCTAATATTTACTATGCCAACTAAATGATTGGTATCGATTGTAACCGCAAGATAGGTTGTGGCTGGTATACGGTTACCTACTAACCTATCTTCATACTGACCATCTTCAACATCCCTTAACCATGCATCAAACGATTCCGCGTGTGCTAGACCAGAAGTGCCATGCATGACCTCATTACCTTGTTGAAATTCTTTTCGGTAAGTGAGACAAGCTGCTTCATATTCTGCTTTAGGTAACACCAACTTTAAGCGCTCAACCATCATCTTTCACCCCCCTATCGTTTCACCGTATTTTCGTATGCTTTTGATTATACACGAAAACAACACCTTTACCAGCTTAAAATGAAACTGCGTAAAGGTGTTGATATTATCATGAAAAAAATACAACGAAAGGTTGTTCAGTTTTGAATTAGATTTTAAACTGTTCAATCAATGTTTTAAGCTCCACTGCTAATTCAGCGAGACTTAGGCTTGAACGAGAGATCTCTTCCATCGAAGATGTCTGTTGCTGGGTTGCAGCTGAAACTTCTTCTGTTGCGGCTGAGTTTTCTTCCGCAATAGCTGAAAGATTTTCTAAAGATGATACAATCTCTTCTTTAATATATCCCATTTGTTTCCCAGTATCATTTAAAGAATCCACTGCATGATTTGATGTGACCATCGCCGTTTCAATTTGTTCATATTTAGTCTTTGTCAGTTGAACGCTCGCTAATTGTTCTTCAATAACTTTTGATACGTCAGTCATTACCGTCACGGAACGTTCCGCATTTGTTTGGAGTTCTTTTACGATCGCATCGATCGAAGCAGTAGACTCAGTTGATTGTTCCGCAAGTTTGCGAATCTCCTCAGCGACAACTGAGAAGCCTTTGCCTGCTTCACCAGCACGTGCCGCTTCAATCGCCGCATTCAGTGCTAAAAGGTTCGTTTGTTCAGCAATATTTGTAATGACACTGCTTGCTTCGCTAATCCGATGAGAGCTATCATTTGTACTATTAATCCCAGTCTCTACTTCTTTTGTTGCTTTAGATGTTTTGTCAGAAAGCATTGCCAGACGTTTAATTTCAGTCATACCTTCATCAACAGCACGATGAACGTCTTTAAACGCTTGATTTAAACTATCCACAACCGCTTGTTCTTGTTCAACAATTTCACCAAGTTGATAAGCTTTGTCAGATCCTGCTTCTGTGTTTTCAGCTTGATTCTCCGCTCCATCAGCAATGTCTTGAATCGTTGCCGCTACTTCTTCTGAAGCAGATGCTGATTGTTCTGAAGTTGCTGTTAATTGCTCAGATGCGGCTGAGACGTTACTTGCAGAATCATTGATTTGTTGAATGATTCTGCGCATATTTTCTGTCACCGTTTGAAGTGACGTCGCAAGTTGTCCTACTTCGTCTCTACTCTTAAGTAGTGCCGGATTAATATCCTGTCTTAGATCAAGTTCGCCAATTTTCTCCGCTGATTCAGATACTGAACGAATTGGTTTGGTAATACGTGAACCTACGATAAAAGTTAAGATGATCGCAACTAATACTGCCACTACCGTCAACACAGTCGTAGTCAGTTTTAAATCATCAACTGATGACAAGACTTCATGCTCATCCGCTGTCACAACAAGACTCCAACTTGTGTCACCGATATTGCTATAACCAATGTATAGCTCTTCATTATCAAAAGTATAACTCCCGACACCTGCATCAGTTGCGAGTATATCATTAAACTGGGTGGCTATAGTCGATAAAGAAGGATCTTCTTCTGACAAGGTGATGGGATTAAAGAAATCACGAATCATCTCACGGTCACGGTGAGCTATCACTGTACCAGTACCATCAATCATATAAGCATAACCTTGCTCCCCAAATGTAATATCTTCAACTATCATACTTAAAAAGTCAGCATCACCAACCCCAACAATCACACCTGTGACGCGGTTATTTTCCATAATGGGAACAGAGGTCACTATGATTAATTGGTCTCCATCCGCCACATTCACACTTTCAGATGGTGGCATTAATCCCCGCTCACCGTTAAGTGATTGTTGATAATACTCCCGTTCAGAAATCTCAACAATGTCTCCATCGTCACCGTAAGAATCCGATAAGTATAAATTGCCGTTAAGGTCAGCAATCCCAATCCGTAAGTAATTGGTCTCTTGTACCCGTTCTTTAAACACATCCATCGCCGCATCAATATCTTTCGTTTCTTCTTGAACTTCCGGTAAGTTAGCCAGTCCTTCTAGGTAAAGAAATTCACCTGTAATACGATTATCCGCAACGCGTGATGCTTCATGTGATAATGACAATAGACTTTCTTCTGCATCATTTTGAATAGAGTCAATCGCACCGTTCATAATAGTAAAGCCTAACGCAACTAAGGCTACTGCCATAATAACAGAGAAGTAAACAACTAATTTTGTCCTAATACTTTTCATCTAGAAAACGCCCCTTATTGTTTTATCTATATATTATATAGGAAAAAGGACGTAAAATCTCTATGTATTTTGCAGGTAAAAAAGGCAGTATTTACTGGTTCAAATATATCGTCTTCATTATCCATATTCAGTTTATTATGATTTGACATCAGAAAAAAAGCGATAATTCCCCTTACCATTATGTTTAATCTTATACATCATCTCATCAGCATTTTTAAGTAGCGTCTCACTATCTACCCCATCATCAGGGTAAACAGCAATACCGATAGAAGTATCAATGTGACAAACACAATCGCTAAAACGCATAGCTTCTTTTACACGTTGATGAATGTTTTTAACTACCTCTTCTATACTATCCCGGTCATGTGTGTCTCTTAATATAATTGTAAACTCATCGCCACCCATGCGAGCAACCGTATCTGACTTTCTGACACTTTCAGTTAGACGCTTACCAACCGTCACCAACACGTCATCACCGGCGCGGTGGCCATATTGGTCGTTAATATTTTTAAAGCCATCTAAATCAACAAACAGTAAGGCAAATTGTTTTTGGTCTCGTTCGGTTTCTACAATCATTCTTTCAAGGCGTTCAAAGAATAATTTTCTATTCGGCAAATCTGTTAATTTATCATAATTCGCTTGTTTTTCTAGTTCGCGCGCTAATAATTTTTGCTCAGTTATATCTGTAGCTGAACCGACGATATTAATCACTATCTCCTCTTCAAAAACCGGTGTGAGTGTCGTTTGCCAAATTCGCTTCCCGGCAGGTAAATCGAGTTCTTCTTCGTAGGTTATACTCGTCCTTTTATTAACACATGTTTGATAGTTTTTTGATACTATCTGTCCTACTTCCTCACCAAGTATATCTCCTGGCGTCTTATCTCTAATATCTTCTAATTTTAACCCTGTTTTAATTTGATGGGCTAAATTATTTCTCACATATTGAAAGTGACCATTGGAGATGACTTTCATTAAAAACATCGCATCTTGTGTTCCGTTAAATACTTTTTCATATTCTCTTGTTAACCGAGACAAATCACTCTCAACTTTTTTAGAATCGGTGATATCCGTGTGTGAGCCTAACATGCGCTTAGCCCGACCGAATTCATCTCTGATGACGAGTCCACGGCATCGCATCCAGACTGTTGTCCCCTCTTTATGCTCATAACGAACAACTTGGTCATATGGGTGATTTGGATTTTCACAATGTTTATGAAAACTTTCTGTTGCTAACTTTAAATCTTCTTGGTGAATAATATCATGCCATTCAGAAGACAAGTGTTTCTTTTCTTCAGGATTATAGCCGAGTGTCTTCCAAAACTTTGGACTCAGCCATTCGTTTTCAGGGTGTTCTAAATCCCAATACCACATGCCATCTAACATGTCCGTTTGAATATACTCAAAAATAACAGAATCATTTTTTACTAAATCATATAGTTCGCGTTTTAAATAATTATCTATCATATTGTCAGCCTACCTTTCCATGCAAGCTCTTATTTAGTATTTACTGTATTGATATTATACTTACTAAAGCAAATGACTTGTCTCTTAGACTGAATTATATCATATGTTTTAGTTCTATTTTATATATTCGCACTTTCCAATGAGCACCAGCGTGCTCTATCAAGTACCATCACCCATAGCATCATACAGACCGCCAAAGCGAATGATCTTGATGCATTCGAATACCTTACTGAACCATTTGAACAAATAACTAATACAAAAACTTTACATATAAATCAGTTTTAAAAAATTTTTGTCCTTGGAATCCTAATATTCAGAAGAAATATCAATAGCCTTTACTACACTTAACATTGTAGCAAAGGCTATTTTCGAGCCGACCTACCTTATGGATTGGTACTCACAAAAAAAGACAGGAAGACACATATCAAAAAGGCGATTGAATCGCAGGATCAATTTATCTTGTAGATGAATATGTACGAAAGTACAGTGGATGACCTGAAAAAGGGTGGGATGTATTGAAGTCAAGCAGGTGAATTAGGTATGGTGAGGCTTCTTCAAGCACATACAAATAAGACGCTAATAAGCATGTATTTAAACCATTCAGCACTTAGTCAGTATAAACAAAAAGACATGCAGAAAAAAGGCCGCATGTACTATCACTTATCGCAGGAAACACGTCCATCTGTCGGTGCAACACAGGGCGGCATACCAATCAACGTTACAAATTTAAGCGCTATTGAACAACTTGACACAACCATGTATTCCCTGTAATTTGCATTAAGCATTGATTTTGTGCAAAATCTATTGTAGAAATTTTCTTTCGACACTTAAATTAAAGGTCAACTTTGACACTCACTATCGTACCAAAAGGACTTCTTTTTTACATTCTTTAAAATCATTGATGTCCCCTCGTATTTAGTTCCTTGCAGGAATGCTCCTATAACAGAAATTAAATGCACATATAAACTTAGTCATTTTTTAGTTCAGCCCATTCATCACTTTCAGCCCCAATAATGCACTTACCATCAACTCTCATAGATAGACGTTTCTCACAACGAATGATCTCTTTAGTCATCAAATCTTTTGGAATTGCCATAACTGTTTCTTTAACGTATTTATCAAACAAGGCTTCACTAGGTAGATAATAATAGAATGACCATTTCCCTTCCTTTTTTTCATGGATTAAGCCAGCATTTTTTAAAATTTTTAAATGTTTTGATACATTATACTGGCTTTCCTCCAACACATCAATTATCTCAGATACGCTTATTTTGGAATCTATAGATAGCAATAGCCACATTATCTTGAGCCTTGTTAATTCTGATAAAGCTTTAAAAATTGTTGTATAACGCTCCAAAGGGTTAATTTCAAAGTTTTTCATATATACCTCCATATAGTTTACATATGTCTAATTTAGCATGCATCAAGTATATTATTTTTAAAACATTTTGTAAAGTTACTCTTTAAAAATGTTTGTGTCGAGTTGTTCTCAGTAAGATCGCTAAATAAAAATTTGAGTGCGCGTTTTTTGCTACCGCACTGTCGTTTGTTGGCCGTTCCCCTTACGTAAAGTTTTCAAATCACGAAAACCTTAGCTACGGGAACGGTAAGCTTAAATAAGAGAGAGGCTCTTAACCAGTTGGACAATCGCGCTTGAATTGGCACCGTTGATCGATCTCCAATGCATCCCTCGCTTCTTCATCCGGCAAGAAACACGATGTTGATTTGATTCCATTGTGCCAATCAAAATAACGATGCCTTTGATTTAGTATGTAGGTCTTAAAATCAATGAGCCATTTAGCTTTTTCGGGTCAACTGCTTTCATATGTATCCGTCCACAAGATAAATTGATCGTGATCATGCATATCAATCGCATTTTACTTGTCTTCATGTCGCTTTTTTCAGCACCAAACGTCCGGATAATCGCTTGTAACACACGGCATTTATCTATCTGGCACAACACATCTTTATCAGACTGGGAGAAGGTTGTTTTAAACCGTTCCTCCCCGTATCCAACACCACCATCACTGTTACCTACCACCTGTGACGGTTCAAGTGAATAGGTCAACGCTGTCATTGTCTGTACGTCATTCCAAAAGTCGTCTATGGCCTCTGTACTCATCACAAGCGTGAGTACTTTTAAAGTGACGCGCTTTCTATTTTGACACCATCCCTCATACACAATCGCTTATGAGACTTCAATGCCTCTTCGATGCTTTGTGCAACGGACAAAGACACCATCTACCTCAACAAACAACACTGGATAGGTTACACTAAACTAGACAGTTTTGTTAAGGTCGGTTAAACTTGTGGGACTAATCACTCGAGGGAGAGACCAATCATGGAAAAAAGAGCACGCCGATTATTCTCAAAAGAATTTAAAGAACAAGTTGTCAAACTGTACCTAGCTAGAAAACCTAGAAACGAGATTATTAAAGAGTATAAGTTAACGCCATCAGCCTTTGACAAGTGGATTCGTCAACACAAGGAGACGGGTTCATTCAAAAAAAAGATAACCGCACACCTGAACAAGAAGAACTGATTCGCTTACGGAATCAAAATAAACAACTGGCAATGGAAAATGATATTTACCCTAAAGGATAAGTGTTTCTAAAAGAAACACTAAAAAGCAAGCAGCGCTGATCATGGGACGAAAATAAATGTGATAAGAAACAACCGTCATCAGTATTCGATATCAGCGATGTGTACTCTGTTACAGGTCCCTCGATCGACGTATTACTGCGTCGCAACCCAACGTGATAATCGAGATAAAGCTATCCAATAAAGCAAAATAATACTTACTTTTTAAAAAAAGAACCCCCTCTAAACCCATTGATAGCAAGGATTTAGAGGGGGGTTATTTTAAAAAAGTGTCAAACTCGAGTTTTTAAAATAATTTGTGAAGTTACTCTTTAAAAATTATTGTATAAACATAAAAAGAATTCCACCAGTCGTAGCAAGTGTCAACACTGTTAATGTAAATGCAACAATTCCTTTTGGTTTTAGCATTGAATTTAGAATTG
The DNA here is from genome assembly GCF_900115605.1 of Halolactibacillus halophilus. GTDB lineage: Bacteria > Bacillota > Bacilli > Bacillales > Amphibacillaceae > Halolactibacillus > Halolactibacillus halophilus. The sequence continues at coordinate 25,178 of NZ_FOXC01000031.1, forward strand.
CTAATTCTGGCAAACTAGCTCCTGTACCTCCTATTAGAAGTGCCATAGCCGCACCCATACTCATTCCTTTTGTGAGTAAAGTACCTAAAAGCGGGATTGCCATTTCAATACGCAAATATAAAGGTACTCCGATTGTTGCCGCAACAGGAATTGCATACCATGCATCCCCTCCAACGTACTTTTCAACAACACTACTTGGAATATAGGCCAGAGCAATACCACTTATTGCTGCACCTACTACAGCGTAAGGCGCAATTTGCTTGAATAAGGATACGGCAAATTGTAATGCTCCTCTAATCTTTTCCTTATGTCCACCGTTAGTCGCAGCTCCAAGACATTCTTCATCACTACTGTTTAGATCTGAATCTAAATTTGTGAATGCACTATCACAAGCATTTTTTGTTTCTGAAATGGCAATTCCTTGAGATGCATTATTAGGTTCACCACATGATGTAGTATTCTTTTTAGTTGCAGCTATTTCAGCTAAGTTTTTAACTTGATATCTAACTTTACTACGTCCTACAGTAAGACCAGCTAGTATTGCCCCGCCAAATGTCCATAAAAAGTATATTAATGCAACTTTAAAACCAAAGGCTCCAAATATTATTCCTACTACAACAAAATTTGACAATGGTGCTGAAATTAGAAATGGTAATACTGTTGAAAATGGTGCTGACATTTCTATCATACCCATCGCAATTGGAACCATTGAAGCACTACAGAAAGGTGTTAATATACCGAGTGCTGCTCCAGTTATTGCACCCATGATCGTATTTTGGCCTTTCAACTTTTTTTGAAGCTTCTCTTGAGGTATATACTCCTTAACAAATCCTGTAAGTATTGATATCCCCGCTATTACCATGATAAGTACAGAACCAACATGCCAAAACTCCTCAAGAGCTATTATAAGCTGTTCACTCATGATGTAAAACCTCCTAAATATTATTATATGCTCATATGCACTATTGAGCATGCAATAATATTACTACTTTATATTTTCTTTGTCAATAACCATTTAACGTTTTTATTTTTCAATTAAACCCCAATTAATGAGGGTTTTATTAAAGCCTTTTGAAACGATGTTCAAAAAATCTTCGGAAAGTATCATCTGAAGATACACTATTTTCAGTAAGCGCCAATTGAATGGGTATATAACTCATATTGAATTCTTTATCTACGATAAAGTTAAATTTATCGTTTTAGGGCGAGAAGACACCTTCCTCAAGTGCATTAGCACTAGGTGGGTGATGAATTGCTTGTTTTGAATATTTTTGAATATTTTTGAAGTGACAAACATATATTCCGCATGGTATAATTAAATCACTAACAATGACCGTCACAAAAAAAGAGAGGGTGTGTATCATGGGCATGAAGGCCATTTTTTCAAATCGCTTATATAAGCATAAAATCGACCCTAATTTTGTGATGTCCATGGATCACACCCTTCGGGTGTTTAATCAAGCCAAACATTTTCGCTATCAAGCGGAGGTCCGCGAGCTTAGGGGCTCGAAAGCGAAAAGTTCCGTCTCCATCCATCAACGTTTAAAGCAACGTTACGGATTAAATGATTATTATGCGAACAGCGCTGTTCAAGAAGGACGCGCGCTTCTATCCGCACAAAAAGAATTAAAGAACGTGTACATGCGTAATAAAAAAGAACAAATCAACGCCGTTAAAAGAAAAATAAAAGCGACGAAGGCGCGCTTGACGACACTTCAAAAAATAAAAGGCTCTTTTGTTAAAGGAACACCGATGTTCAATAAAACATCACGTGAACAACAAAAAGGGGCCTTTTTTGTTGTGACATATAAGTATTCCACACGCTTATTTTACTGCGCCTATGATTTTGAACATCAACACCTTGATGTTGAAATCAAACACCTAAAGTCTCGCTTAGGCCAATTGAACTTTAAGAAAGATCGATATGAAAAACAACAGACACAACTGGCAAGCAAAGTGGCAGGTGTGTGTTTTGGGAGTAAAAAACTCGCGCGCGG
>NZ_FOXC01000092.1 GCF_900115605.1 Halolactibacillus halophilus
TTGGAAGGGTCCTAATGGCCGTTATCGTATCATCCATCTAAACGAGTGGGGAACAATTAATAATCCTAATCCGGCAGGTAAAGGGGCTATTGCAAAGGCATTAAAAAATAGTGAGAAGGCATATCGTGATGCTGTGCGCAAAGTATTGAAAGGTGGTTTGTGATGGATATATTAGACATGATTTATAATGCCTTAATTGCAGATGACTATATAAATACTCAAGCATCAGGTCGCATCAAGTTTTATCAGTATCCAGAAACAGGCGATATGACAGGTCCATATATTGTTATAGATCCGATTGATTCACCTACACCAGCCAATTTTGCGGATGACACCTGGATAAAGATAGATTACTTCTTACAAATTGATGTGTGGAGTAACGATAGAAAATTATCAGAGCAATTAGCTGATAAGGTTAGAGATGTGATGTGGCACCAATTCGGTTTTAAACAAACATCAGGGCCAAAGGAATATGACAACGGTGTGTTTCGTGATGCTAGAAGGTATCGTGGTTCTTTATATCGAGAAGATTTTATTAATTTATAGGAGTGATAAGAATGTCAGAAGAAAAGAATTATAAAGCCTCAACGGGCGTAGATGAATTTTATTATGGAATCATTGGTGATGGTGTAACAGCTACACAACTAGAACGAGTGAAGTTTCTACAAACTGTTACAGTTAATATGCCGCAAGAGATTGTACGTGCTTACGGTGATAATAAAACGGCAGAATTAGCTGTATCGAGCGGTAATATTAGTGTGACATCAAGTTTTCATAAAATCCCTATTCAAGATAAAGAAAAATTATTAGGGTGGGAGAATGTCGAAGGTATTACCGCGACGGGTAGCACGGATAATCCACCATACGTGGCTGTTATATTCGCTAAGACATATGAAGATGGTTCAAAAGAATATGTTGGCTTACCGAAAGGTATGTTTACACGTCCGTCTGTCACAGGAAATACAAAAGGCGAGAGTACACAATTTTCTAACGAAGAAATGGCTGCAGAGTTTATGGATCGTGAATTAGACGGTTTTTCAAGAGAGCACTCTGTTGCATTTGCTGAGGATCCGGCAGGTGTAAATACCCAACGTGATTTATTGTTCCAAAAAATCTTTGGACTACCACATCCATCAACAACCACTACGACTACGACAACAGGGGTTTA
>NZ_FOXC01000075.1 GCF_900115605.1 Halolactibacillus halophilus
GTTTGCAGTGTTAATGTAAGCATTTAAAATACTAAGAAGCGATAGTCCGAGTTGCACTCCTTAAAAAAATTGTACAGTTTTGTGTTGACATACCATATAGAGTTGTTCAAAAGGTGATATGCTCTTTAGAACCTGAATATAAAGATACCTGGAATGAAGTACAGATGTCTACAACAGAACAAATGGTTGCCAATCTATTCAGGAAATTGTTACCGGGATGCATAGTTTTAGAGTCAAACTATTATCCTATTGGAAGCTCACTCAAAAACTGTGCTGAAAATGATCTTATAGTTATATTTGACGATCACATTTTTATAATTGAAGTTAAAGCAGGTTCGTATACATACACCTCTCCTGTTTATGATATTGACTCACACATGAGCTCTTTAAAGACACTAGTGGGGAAGGCAGATTCTCAGGCAGTAAGGACGCTTAACTATCTTAAATCATCTAAAATCGCAAAAATATATGATAAGAACAAAAATGAAAAATTTTCGATTATTCTTAATGATTATATTGAAATCGCTACGTTTTGTATTACACTTGACAATTTTAATGAATTTGCAGCAAAGGCAGAGAAGATAAGCTTTTTAACCCTTAATGATACAACCATTGCTATTTCAATAGATGATTTGCGAGTCTATCAGAATTACTTTGAATCACCTAGTAGATTTTTACATTATATTAAACAACGAAAGCGAGCTGCAAAGAATGATAGACTGTCACTCAATGATGAGCTAGATCACTTGGGTATGTATATTGAACATAATGTTTACTCAATCACTGCCAATAATATGGCTGAAGGTAAATTGCACTGGCATGGATTTAGGGAGAATTTAGATGAATATTTTTCAAGTTTATTTAATGGTTTGGGTGGGGTCAAAAAACCCGAGCAGGAAATTCCTACAAGATTAATAGAAATTCTAGATTTACTAGATAAAAATTCAATTAAGAATAGATCATCTTTGGCCATTTATTTATTGGATCTTGCGTCAGATGCTCGAGAAGAGCTATCTTCACAAATAGACTATATGCTTCAAAGACAAGTTGAAGTTGGGAGAATGCTTATTTCAAGTACCTTTGGAGATGTACGATATAGTTTACTATGTCATCAAGATTCTTTGAAAAAACTAACAGATGATTATGTTCGTGACTATATATTATCAACGATGGTCATTAATCAAGAAGAATCACGATTAGAATTACACTTGCACTTTTCTAAAGATAAGAGATTGACTGATTTGGAATTTCGTTATTGGAGCGACAGTGACATTCCTTCACAAAGAATAGAAGAATTAAAGGTTAAAGGCGAAGAATATGCTGAGAGTAGAATTATGAGCTACAAGCGGCAAAAAGGATTAAAAAAAATTGGGAGGAATGAGAAATGTCCTTGTGGAAGTGGACTAAAATACAAGAAATGCCACGGAAGATAAGAATTGGAGGCAGTTATGTATAAAAAAAGTATTGTTACATTTATTGATATATTAGGCTTTAAAGATCTGGTGAATCAATCTACCAATAGCCATCAAGCTTTAGATTTAATTCATAGTACTCTAATGAAATTTAAGAGTTTAGAAAAGCCGGAGTCATGGACAAGTGATTTAATAGAAGTAGAAGAAGACGCTCAGAAGAAGGGTTTAGATGGGTTTGGAATAAGCAATAGAACAAAGTGTACATGCTTTTCTGATTCCATAGTTATATCTATTGAAATTGAGAACGATCTTAACGAAGTGTTTTCCACTTTAATTGCAAATTTGTCTCGAATTGGAGCACAGTTACTAAAGGATGGAATACTTATCAGAGGGGGTATTGATTTATCAGATATTTATCACAATAACGGTATTGTTTTTGGTAAAGGGTTGATAAATTCCTATGAATTGGAAACAAATGAGGCTAAATACCCTCGGATTATACTAGCAAAAAATCTGATTTCCGAGCTAAATTACCCGCTACTATATAAAAACAAACGGTATCCATATCATCAATACTTAGATAGATTTGAAGATGGCTGCGTAGGGATTCATCAACTGATTTTCTATCAAGTGCATCAAAATTCGTCTGCTATTTCTAAAAAACAAATTGTTGAAGATCTAAAAAAATCGAAAGATACAATAATACATGGGTTGGATTCCAACTTTGTGACACCTCATATTTTCGATAAATACAAATGGTTAAAAAATCAGTATAATAAATTAATAATTTTAGAAGACAACATTAAAGAAGGGTAGTGTCAAGAATTTTGTGTAAACCTCTCCATTGTAGTTCCAGAGTTACTGTATAAAATTAGAAATATATTTAAACGCTCAGCCACAGCGCAGCTGCTTGTCCTTGATTGTGGGGCTGTTTCTTAGTGATTCATGGGGTGGGTTCGGGGTCCCGCCCCCATGAGAACTTAGAAACACTTGTGTCGTTATACCATCCCGTAAGCGGATGGTGCTAGATAAAGCATTATTTCGCCGATCCGCCTATTGTTCTTCATAACGACACACGTCACACAGTCAAGGATGGCGTACTTTGTTGCTTCGCTAGCTGTTCTTCGAACATCTCTATAATTTCTGGTTTAGCTTTTTTAAAGCCGCGATGGCAACGCATCGCAAATTTTTGATTATAATCTAA
>NZ_FOXC01000032.1 GCF_900115605.1 Halolactibacillus halophilus
TTGCAGTGTTAATGTAAGCATTTAAAATACTAAGAAGCGATAGTCCGAGTTGCACTCCTTAAAAAAATTGTACAGTTTTGTGTTGACATACCAAAAGATGATTAATGAAGGAAATAGAGCTTAGATTTAAGGTGAAGGAAGTTAATGAATTATTGAAAAAGGTAGAGAATTTAGGCTTTGCTTTACTGTTTGAGAAACGTCAAATAGATGAATATTTCAAAATTAAAGGTCTTGAAGTAGAAGGAGATGTAAGAGGTTCATTTATTTACAGACTTAGAAATGATTCAGTAAAAGGCTTTAGTGCAGTAAAAAAAACAACAATTGAACCTGGTATTTGGGAAGAACTCGAGATAAATGTTGATAAAAAAAATTTAGATTTTATTCAAACCCTAATGAGAGATTCACTCTCATCTATATTAACTATTGACAAGAATAGAAGTACCTTTAAAAAAGGGGCGTTTACTTTAAATTTAGATACAATTAAAAATCTAGGTGATTTTATTGAAATTGAATTATTAGATGAAAACGATTATTATGAGGGTAAGGAGAAAATTGCAGAATTGATATTGGAACTTGGTATAGATGGGTCTAATATTATTGAAGATGGATATGTCACTCTAATTAAAAAAAAGAATGGTCTTTTATGAGTTATAAAAGCTCTAGTAAAATAACAAATAGTTTTATTAGTCACTTTTTACAGTTAGAATACTCTCCGTTAGTTGAGAAAAGGTTAATAAGAATGAATGAAGAAACATATTTTAACATGTCAGCAATCGCTGCTAATATCCATTTATTTGATAACTTGAAAGAAGAAAGAGAATCCCGAAATTATGTAACTAAACAGCAAGTTTTCTTTAGTAATAAGTTAGATGTTGTTGGGACAACACCTCTAGCTAATCCAACTGAAATATCCTTAAGTATTTTTAATATAGCAAGTAGTTCACCCTCTTTTACTATTAAACATTTATTGGATTATTTAACACGCTTAGGAATGTCAAAGGATCAACTGTTTTTTAGGGTTGCAAATCAGAAAGATATTTTAAATGCCTATCTTGAGGAAGGTATATTAGAAGACAATATTTTTGTTTGGAATAATCTTGAGGAGTTTAACATAGGTAAGCATAGACCCAAAGGTTATTACACATATCCATATTATAAATATAAGAATGGATGTGTGCCTCTAGGATCTATATCTTTTATAAATTACAATGGTTATTGGACAGCTGATGTTGCAATATTTCAAGAGAGATTGTCGTTAATAATTAATAATTTAGATAAAGTTGTTGAAATTGATGCTATATGTCATATTTATGAATATTTATCGAAAATTATTAATCTAAAAGATACCTCAATTATGAGAATAACTTTGCTATTGAGATCAATATCTTTTTTATTTAAAGATGGACTAACAGAATTAAGTAGTAACTATCATGGACATTTTCTTAAGAAGCTAATCAGAGAAATTGGAGCAGAGCTTAACGGTAGACGAATTGATTTTGACCAGCAACAAATTATTTATAAATTATTATTAAATTCTCTTGCAATTCAGGGTTATAAACTTGAGGAGAATTGTAAATCTTTTGAGGAAATCTTCAATAAAATTAATTATTATTCTTATAAAATATCAACCACAATAGAGAAAGTAAATGAAAATTTTCAAAAAAATGGAGATATTGATATACCTTATCTAAGTCAAACCATGGGAATAAAACCTGATTGGATATTAAAGCATTCAAATATGAATGAAGATTTTATCATCCAAGCAAGAAAGTATGTTAAGCAGAGAAGCTCAATTAGAAACAAAGCTTTGAGTCTTGATCCTTCAAATAAAGTAAATATCACAGAATTGTTATCTGAACCATCAATTAGACAATAAAACATATTTTAATTCTATCATGGAAGGGGATATTAAATGAATGTCGTAATACTAAATCATTATCCACCAGTTTTGGTTGATTATGCAGAATGGTTAAGCGATTTCGTTGACACGTTTACTTTAATAATTCCAGAAAAATACAAGGAGTATTTTGATTCGAAAAATGGTTATAACTCTGTAATTACCTTAAAGAATTATTTCAATGATAATGAATTGAGTGAAGTAATTTCAGAGGTTAATAGTGAAGAGAAGATAACACATATTATCTCAATTAGTGAAAAAGACACTCAACGTGCAGCCCTATTAAGGGAGTATTATGGTATTAGAGGGCAAAAAATGTTAAGCGCTACATTATATAGAAATAAATTTTGGATGAAAAGAAAAGTAGCAGATTCGGGTTTCTTAGTTCCTAGCTTTAAATTAGTTCATAATACTGATGAGATTATAAACTTTATTCGAAAGTATAATTATCCGATTATTTTAAAGCCAATTTCAGAAGCTGATTCTATAGGAGTAGTTAAAATAAATGAAGAAAAAGAATTAGTAGCTCTTGATATTGAGTACCCAATGTTAGTTGAAGAATATATCGAATGTAAAAATATGTATTCAATTGATGGGGTTGTTATTAATGGAAATCCTGCACTTATAGTTGCGCATAAATATCATGATAAGCCCATGGAGAATCAAAATAAAACATCTTTAATAATTGTTGAACAACTGCTTCCAGGTGACCCAATGTCTTTGAGACTTGTGGAATATCAAAAAAGATTATTAAAAGAAATACCTCATGAAGCTAAAGCTTATTGTTTTCATACAGAAGTTTTTCATACATTAAACGATAAAATTATATTCTGCGAAACGGCAAGTAGGTTAGCTGGAGCTAGAATACCGCAATTAATTAAACTATCATATGATATTGATCTAGAAGGTTTAAATATTCAAACACAATTAGGTATAAGAAATGGTTTTCCCATAAATAGTAGACAAATGCCTGAAAAGAAAGTGTACTCAATACTATTACCAAAAAAATTAGGTAAAGTTGTGAGTATCCCTGATGAAAAAGAGATACCGTTCAATTGGGTAGTAAGTTTTAGTCCTCTGATAAGAATAAATGAAGTTATCTCTGAGAAAAATGGAAGTACGGATGTTGCTTCATTTTTAATTATTAGTCTGGACATACATGAAGATCTAAACATAAAATTAAGGGAATTGCAAACCTATTTAGATGAATCTATTGTTTATGAGAAGATATGTAGCAGCTAGAATATAGCTGTCTCTTACGCACTTTTGATATGAAACAAGGTATAGTGTAACAATAGTGATAATCAGTTATGCTTCATTCTATTGCGAAACTAGACTCTTGTATTCATATTGAATCGATCATGGAAGAGTATGATGTTATTTATGTCATTGCACGAGAGTAACCGATGATTTCTTAATACAAAAAAGTGATTATCATTTATTTAAGAAGTAGGAAAAGTTTTTGTATCAACGCTCTTTGTTTATCAAAAGTATAGATCGAACGTTATGGCTTGATTCTTCCGTAGTTAGGTGCCATGGCTTTCTCTAACAATTGTTTAGAGGGCACCTGACTCAGCAATAAACCCGGTATGTCAACTAGTACTGATGCTTTAATACGAATTATCTCTAAGTCAAGCATTAAACGTTCTATTAGTCCCTTTCGCAGGTAACGATGACTTCGCATGGAAATAAGGATATCGTTACAGCGTTTTTATTTGTGACGGCTTGACTTATAAATCTATTGATGTACTACCGAACAGAGAAAAATAAACGTAGTAAGCTTGGTTTGAACAACAAAGTGATATTCAAAAGTGACACACGATTGCTATACACGATTTATAGAAGTTCTGGATAGATACCTTCCATTACAAAAGTCTATGACTGCTTTCATCTCATATAAAATCTCTGGGGACTGCGTGATGGAGCGTTATGAAGATTGCCTAATCGTATAGAGTGAAAATAGTTACAACGACATCACATGAAATTTCGCTAACTAAAAGAGAAAAGGTACGTATAGAAAGTGCCAATAAAAGACAGCTTAGAATAATATTAACGCCTGCCGATCTATGCTTTCGCGACAAGTTTTTGACAAGCAGTTAAAGATGAGTAAATGGAATATTTTTGAATGCTTGTTTTGTGTGAAAAAGGCAGAATAATCCCTTAATCGAAAACTTTATTGCAAGAATATTATCTTGTTTTTTGCTTGCTTTAAATACAGTAGAGCTAGGTGGAAATAACAGATATCTTGAAGGGAAGGCAAATCAATTGTTTGAGACCATCAAGCATAGGTTGTAAGGATAAGGGAGTTGATTTTTTCTACGCTCAAGAACTCTCTATCACTCTAAAATTATAAAATGCAAATGTAGTAATATTGGATGTTTAGGTTATCCACAAAAGTATGTAAGTGCTTTTTTACTTATGTCACAATCACTAACATCTCAAAAGTGATAACATTTTATTATAATAGTATGTGTAATCAGCCGTCAGTAATGATCAAACTTTTTTATAAAAAAGAAACTTAATTCTAATGATTAAACAGCCATTTTGATCAAACTTTTTTGAAAATAGTTTCTTTTTGTTTAAAGAAGAATGCAATTTTTAGAAGCAACTTTAATCAAACTTTATTTCAAAGCTACAAAATGGTGTAGTTTTATAATAAAGTTTGATCGTTTAGAACAAAGTTTGATCATTTATAATAAAGTTTGATTAAAATAACCTCTTCAGATATTATAATGTGGACCCTTTGTCAAGGACATTTTAAAAAAGACTCTTATGAAACATTCAATAAATATTGCTCTCTGTAACTAACAGGGGGCAATTTTTTTAGGTTCCATTGATCTCGCTCATGATTATAATAATCAATATAATCATCAACGACAGCACGTCATTCATGAATATTTTTACAGTGATGATAGTTCATATCATCTTTTAATTGGCCAAAAATGATTCCTGAGGTGCATTGTTCCAACAGTTATCTCTTCTTGACATAGATTGCCCTAGGTTATTAGCGACTAATTTCTTATGAAATTTTAGGCTCGTGTAATGAACGCCTTTATCTGAATGGACAAAGGCTTCCGACCATGGGTATGCATGAGCTGATCAATTGTATTTAGTGAAATATCTATTTTCAAATTATCTGAAACATAGTAAGCGAGAATTTACCTTGTTGCACCATCTTTTATCGTTGACAAATAGCCCATGAATCCATTGGCTCCAGGTAAATACGTGATGTCTGTCAATAAAACTTTCTTACTGACACCTTGATTGAATTGACGATTTAGTTTGTTTTCAACAGTAGAATGCTCTTTGTTTGCTTTCGCCATGCGTTTATACGGATTCGCTAAGAAGCCACTTCAAGCCCAATGGCTGTTATTTGATTTGAGTATATCAAAACAGACCCTAAAGAGGGGACTTTTTTTAGTGTCCATTCTTTAGGGTCCATTTTAAATTTTATGGGGCTCTTTTTTAATCATCATTTATATTTTAGCTTTTTTATTATTGATATAAAAAATAGAATAATAGTAATAGCTAAAGATAAATAAATAAAATATTTTAAATATTGATTCATAAATTCATATTTTGAAAAAGTAAAAGTCATCAGTGAAAACATGATTAAGTTTATTGTAGCAATTCCAATATTAGTACTTTTATCAAGAAAATTTTTCATATTTCCATCCCTTCTTTTCATTATTTTTAAAATTTTCTCACATTTATGGTATCATAAAAAGCATAATTTTAACAGGAGGGGATTTTGGGTTTCACAAGGTTTTTTCTTCGCGGAAAAGAACACGTAGAGAATGAATTAGGATTTGCATTAATGGCAGTTAACTTATGGAAGTTCGCTGCCGGTATATCGACAACTTTATTTGAAAATGAAAATACTAAAAATAAAACCGGATGTGATCTTCTTAGTAGAAAAATCACATCCAGTTTTCACTTCATATTTTCTAGTTTTGTCTCAGACTCTTTTAGTATAGATGTGATGCTACAACTAGAGCAATCGATCAGTTTAGTTAAAAGGTATAATATACAGTTAAAACTAAAACGGATCTATCTGTTTTAAGACAATGATATCCGGGAAAAATTAATGTATAGTGAACGAATAGGAGGGATTGCGTGTTTTTGGTTAAACGCTCAATGATTATCACAATTTTGATGGCAACAGTTGTTCTGACGGGTTGTGTCAGCAGTCAAGAACAAGTAGTAGATGAACATGAAAAAAATACAGGTGACACGCCAACTGAAAAAGGAGATCAATTACTAGAAGAGAATAAAGAACCATTGACCGAAACACGTGCTTTAGAAATTGAAGCGGCTTTTTTCGATCAACTCTATACACCAGAAACAGTAGGTAAGACGAATGAGATTAAAGCGTATCAAAGTAAAAAAGCATTAATTGAAGCGACATTAGCAATCGCGAGTCGAGAATTAGTCACACAACTTGTAGATGACTATTACCGAGAGGAAGAGGGTTTACTTTATGTTGTGCCGAAAGATGGACCAGCTAAACTTCTAAGTGACTCACCTATGTTAATTAATCGAGTAGACGAAGACACCTATCAAGTGAGTCAACAAAATGAAACTGAGTTGCGAGGTCCATATATTTTAACAGTTGAATTTTCATGGATGGATGATGCATGGAAAATGACGGATCGCATCTTTGAAGTTGATAATTAAACCGTCGTTGTAGCAATATTTTTATTGAAAGGACGGTAGATAATGGCCTTTGTTGTTCTATTTTTATCATTTGTCTTGGCATTGGTGGTTGGATCTGTGTACAAAAAGAAAGGTTCAGAGCTAACGTTTCTGTCTGTTGTGCTTGTTTATATTGTCACCATAGGTTTATATTTAGGTATTTTACCGATAATTAATAGGGAAGTGCATACTTTCGGCTATACAGATACGTCTGTACCAGTGGTGTTAGTGCTCACACCCGTCAGCATTTGGTTAAACATAGTGTTGATTCGGATGAAGTATAAGCGTTTAAAAAAGTAGATGCAATAGAACCTTTAATATGCGATTGCCTTTCGAAAATGATGATTCCTTCATGATATTAGTGAAAAATAGTCATAATTAAATTAGTTTTTGTGACAAAATGATATAAGTCAAAGAACAAGTTTAAAATGTGTCAGCGTTAAAACCCGTATGTTTTAAGTGTTGTAAGGCCTTATTCACAGCTGTTATATCGAGTATTTTAATCTTGTCATCAACTAGAGTGACAAATATGCATTTATAATGTCTTGTATATCCCTATGTAAACGCTTTATTATTAAGGTGTACTTACTAATACTTTTTATAAATTTGAAAGGGGAATTTTATTATGGCTAAAAAGGGAGCAAGAGCAAAGATTCAACAGTTCGGTAGTTATTTGAGCGGCATGATTATGCCGAACATCGCCGCATTTATCGCATGGGGGTTAATTACCGCCTTCTTCATTCCAGATGGTTGGTGGCCAAATGAAACAATGGCTGAACTTGTTGGTCCAATGATCACGTATCTATTACCATTACTTATTGGTTATACCGGTGGTAAAATGGTATATGATGCCCGTGGTGGTGTCGTTGGTGCCATCGCAACAATGGGTGTGGTTGTCGGTGCAGGTGGCACGCCAATGTTCTTAGGTGCGATGATTATGGGTCCACTCGCCGCCTTCTTATTAAAAGAATTTGATAAACCGTTCTTACCAAAGATTCGTTCAGGGTTTGAAATGTTATACAACAACTTCTCAGCAGGTATTTTAGCAGCGATTCTAGCAGGTGTTGGTGTCGTTGGTATGGGACCAATCGTTAGTGCTCTAAATGAAGCGCTAGGCTCAGGTGTAGAAGCAATTGTTGATGCTGGGTTGTTACCACTTGCAAGCTTACTTGTTGAACCAGCGAAGATTCTTTTCTTAAATAATGTTATTAACCACGGGGTGTTTACACCACTTGGTACTGAAGCAGCGCTTGAAGCTGGTAAATCGATTCTCTTCTTAATTGAAACAAACCCTGGACCAGGGTTAGGGATTCTATTAGCTTTTGCGGTATTTGGTAAAGGCGCATCTAAATCTTCTTCATACGGTGCAATGTTGATTCACTTTGTTGGTGGTATCCATGAAATTTACTTCCCGTATGTGCTAATGAAGCCAAGCTTAATTATTGCAGCCATCGCTGGTGGTATGAGTGGTGTGTTCACCTTCTCATTACTTGATGCAGGTCTAGTTGCTTCTCCATCACCAGGTAGTATCATTGCCTTACTTACAATGACACCACGTGGTAACTACATTGGCGTTCTTGCCGGTGTACTTGTCGCAACAGCAGTGTCGTTCCTAGTTGCGTCAGTTATCTTGAAGCGTGATAAGAGTGATGATGACGGTGATCTTTCAGGTGCAGCGGAACAGATGCAAGCAATGAAAGGTAAAAAAAGCAGTGTGTCTGAATCATTTTCTTCATCAGCTTCAAAAGAAATTAACAAAAGCAATGTAGAAAAAATTGTCTTTGCGTGTGATGCTGGGATGGGATCAAGCGCAATGGGAGCTTCTCTGTTAAGAGATAAGTTCAAAAAAGCAAATGTCGATATTGACGTAACGAATACAGCCATCAACCAATTACCAGAAGATGCTGATTTAATTATTACACATAAAGATTTAACGGATCGTGCCAAGAATAAACGACCAGATGCCATTCATGTATCGGTTGAAAACTTCTTAAACAGTCCTAAATATCAAGAATTAATCGATCAGCTATCTAAATAGAGAAAATCCTCAAACCTTATCTGTTGGTGACAACAGGTAAGGTTTCTTTTGCTGTCAGTCGGGAATATTATATTATGAGATATGTATCAATCAGGAGAGTTAATTAAACTTTGTCATAAAAATGTTGGTTAACTTACCTTCTATTCTTTTATGATGAGGTTAATGTGACAAAACTTATTAAATCTTGTCACTTTGTTGCGCGACAAAATTGAAACTTCAATTCATTGTAATCGCTTTATTTCTGTCTTATCATAAAAGTAAGGAAAAAACCAATGACTTGAGGTAAGGAGGTACATGGTGTATATATCAGGTAGAGAACGAAGGATACTAGAAGTGTTATTAGCTTATCCAGATGGCTTAACGATTGAATCACTGGCACAAACATTAGACGTGAGTACACGCACGATTCATCGAGATTTAAAAATAGTCGAAGATATTTTAACAGGTTATGATTTAAAGCTTGATAAAAAATCGGGCACTGGCATCCATATCACGGGTTCAAAAGAAGCAAAAGCCAAGTTAGATCTCGCCCTTACTCAAGTCGCTTTTACAGATTATACACCAGAAGAGCGGCAGGCGATTATCTTAACGACGTTACTCGAGACAAATGGATCAACAAAATTAATCGTTCTAGCGAACGAATTGAATGTGACTGTTGCAACCGTCAGCAATGATTTGGATAAAGTTGAAGTTGTGTTAACAGAACATAACCTTAAGCTGGTTAGAAAACGAGGCTACGGGGTTGAGATCATCGGAGAAGAATCAGATAAACGAGCGACCTTGAGTTATCTTATTTTTAAGTATGTGGATGAACTTGACTTTCTGTCTCACATAAAGAGTAAGATGAAGACGCAATCTTCCACTATTGATACTGTCTCTGAGCGCCTGTTAGGATTGGTCGACCAATCCAAATTGATGACCATTGAAAAGAGTATTAATTATATTAAAAGTGATTTACCTTATGAATTCGCCGACAGCTCGTATATCGGCTTAGTCGTCCACTTAGCTCTAGCGGTTGAGCGCCTTCAAAAGGGTGAACAAATTTATTTTGATCATCACTACTTGGAGGAACTTGAAACATCAAAAGAATATGTGGTCGCTAAAAAAATCATTCGAAGTTTAAGTGAAGCGTTTGAACTTGAGATACCAAAAGATGAAATCGGTTATATAACGATGCACTTATTAGGTGCAAAACTTCGGTCGGATAAAGGAATTATTATTGAAGAGTCGGCGGTTAATGTGTTGTATTTAACAAAACAGTTGATTGTCGCAGTAGGAGAAAAAATTCAAGCAACCTTTGTTAGTGAAGACAGGTTATTGAAAGATCTCTTAACGCACTTAAAACCAACGTTATACCGGATCCAAAAAGGGATGTATATCGGAAATCCGCTAAAAGGTGATATAAAACGCGACTATCCAGAGATTTTTGAAGCGATTAAAGTGAGTTGTACAGAAATATTTGAGGTAGATTTTCCAGATGAAGAGATTGCTTACTTGGTACTTCATTTTGCATCGGCAACAATTGAGCGTGTGTCACCACAAAACTTAAGTGTTTTGGTGATTTGTTCGAGTGGTCTTGGAACATCTAAAATGGTGTCGTCACAACTTAAGAATAAAATTAATGGCATCCGTCAAATTGATCAAGCATCATTGTTTGAATTAGAATCAAAAGCATTATCGGGTTACGATTTAATTTTATCAACGATCCCACTGAAAGATTATGTCGATGAGTACACCTTGATTTCAACGATTTTAACCGAAGAAGACATTGAAAAAATTAATGTTTTAATTAAAGGCAAACAGTTGAGACAAGATTTATTGAAGCGGAATTATATTGAATCAAAACAAGCGGAAGTTTTTAGCTTCGATCGCTTAGAGAAAATGCAGCAATATTCAAATGCTATATTAAATATTTTGGGCACTTTCTGTATTGATCAGATTCAACAATTAACGAGTAAAAAAGCTATTTTGGATGAGATTAGCCGCCGGTTAAAAGAAAGGCAGCTGATTCATGATGAAAAAGGGCTTACCGACGCATTAATAAAAAGGGAGAAACAAGGTGGAATTGGAATACCTGGTACGTCTTTAGCGCTTTATCACACGCGACTATCAAGTATTCAAAAACCGTTGTTTCAACTGTATGATTTGTCTCATCCCTTAACACTTACGTCAATGAATCAAGAAGAGATGACGGTTACTAGAATCGTGATGATGCTTTCGCCACTAGAAATTAGTGATCATGTCTTAGAAGTCTTAAGCTTCTTAAGTACATTGATTATTCGCGACCAAACGAGCCGTCACGTATTTGAAACATTAGATGAGCAAGGGTTAAAACACTATTTATCGCAAGAACTAAATATGTTTATCAATGATAAACTATCATAAATACAATAAAAATTAGAAAATGGAGTGATTCACATGGCAAAAGAAATTTTAACCACAGACAACATTGAAATTGGTGTGAGCTTAAGCACAAAAGAAGAGGCGATTCGTTATGCAGGGAAAGTCTTATTAGATAACGGCTATATTGAACCAGCTTATATTGACAAAATGGTTGAACGTGACCAAGTCTCAACAACTTACATCGGCAACAAAGTCGCGATTCCTCACGGAACTGAAGATGCGAAAGAATCGGTTGAAGATACCGGTTTATCGATTGTTATCACAAAGGACAGTGTTTCGTTTGATGGAAATGATGTCAATATTTTAATTGGTATTGCAGCTAAAGGAAATGAACACTTAGAAATTTTATCAAAGATTGCGATTGTCTGTTCTGAAGAAGAAAACATCGAAAGAATTATTCATGCGAAGAGTAAACAAGAAATCATCGATATTTTTGGAGAGGTGAATTAAATGAAAGCTGTTCATTTTGGTGCTGGTAACATCGGTCGTGGGTTTATTGGCTTATTGCTCTCACAAGCGGATTATCATGTCAGTTTTGTTGATGTGAATGATCAAGTAATTGATGCGATTAATGACAAACAACAATACAATGTGTTATTAGCTGATGAATCTGGGGAAGAAATCAACGTGACAAACATGTCAGGGATTAACAGTATGAAGGACCCAGAAGCAGTGATCGATGCTATCGTAGAGGCAGATATTATTACAACAGCGGTAGGAGCGTCTATTCTACCAATCATTGCTGACTTACTCGCAAAAGGTTTAACGAAGCGATTAGAAACAGCTAATGCGCCTGTTAATGTCATTGCTTGTGAGAATATGATTGGGGGAAGTACGCTGTTAAAGGATGAAGTGATGAAAAAAGTGACACCAGAAGTCGCTAATCAATTACCAACACGGGTTGGTTTTCCTAATGCAGCAGTTGACCGGATTGTTCCCAACCAATCCCATGAAGATATCTTAACTGTTTCTGTTGAGCCTTATTCTGAATGGGTCGTTGATCAATCAATGATGATCGGAGACTTACCTGATATTAAAGGGATGACGCTTGTTCCATCACTCGATCCCTTTATTGAAAGAAAGCTGTTCACTGTAAATACAGGACATGCGGTCACAGCCTATTTTGGTTATCACTACGGCTATGAAACGATTAAAGATACATTAGAAGATAAAGATGTACTCGCCTTAGTTAAAGGCGCTTTAAAGGAATCAGGACAAGTCATTACGTCTAAGTTTGATTTTACTGAAGCAGAGCATGCCAACTACATCGATAAGATCTTAGGACGTTTCTTAAATCCTTATCTGTCAGATGAAGTAACACGAGTAGCACGTGGCCCACTTCGTAAATTAGGTGAAAATGACCGACTTGTTCGTCCAGCTCGCTTGTACTATGAGCTAGTTAATGAAGAGCCAACGCATTTAGCGAAAGCAATTGCTGCTGCGTTACTGTATGACTTTAAAGAAGATGACGAAGCAGTGAAACTTCAAACCATGGTTGAAGCAGAAGGATATGAGAAAACGCTTGAAACCGTCAGCAACTTAACAGCGAGTGATGCGCTAACAACTAGTGTATTGGCCCAAGTTGAGGCGTTAAAAAAACAAAAATAACTACACACGTTGTTACTTACCCGTAGGGTTAAGTATAAACAATCTACCGGGTGTGAGCCGTCTAACAATCATTAATGTTAGGCGGTTCTTTTTATAGGTAAGTGTGAATTAGTTTTTGTGGGATAGTATAATATAGTAAAAGTCAATGTACGCAATTGGTTTGGAGAAGGAGGATTATGTGGGTGCATTTTTGGAAAAGAGCCACAACTGGCGTCGTTCTTTTTAGCGATCATTGTGAGTCATCTTTTTAATGAAAAATATCAACTAACAACAAGGTTTATAAACTTTTGGACATAATTTACTTTGTTTTAAAACAGAACGGTATGACAATAAGTAGCGCGTTGTTTTGTTTGTTTTTAAACGGGTAAGAAGTTAAGAAATACATGTGGTGAATCACAACATAAAGGAGAGGGTCAAATGGATGTGTTAAAAATTAGTCAGTGGATGAAACATCATGCGAGACCATTAGAGTATGCGCGTTGGAGGTATCTCTTTGAAGCTGGAGGAAAAGAAGTGGTCCGAGACTGTTTAATCGCTTACCAAAATGAAGATGGTGGCTTTGGTCATGGTTTAGAGCCTGATTATACGATGCCACATTCTTCGGCAATTCAAACGTGGGCGGCGTGCCGGATTATTTATGAATTAAACCTACCAAAAGAAGACCCGATTGTAGAAGCGATTGTTCAATATTTAATCCATTCATTCGATGAAAAAACAGGTGTGTATCAAACAGTAGTAACCGAAATGAATGACTATCCTCATGCGAGACATTGGCATTATATAGCTGGTGTTCAAGCAAATTGGGGCTATAATCCAACGGTTGAATTGGCAGCTTATTTAAAGCTATGGTCCGTTGATGAGCGCAGTAAAATAATTGTTGATCAAATCCTCACAGGTGCAATTGAGCACATATTGACTGTTGAAACAATGGATTTTCACGAGTTAAACAATTACCAACAGCTGCTTGTGTTATTAAAAGGGCAGCTACCTAAAGAACAACAGCTTCATGAGAAAGTAATGGAATTGAAAGAATCAGCCTTCAGTAAAGATCCGTCGACGTTTGGTCAAACCTATCAAGGGCTACCAATGGATGTGATCGAAAGTAAACAGGATGTACTTTATCCAAAATATCAGAATCTTATCCAGGCCCATTGCGACTATTTAAACGAGAGTGTGAAAGAAGACGGGGTTTGGGACATCACCTGGGAGTGGGGAAGAGATCAATCAGAATTTTTAATCGCTAAAAAATACTGGCAAGGGATACTTGCGATTAAGCACGTTCAGTACCTTCAGCGGTTTAAGTGAAAAGAAGTTTGGATAGGATTGAGACATTCACTTGACACTTATCGATTACAGATGTAAACTTGAGGTATTGATAAAGATTACAACTGTAAACGTATAGGGGTATCATCTATTATTTATGTGTAGGTGAAGAATGTCTCTTTTTCGTTTAACACTTAACATAGGGGTGAGAAGGATGGAACAAACATTATCAGTGGAAGGTTTGACGTGCGCATCTTGTTCGCAAACGGTCGAAAAAGTCGTCAGTGAGCTAAACGGTGTCAGTGCAGCATCAGTTAACTTAGCGTCAGAAAAACTCACGGTTCAATACAATGAGCAAGAACTGACGCTAGAGGACTTGCAGACGGTCGTAAAGAATGCTGGCTATGCACTTAAAGTCCCGCGTGATGAGACGACGTTTATTATAAGCGGGATGACGTGTGCATCTTGTTCGCAGACGGTTGAAAAAGCGGTGAGCCAACTCGAGGGTGTTAAAAAAGCTGAAGTTAACCTTGCGACCGAGAAACTCAATGTCTTGTTTGATGAAGGGGTAGTGACAACTTCAGCTATTATCGAAACGGTCCAAGTATCGGGTTATGAGGCGAAATTAGCTTCAGATACATTAGAGCGAGAAGAGACAAAAGCTAAGAAACAAGCTGGAATCACTCGGATGTGGCAACGGTTTTTTTATTCAGCTATTTTTACCGTCCCACTCTTATACGTCTCGATGGGGCATATGATGGGCTTACCATTACCATCGATTATTGACCCAATCATGAATCCAGTGACCTTTTCATTTCTCCAACTGATCTTAACGGTACCTGTGATGGTAGTTGGTTGGCCGTTTTTTAAAGTGGGATTTAGAGCACTCATAAAACGCCACCCGAATATGGACTCTTTAGTTGCACTTGGGACAAGTGCTGCTTTTATCTATAGTTTAGGTGCGACAGTCATGGTCACTTTAGGTAAGAGTCAGTATGCAATGGATCTTTATTATGAATCAGCGGCAGTCATTTTAACGCTAATTACGTTAGGTAAATATTTTGAAGCACGTTCTAAAGGAAGAACATCGGAAGCGATTGAGAAACTGATGGGACTGCAACCGAAAACAGCGAGAGTGATACGAGATGGCGCGGAGATGGAGGTACCGATTGAAACCGTTCAAGTTGGGGACGCAATCATCGTTAAGCCAGGTGAAAAATTACCGGTGGATGGTGTCGTGACCTCAGGAAAAACATCAATTGATGAAGCGATGTTGACAGGTGAAAGTATACCGGTTGAAAAAATAGCCGGTGACGCTGTGATTGGTGCAAGTATAAACAAAAACGGTACGATACAATACAAGGCAACAAAAGTCGGTGAAGATACGGCCTTATCACAAATTATTAAACTTGTAGAAGATGCTCAAGGATCAAAAGCGCCGATAGCCAAAATGGCGGACATTATTTCCGGTTATTTTGTGCCGATTGTAATTGTAATTAGTATCCTCTCAGGTCTCAGTTGGTTTATCGCTGGTGAGAGTGGACTGTTTAGTTTAACGATTGCAATTTCAGTCTTAGTCATCGCTTGCCCATGTGCGCTTGGCCTTGCTACACCAACGGCAATTATGGTCGGTACGGGTAAGGGGGCAGAAAATGGTGTGCTTATTAAGAGTGGCGTCGCCCTTGAAACGACCCATAAACTCGATACGATTGTGTTTGATAAAACAGGGACAATCACAGAAGGTAAACCTGTTGTCACGGATATCCTAACAGTTAACGAGATAACAGTGAAAGAGCTTTTACAGCTGGCAGCTTCAAGTGAGAAAGGGTCTGAGCATCCATTAGGCGAAGCGATTGTGCGTGCGGCAGAAGAACAGCGGTTAACGACTCTACCCGTTGATCAATTCGAAGCGATACCTGGTCGTGGGATTAAGGTATCAATTGATAATCAGCTATTGCTCGCTGGAAATAAAAAGCTGATGACTGAGCGTGGCATCGTTTTAACTGAAATTGATCAAACGTCAGATCGCCTAGCAGGTGAAGGAAAGACACCGATGTTTATTGCGATTGATGGTGAAATAGCTGGTATTATTGCGGTGGCAGATACGGTAAAACAACACAGTACAGAAGCAATAGACAAACTTCATCAGATGGGGATCGAAGTCGTGATGATTACCGGAGATAATTCCCGAACCGCCGAAGCCATTGCTAAAAGTGTTGGCATTGACCGGGTGCTAAGTGAAGTCTTACCGGAGGACAAAGCCAATGAAGTGAAACAACTGCAAGGTGAAGGTAAGAAAGTCGGTATGGTTGGTGATGGAATTAATGATGCACCTGCGCTGGCCCAGTCTGATATTGGTCTGGCGATTGGTTCTGGTACGGATGTCGCGATGGAATCAGCGGATATTGTCTTAATGCGTAGTGACTTAATGGACGTGCCGACGGCACTTGAGCTAAGTCATGCGACGATTAGAAATATTAAACAAAACCTGTTCTGGGCGTTTGCCTATAATGTGATTGGTATTCCGATTGCCATGGGACTCTTACACATCTTTGGTGGCCCCTTGCTTAATCCAATGCTCGCAGGAGCTGCAATGAGTTTTAGCTCTGTTTCGGTGTTAGTCAATGCATTAAGGCTGAAACGATTTAAACCAACTCGAGTAAAGGCAGTGTCATGATGCGTAGAGGAAGTGAACTTGTGCTTTACACTCGTCCGCTCTGCGGGGATTGTCAACAAGCAAAAGCTTACCTCAATGATCTAAATATAGCTTATAAACAGAAAAATGTTGAAGATCATCAACAAGTTGAGGCGGAATTAGTAACAATCACGGGTTCCAAAATTGTCCCGGCCTTTGTCTTTTACAAAAAAGGTTTGTTTGGTAATAGTAAAGTGACAAAGACATTTATCGGCTTTCATACTAACAAGAAAGTCATCGATGCACGCCTATCAGATCTTAAAAACAATTAAAACATAAGATAACACCAGCTCTATTACCCCTCTATTAGTAGCTGGTGTTATTTTTATGTTTACAAATAAATCAACATTCGCTATACTATCGTTAACTTATTTTTTTGGGGGTTAACAATGAAATTAAAAAAACTGATGTATACATCGATTTTTGTTGCGGTAATGGGTGTGCTTGGGTTATTACCATCGATCCCCCTTGCCTTTTCACCTGTACCACTAACGATGCAGACGCTTGGTGTGATGTTGTCTGGTAGTATTTTAGGTTATCACCTTGGAAGTAAGTATGCGGCGATGAGTCAACTCGTTTTTCTACTGTTAGTTGCGATTGGTGTCCCGCTCTTAGCTGGAGGACGGGGTGGTTTAGGTGTGTTTGTCGTTCCGTCATCGGGTTACTTAATTGGTTATTTGTTTGGTAGCTACTTCGTTGGTTTGATTGTGGAACGAATGAAGTCGCCGACGTTTTTAAAGTTTTTTATGGCCAATATCATGGGTGGTGTGATAGGGGTATATCTTTTTGGTATTCCAGTTCAAGCCTTTATGATGGAGATTTCACTTGTTGAAGCACTTGTTTTAAGCTTTGTCTATTTACCAGGAGATGTTATTAAAGTGATTATTGCTTCTGTTGTGGCAGTAAAAATAGCTAAAGTCCCATTGGTGAGTAACCGATAGTTAAATCACTCAGTTACCTCAGCTTCTCCCAAATGGACTCATTTAGTTGCTCCAATAATCGGTGAAGCAACGCCAATTTTTTCAATTACCGCGTCAAGGCAATATGAATGAGCGTCGCGTTCTATGTCTTTGCGACGTCTTTTACGTGGTTATTAATGAATATGCTTGTCGTTAAGTGAAAGATTATAGATATCTTTATAAAGTGATCGCTGTTTGTTAGGCGTTTAAGTTGTCAAAACACAAGCAATTCGGTACGCTTAGAGTAATTATGACAGAAAAGTAAAAGAGGATAATGATAATGAAACGACCATTAATTATATTTTTGATACTCGCTAGCTTAAGTTTGGCCGTGCTAGGGTTCCAATCGCTTATAAAAGAACCTGATGTCGCCGTTAACATCAATGATGATGTTGTGCCAATTGTAACCTCAGAAGAGCCGATCAATCTCATGCTAGCGACAGATTTACATTACTTAACAGAGGCATTAATTGAACAAGGACCAGTGTATGATGATTTATTTAAAACTGGTGACGGCAAGATGTTATATGACTTAGAGCGCATTGTTGATGCCTTTATAACGCAAGCATTAACGTCACAACCAGATGCCGTCGTGTTAAGCGGTGACTTAACATTGAATGGTGAAAAACTGAGTCATGAGCACTTATCTGAAAAACTTGATCAGTTGCGAGCGGCTGGTATTGCTGTGTTTGTGACGCCGGGAAACCATGATCTAAATAATTATCACGCCTCTCGTTTTACAAAAGAGGCTGTCTACCGGGTAGAAAAAACGACACCAGACGCTTTTCGTCAGATTTATCAATCAGATTCGGCTCATATTGTCTCAGTGGATGATGCTTCACTCAGCTATGTGGCGGCCATCCGTGAGGATACTTGGCTAGTGATGCTTGATACCGTTAAGCATGAAAATAATAGTGAGCAAAAGCCATCTGAGCCATCGGGTCGGGTTAGAATTGAGACTGAACTATGGCTTGAGGATATATTAAGAAGAGCGGACGAGCAAGGCATTCAACCACTCGTTGTCTCTCATCATAACTTACTCGAACATCACCCGCACATGAATCGTAACTTTACAATCGAACATCCACAACGTATAAAAGAAATGTTTAAAACCTTTGGGGTACGGACACATTTTAGTGGGCATATTCATGTTCAACACACAGCTGTTGAGGATGGATTATACGATATTGCGACCGGTGCTTTAAGTGTGTACCCACATTTATATGGTGCTGTGACGCTAGAAAAAGATCAAACGTTACACTATCAAGCCAAGGCTTTAACTGTTCCAGGTGATTATGCTATCGAGGGCAGTGGTCAAGCGGTTGATTTTCACACGTATAGTCAAGTGACTTTTGAGAAAATCAGCTATGACAAAGCGATGGAGCGCGTGCTACTTTATGATTTGCCACTTGAGGAAACAAGACAAATGGCCACGGTTTTCAGTAAATTTAATACGAGCTTTTTTAGTGGGACATTAAAAGATGACCATCAACAAATTAAAGCGTTACCTGGTTATGGGCTGTGGGACAAAGCGGGTGATACATCACTTAAATGGTATATGTTTAGTGAGTTGTCAGGGCCATTCTTTGATCATCAAACAATAGAAGTAAGACCTGAGTAAGACTTGAGAAATGACTAATTCGCAAGTCTTTAGATAAGATGTCAAAAGCATATGCCGTAACGCGGGAAGGTCCCTAACGCCAGCATATGCTCTATTACTCTTTTAGTATAGATGATGAAACCCGTTTCATATCAAGCGTTTTTTTGAAAATCTTGTATAATATAGCGAAAGACCTTTAATTTTTAAAATAAGCAATAGTAAAAATTCAGTGTGATAAGAAGTGACAAGCGGCCATTATGACAAATATAAAAGACTTAGCTAAACGTGCAGGTGTCTCTGTCACTACGGTGTCTCGGGTACTGAATCAACACCCTTATGTCAGCGAAGCTAAACGGATAAAAGTTGAACGTGCAATTGAAGAAACAGGCTACTTACAAAACATTAATGCGGTTCACCTAAGTAAGGGAAAGACAAACTTAATCGGTGTCGTTTTACCGTTTCTTGACCACCCTTATTTTGCCCAAGTTCTGATTGGTATAAGCGAACAAGCGAAAGAAAAAGGGCAAACGCTCGTCTTATTTCCAACAAATTATGAAATAGAAAAAGAACAACAAGCGCTGCGCATGTTGCGACAAAAACAATTAGATGGAGTGATCATTTGTTCAAGAGTTTTGCCTCTTTCTGTGTTAGAAGACTACGTTCAATATGGCCCAATTGTTTTGTTGGAACAACGCCAGTCTGAACAATTTTCCTCTGTGTTTGTTGACCATAAAGAGATATTTACCCGTGCGTTAGAATATTTATACAAACAGGGTCACCGAGATATTGGCTATACCATTTATCGTCGGAATGGTACGCATTCAAACGTCCGAGATGAGGCGTATCGCGCCTTTTTAGAACGCCATCAGCTGTCGTTTAATCCAGACTACTGTTTTGATGGTGCGTTATATTTAGAAGATAGTAAGGCAGTATTTGAAAAGTTGAAAACACTAAATCGTCCTCCAACAGCCCTGCTTGTTACAAGTGATCAAGTGGCAGCGGGATTGGTGATTCATGCGGAGGCGTTTAACGTATCGGTACCAAAAACATGTGCCGTCATTGGCCTGAATGATGAACCGATTGCTAAAGCGGTAAATCTCACAACTGTTCGTATCCCGCTTAAAGCGATGGGGGAAAAGTTATTAGATCAAGTATTGTCCTCAGAGCGAGAGCACGCATCATTTGACGTGATACTTATCGAGCGACAAACGGTTTAACTGTTGTAATACAAGGTATAGTTGTTCTGCTTATAATTCAATATTCGGTATAGATTATAAGTCGATTTTTTGATTTATACTTACCTAATACTTTTACCACCTCCTTTTTTCGGGTAATGTAAACTATATAGCGAATGTATTAAAGAAACAAAGGGGAAAGCTGCATAACAGCACTTTAAGGTGAGGAGTGAGGAAAATGAGAATTGATCACGTAGCATTGTGGGTGAGAGATTTAGAGAAGATGGTGTTCTTTTATACGAAACACTTCGGAGCAACAGCTGGCAAACTCTACACGAACGAAGAGAAAGGGTTTCAGTCCTATTTTCTAACGTTTGAATCAGGCGGGCGCTTAGAACTTATGTCGCGAACTGATATTGTTGAAAAACATGAAGATGCGCTGTTAGGTTGGGCGCATATCGCGATTAGTGTAGGGTCAAAGGAAACAGTAGATACATTGACAGATGAGTTGTGTCGAAAAGGTTATTGTCATGTCGATGGTCCAAGAACGACCGGTGATGGTTACTATGAAAGTGTTGTTCTAGACCCAGAAGGAAACCATATAGAATTAACCGTATAATATGCATTACTTATAAAAAATGCTCAATCTTACTAGGTTGAGCGTTTTTTGTTATACAACAGAATAATTATTGACCGACATTGACATAATGACGTCGCTATCTTTTAAATGAATCGATGTGTTACGCTAAGTTTAATATTTACTTGTCAGACGTTTTAAACTATGATAGAAAATAATTGACCTTAAGTTTTATACAATACAAGCGCGATGGGAATGCAGAAAAAATCCAACAGGGGTGAGAAAGTGGAGATTTTGAAAGTGTTGAACAACAATGTCGTCACCACTTTGAATGAGGATGGTCAGGAAATGGTTGTGATGGGAAGAGGCCTTGCGTTTCAAAAGAAACCAGGTCAAACCATTGATCTATCAGCTATTGAGAAACAGTTTATCTTAAAAGATAAAGAAACATCAGGGAAACTTGACCAGCTGTTAAAGTACACATCAGAAGAATATTTAGATTTAGCTTCTGAGATCTTGATTTACGCGCAAAAGCATGTACCGTATGAGTTAAATGAATATTTGTACGTAGCTTTAACCGATCACTTAAGTTTTGCGATTGCTCGGTTTAAACAAGGGATTAAGCTAAAGAACAATCTGTTGTATGAAGTGAGAAAGTACTATAAGCGTGAATTTCAAATTGCGAAACGTTGTTTGGATATTATCGAAAATAGAACCGGTATTCGTCTCAATGAAGATGAAGCAGGTTCAATTGCGCTGCATTTAGTCAATAGTCAGTTAACAGGCGAAAATATGCAGGCGGCTGTTCAAGTGACGGAAATGGTTGATAATATTTTAAATATCGTCAAATACTTTTACCAAATGGAACTTGACGAAACAACGATTAACTATGAACGCTTTGTCACGCATTTACGCTATTTTTCAGTCCGGTTTATTCGTAAAGAAGTGTCAGAAGATACCGTTGATGACTTTATGCATGAACAAGTGATGCGGAAATATAGCCAAGCGTATCAATGTACTGAGCGAATTAATCTGTATTTAGAAAAAAATTTTGATTGGCCACTCTCACAAGATGAACGCGTCTATTTAACTGTCCATATTCACCGGGTAACGTACCGAGAGTATAAAGAAAATCAACAAAAGTAACAGTAATTATTAATTAAATGTAAATATAAGTTTTTTAAATAGTTCTTAGTAATTAAAAACAGTTGATTATTGAAAACGCTTTAAAAAGTTGTTGACAGATATAGAAGGTCATGCTAAATTGAAAGTGTTAATTAGTTAACGCGACAAACTTAATATTAAACATTTAGGAATGTTACCTTTTTGGGCATAACCTGGATCAATCTTACGGACACTACACGTGTGTGTCTCTATGATTGGTTCAGGTTTTTTTATTACCCAAAATCAATTCAAACAAACGAAAGGGTGTTAAATATGAAACATGAACAATTAGCAAACGACATTATTGAACGTGTCGGCGGTAAAGGCAATGTAAAAAGTGTGGTCCACTGTATTACGCGTTTACGTTTTAAATTAAAAGATGAAAAGAAAGCCAATACAGAATCACTTAAAAATATGGACGGTGTCGTCACCGTTATGCAGAGTGGGGGCCAGTATCAAGTCGTTATTGGTAATCATGTGTCTGACGTCTACAAAGCCGTTGTTAGTGTGGGTGGCTTTAAAGATGAAGGTGCGACGGATGACGCACCCACTGATGAGCCAAATGGTAATTTGTTTGACCGGTTTATCGATTTAATCGCCGGCATCTTTACACCAATTCTCGGTGTGTTAGCCGCATCAGGTATGATCAAAGGTATAAATGCTTTATTTGTAGCAATTGGCTTATTAGAAAATACAAGTGGGACTTATCAAATTTTAAATGCGACAGGTGATGGGCTCTTCTACTTTTTACCAATCTTACTTGGTTATACAGCGATGAAGAAATTTGGTGGGACACCGTTTCTTGGCATGACGATTGCGATGGCACTTGTCTATCCAGCGCTTGAAGGTATTCCAGGAGCGTCTGAACCCCTCTATACACTGTTTAGTGGAACGATGTTTGAATCACCTGTTTATATTGAATTTTTAGGTATTCCGATTATGTTGATGACGTATTCGATGTCAGTTATTCCAATTATTGTTTCAACCTTCTTTGCTGCGAAGGTAGAGAAATTCTTTACAAAAGTTATTCCATCCGTCGTAAGAATGTTTTTAGTACCAATGATGACATTACTCATTATTGTACCTGTAACGTTTATTGTGATTGGTCCAATCGCAACGTGGGCAAGTCAACTTCTAGGTTCATTTACTTCTTGGTCGTATGACATTAGTCCGTTATTTGCTGGAGCTATCATCGGTGGTCTATGGTTAGTCTTTGTTATGTTTGGTCTACACTGGGGACTTGTTCCGATTGCAATCAACAACTTTGCGATTCAAGGTTATGATACAATTCTAGCAACAATGTTCACGCACTCCTGGGCACTTGCGGGCGCAATTCTAGCCGTATGGCTAAAATCTAGAGATAAAAAAATAAAAACTTTAAGTGCACCAGCCTTTATTTCATCGATCTTCGGTGTCACAGAACCTGGCATGTACGGTATTGCCTTACCTTTAAAGAGACCCTTTATTATTACACTTATCACTTCCGCCATTGGTGGAGCAATCTTAGGTTTCTTTAGAACGACAGGTTATGTTCTCGGTGGTCTGGGTGTTTTTCAATTCCCTACCTTTATTTCACCAGAAGGTTTTGATATGGGATTCTATGCCGCTGTTATTGCTGCTGTTTTAGGTTTTGTTTTGGCATTTGTGCTTACGTGGGTATTCGGTAACGTGAATAAAAAAGAACAAGAATCACCAGTAACAGGCGGTAACTCGGGAAAAAAGTAACGACACCTGAAGCAGGTTCGGTTGAAACAACCGTGGTAACAAGTCCGATTAAAGGTCAGTTTGTAAAATTAGAAGATATTGATGACCAAGCGTTTAATTCAGGTGCACTTGGTTTAGGTATTGCGATTGAACCGGCTGAAGACATCGTTGTTGCTCCTGTTTCAGGTAGTATTACATCTCTTTTTCCAACGCATCATGCGATTGGGATCACGTCAGATGAAGGTGCAGAAATTTTAATTCATGTTGGAATGGATACCGTGAGGTTAGAAGGTAAATATTTCACCGCCCATGTAAAACAAGGCGATCGTATTGAACGTGGACAAAAGTTAATTTCGTTTGATATTGAAAAAATTAAAGAAGCGGGTTATCCGCTAACAACACCAGTTGTGGTGACGAATGCTTCAAGCTATGATGTAGAAGTCATAGCGCCAGCAACACTCACAACAGATGATTTAATTTTAGAATTAGTTAGTAAAGGGTAAAAAGAAGGAATTAGAAAAATACAGAGAAAAACTTAAGGTCAATAATGTGAGTTGCTATTTTAGCGACTCACGCAAGGTCAAGTATTATATAGATAATATAAAAAGGTCAAATCAAAAGTATGTTCAAATAATAAGGAGCCTCACATTCCAATATTTAATATTTATTGAATAATTAGGTTTGACTAATCTGTGGTTAAATATCATATTGGATAGAAAAACGGAGTAAATCAACGGAATTTTAAGAATAACTTATTTTATAGAGGGAGGACAATTGAGATGAATTATCCATTTAAAGAAGGTTTTTTATGGGGCGGGGCAACTGCCGCAAATCAGTTTGAAGGTGGGTTTAATGAGGGGGGGAAGGGGTTAAACCTTGCCGATGTGTTACCAGGAGGTAAAGCGCGATTAAAATTACTCGCCAGTCCTGGATTTGATTTTGAAATTGATGAAGATAATTATTCTTATCCAAACCATGAAGGTATTGATTTTTATCACCGTTATAAAGAAGATATTGCGCTATTTGCCGAGATGGGCTTTAAAGTGTTCCGCCTAAGCATTGCGTGGAGTCGGATTTTTCCGAATGGTGATGAATTAGAACCCAATGAGGAAGGGCTCGCCTTTTATGACCGCGTGTTTGATGAGTTAGCCAAATATGATATTGAACCACTCGTCACGATTGCACACTATGAGACGCCACTGCATTTAATTAAAGAGTATGGCGGATGGAAGAACCGTAAGCTGGTTGAATTCTTTGATCGTTATGTTGATACAATCTTTACCCGCTATAAAGATAAAGTGAAGTATTGGCTGACCTTTAATGAAATTAACGGGGCGACACATATGCCACTGTTAGGTTTAGGTTTTTCACCATCAAGTGAAGAAACAAGGTTACAAGAGAGCTTCCAAGGCTTGCATCACCAGTTTGTCGCTAGTGCACATGCGGTCCAAAAAGGCCATGAAATTATTCCAGGATCACAAATTGGTTGTATGTTAATTTATGCGCCTGTCTATAGCTATGACTCTAATCCTGACAACGTGATGCATACGAGACGTGAAGCGGACCTTTTTAACTTCTTCTGTGGGGATGTCCAGGTGCAAGGTGAATATCCATACTTTATCGATCGTTACTTTGAAGAAAATGACATCAAAGTTGAAATGAAAGAAGGCGATTTAGAGACAATTAAGAACGGGACGGTTGATTTTATTTCATTCAGTTACTATATGTCACGCACAGATAAAAAAGAAAAGACTAAAGAAGAACTCGGTCAAGGCAATCTTATTGGCGGCGTGAAAAATCAATTCCTTAAAGCGAGTGACTGGGGCTGGGAGATTGACCCGGTAGGCTTACGAGTTAGCTTGAATGAATTATATGGTCGTTACCGTAAACCACTGATGGTTGTAGAGAATGGTTTAGGTGCCTATGATGAAGTCAAAGCAGATGGCTCAATCAATGACGATTACCGGATTGACTATTTACGTGAACATATTAAACAAATGGGTGAAGCGGTGAAAGACGGTGTTGATCTCATTGGTTACACGCCGTGGGGTTGTATTGACCTGGTCAGTGCATCGACAGGTGAATATTCGAAACGATATGGCTTCATTTATGTGGATAAGCACGATGATGGGTCAGGGACGTTAGAACGAAAGAAGAAGAAATCATTTGATTGGTATAAACAAGTGATTGAGACCAATGGTGAACAGTTGTAATTTATAGTGATGACAAGTTGAAGAAGAAGCTCACATAAAAAGTGGGCTTCTATTTTTTAACGCATAATTAGTAGTCGACGTACTTGTTAAAACAGCCAGTTATAAAGCAAGCTCCCGACAATAATAATTAAAATAATAAAAAACATCACAAAGGGGTTGCCAAAAAAGGCTCGGTCAAATGTATCTTTGTCACGATCCGAATCTTTTGGTGGTTGAGTATGGCGCATTTAGTCACCTTCTCCTGGTTTTTTTTTACATATAATTTAGTATACCACATTACAGCGTTGCTTGAAATATTATTCAGAAAATGATAATAAATAATGAGAATGAGGTAGCAGAATGTCTCTATCATATGATGATGTGCTATAATATACAAGCACTTGCTGGTGCTTTAGTCATTTGTAAGGGTAGGTATATAAGCCTGATTCTGGTATTAGTACAGCGGTGCGTGTAAGTAAGGTAGACACTAGTGTATATGGCATAATTGAAATGTAGTTTACGGCAGTTAATTCATGTTGGTCAAATCCGGCCCAAAAATATACAAAAAACCACTTGCCAACACTCA
>NZ_FOXC01000053.1 GCF_900115605.1 Halolactibacillus halophilus
CAAGCCTTCATGGCATCACTTATAAAAATCCAGAATTGAAAAGCTCGGCTAACCTCTAGCCCAAAAAGGGCGAGGCCTAGCCGAGCTTTTCTTATTTTTTTGTACGTTTCAACATAGCTTGGGCAGATTTTGTTATAATGAAATGATGAATAAGTCTTGGAGGAATTAATGATGAAGACAATCGATACGTGGCAACACGTTTTTAAATTAGATCCCGCAAAATCGTTAACAGATGATGAACTTGATTTTGTCTGTGAATCAGGTACAGATGCGATTATCGTTGGTGGAACAGATAACGTCACACTCGATGGTGTGCTTGATTTACTCAGTCATATACGTCGCTATGAAGTGACCGTTGCATTAGAAGTATCAAATATTGAAGCCGTCACGCCAGGTTTTGACTACTACCTTATTCCGGTGGTACTGAATAGCACAGAAAAGAAATGGATGATGGACATACAACATGAGGCGATTAAATCGTTCGGGCCAATGATTCCCTTTAACGACCTTATCGCCGAAGGCTACTGTATCATGAATCCTGACGCGAAAGTCTATAAACTTACGAATTGTAAGCTACCAACAGTAGAAGACGCAGTCGGTTATGCAAAAATGGCGGAACATCTTTTCCGCTTACCTGTCTTTTATTTAGAGTACTCAGGTACAAAAGGAGATACCGACGTGTTAAAAAAAATTGCGAGTGAATTATCAAACACACAGATCATCTATGGTGGTGGTATTAAAACACTTGAGGATGCCAAAGAAATGAAACAATATGCCGATACGATTGTTGTCGGTAATAGTTTATATACCGATTTTAAACAAGCAATCAAAACAGTCAAACTCAATTAAGGAGGCGTTTTTGTGAACCATCCGTTACTACAAGGATTAAACCCAAAACAACAAGAAGCAGTTAAACATACCGATGGTCCTTTGCTTATTATGGCTGGGGCTGGTAGTGGGAAAACCCGTGTGTTAACACACCGGATTGCCTATTTAATCGATGAAAAAGATGTCTCACCTTTTAGTGTCTTAGCGATTACCTTTACCAATAAAGCCGCCCGTGAAATGAAAGAGCGGGTCGAAAAGCTGGTTGGCCCAGATGCAAAAAATATGTGGGTCTCGACTTTTCACTCGATGTGTGTCCGTATTTTACGCCGAGATATTGACCGGATTGGCTATAGTAAGCAATTTACGATTTTTGATAGTGCCGATCAACTCACGGTTATTAAGAATATTTTAAAGAATCAAAACCTCGATCCGAAGCAATTTGAACCACGGGCGATGTTAGGTATGATCAGCCAGGCGAAAAATGAATTATTATCCGCAAAGGATTATGCGAAAGCCTCACATGATTACTACACGAAAGTGGTCGCTGCTGTCTATAAGGATTATGAGAAAATCTTGCGCAAAAACCAAGCGCTTGATTTTGATGACCTGATTATGCAGACGATCGTTCTGTTTCAACAAGTACCAGACGTATTACATTATTATCAGCGTAAATTTCAATATATTCATGTCGATGAGTATCAAGATACGAACCATGCGCAGTATATGTTAGTGAAGCTGTTAGCGGCACGGTTTAAGAATGTCTGTGTCGTAGGTGACCAAGACCAATCGATTTATGGCTGGCGTGGGGCAGATATTAAAAATATTTTATCGTTTGAACAAGACTATCCACAGGCAAAGACGATTTTGTTAGAACAGAACTATCGCTCAACGAAACCTATTTTAGATGCAGCAAATGCGGTGATTGAACGCAATAAAAACCGGATCAAGAAAAACCTATGGACAGATAATCATGAAGGTGAGAAAATCATCTACCATGAAGCGGAAACAGAACGTTATGAAGCGTTTTATGTGGCGGATAAAATCAGTGAAGCGGTAAGAACAGGGCGTTTTAATTACCGTGATTTTGCGGTTCTTTACCGGACAAATGCCCAGTCTCGTGCAATTGAAGAAACCCTTGTAAAGGCAAATATCCCCTACCAAATGGTTGGGGGAACGAAATTCTATGACCGTAAAGAAATTAAAGATATTTTAGCTTACCTTAGACTCATTTCAAATCCAGATGACGATGTTAGTTTTAGCCGGATTGTCAATGAACCAAAACGTGGCATTGGTAAAACGACATTAGAAAAACTGCAGCACTATGCTGACTTACATGATATTTCTCTAATGACCGCGATTAAAGAAGTTGATTTTATCGGTTTAAGTAAGCGGGCCACAAATCAACTGCTTCAGTTCAGCGAGATGGTGATGAACTGGTATAAGAAGCAAGAATTTTTAAGTGCTACCGATATGGTGAATGATGTGTTAGAAGAGACCGAATATGAAGATGTGTATAAACGCGATCCTTCGATTGAGGCTCAAACACGACTGGAAAATATTAATGAATTTAAATCGGTCACGAAACATTTTGAAGCACAGGCAGATGACCAATCATTGGTTAGTTTTTTAACGGATCTTGCTTTGATTAGTGATATTGACCGGTTAGAAGACGGTGAAGATGCCGATAATAAAGTGACGCTGATGACGCTACATGCTGCTAAAGGGTTAGAATTTCCAGTTGTGTTCTTAATTGGTCTAGAAGAAACGGTCTTTCCCCACAGCCGGTCGATGATGGACGAAGAGGAAATGGACGAGGAACGCCGGCTTTGTTATGTCGGGATTACCCGAGCTGAAAAAGAGCTGCATTTGACACATGCGAATATGCGAACGCTGTATGGTCGCACGAACTTTAATAGTCGCAGCCGGTTTATTGATGAAATACCGACAGATTTAATCGAAGGCTTTGGGGTTGATTCTGTGACGTTAGATGACACATCGTTTGGTTTACCTGCGAAACCAACTAAGCCGAAAAAACGTCCGGTTAAAAAACCAGCACCAGGTGCTGGTGCTGATTGGCATGTTGGCGATAAGGCGGAACATAAAAAATGGGGCGTTGGGACAGTGGTAAAAGTATCCGGTGAGCCGGGTGAACGTGAACTTGACATTGCCTTTCCAGCCCCCGTCGGGTTGAAGCGCTTAATGGCGCAATTTGCCCCAATTACGAAAAAATAACGGGAGGACCAACGTGATGGGAGTAAGAGAAGAGATTGAAGCTTTAAAAGAGAAGCTTGTAAAATATAATCATGAATACTATGTGTTAGATCAACCATCGGTACCAGATAGTGAATATGACCGACTGATGCAGTCTTTAATTCAATTAGAAGAAAAACACCCAGAACTAAAAACAAGTGATTCACCAACGGTCCGTGTTGGTGGTAAGGTGCTCGATGCATTTGAAAAAGTCAATCACCAAACACCAATGTTGTCGTTGGCTAACGCCTTTAATGCGTCTGATTTACGCGCGTTCGATAAACGTGTTAAAGATACACTCGGAAAAACAGCAATCTCGTATGTCTGTGAACTTAAAATTGATGGTTTGGCCGTCTCGCTAACGTATGAAGAGGGTGAATTTATACTAGGCGCAACGCGCGGTGACGGATCTATAGGTGAGAACATTACTGAAAACTTAAAAACAATCCGGACCATCCCGCTAAAAGTGGATGCGACAGGCCGATTAGAAGTGCGCGGTGAAGCGTTTATGCCTAAAGCTTCTTTTTTGAAGTTAAATGAAGTTAGACTCGAAAAGGATGAAGAGCCATTTGCGAATCCGCGTAACGCAGCGGCGGGGTCACTGCGTCAGCTTGATAGTAAAGTAGCAGCTAAACGAAACTTAGATATCTTTCTCTATGCCGTCGGCGAGGCACCTGTTGAAAAAGAGGCGCATAGCACCTATTTAGCCTACCTTGATTCACTCGGATTTAAAACGAATAAAGAACGCGCGCTATGTTCATCGATAGATGATGTAATTGCTTATATTGAACGCTGGACGACAAAGCGGACGGATTTAGACTATGAGATTGATGGAATTGTTGTGAAAGTTGATGAGATAGCGGCTCAACAACAACTTGGCTTTACTGCCAAAAGTCCGCGTTGGGCAATTGCGTATAAGTTCCCAGCTGAAGAAGTAGTGACAACACTTGAAGATGTTGAATTTAGTGTAGGTCGTACCGGTGTTGTGACACCAACAGCTCTTTTAACACCAGTGAAAGTTGCCGGGACAACCGTTAGCCGTGCATCCCTTCACAATGGCGATTTCATTGAAGAAAAAGATATCCGCCTAAAAGATCGGGTCATCATTAAAAAAGCCGGTGATATTATTCCAGAAGTCGTGCGCGTCATCGAAGAAGAACGACCAGCTGATTCTGTCCCGTTTCAGATGCCAACGCGTTGCCCAAGTTGTGATTCAGACCTCACACAATTAGAAGGTGAAGTGGCGCTACGTTGTTTTAACCCGCAATGCCCAGCTCAGCTAACAGAAGGACTTGCCCACTTTGTTTCGCGTCTCGCGATGAACATTGATGGTTTAGGTGAGAAAGTTGTTGAACAGCTCTATCATGCGAGTCTTGTGAAAGATGTGAGTGATCTTTATTACTTACAACGTAACGATGTATTAAACTTAGACCGTATGGGTGAAAAATCTGTTGATAATTTATTAGCGGCGATTGAGGCGTCAAAAAACAATTCATTAGAGCGGTTACTGTTTGGCTTAGGCATCCGTTTTATTGGTTCAAAAGCAGCTAAAACGTTAGCCATCGCTTTTGAAACGATGGCTAACTTAAAAACGCAAGATAAAGAGGCACTTATGGCTGTTGATGAGATTGGTGATAAAATGGCCGATGCTGTCGTCAAGTACTTCAATGAACCTCATGTAGAAGTGTTACTAAATCGATTAAAGGAGCAAGGTGTGAATATGTCTTACACCGGTCCAAAAGCTCCTGAGGTAGTTGATGAAACCTTTAAAGATAAGACGTTTGTCATTACCGGCACGTTAGAACATTACAAACGTCAAGAACTAAAAGCATTATTAGAAGCGCGAGGAGCTAAAGTAACCGGCAGTGTGTCGAAAAAGACCGATGTATTAATCGCAGGTGTTGAAGCAGGTTCCAAGTTAGATAAAGCTGAGAAACTAGAGATTACGATTTGGGATGAAGCAACACTTAAAGATCACTTATAAAAGAGAGGAGGCGCCATATGAAACGACTTATACCACTCATCTTATTAGCCGTTGTTGTTGGGTGTGCCCCGCAGTATGAAGAAAATGATGAAGTGATTGATGAAACGTTGCCAGGTGAAGAACAAGAAACGGCGATTATTCCAAACTACCAAGTCGATGAATCCGATTATCAAGTCTTGTTGCCATACCGTTTAAGTGAGTCACGCGGTGTCACAACAAACCAAATCGCCAATCGGATTGATATCCGCGCACTTGAGAATGATTTAAGACGACATTCAACGGATGTATTTGACCCGGATGATTACTTCTTTCAAGAAGGTCAACAGATTGGAAGCAGTGAATTATATAGCTGGCTTGAGCGCTACAGTGAAACGTCTCAATACGGACTCAATCCAGCCGTCTCTTATACAGACGACAGTCCACTAGAAGAGAAGTTAGCGGATGAACGAGATAACCCAAAGTATTTAACCCACATTTTAGAACAAAATTATCTCGTGCGAACAGAAGAAGATACGGTCAAACTAGCAGGTATTTCGTTAGGAATCGCAATAAAATCAGAATACCAATTCCAAACAGAAATTGGCGGGCCATTTTATTACGAAACGATTTCCAATGAAAAGATGCTGTCAGAGGCAAAACGTGTCGCATCAGAAGTCGTTACCCGCTTGCGCCAAAAAGATGGGTTAATGGATGTACCAATTATGCTGGGAGTGTATCAAGAAGCCCCGCGTAACAGTTTAGTACCGGGCCACATGGTCGCTAAGACCGTTGTGGATGCTGGATCTGGTAATGTTAGTGGTTGGGAAACGATTGAAGAAGAGTATGTGTTATTCCCATCTAGCCGTGCCGGTCAAATTGATCCAGATTTATCAGCGATTGTAGCGGATTTCCAAGACGATATCCGTGAGTTTTTTCCGAATTATGTGGG
Source organism: Halolactibacillus halophilus (assembly GCF_900115605.1). Lineage (GTDB taxonomy): Bacteria > Bacillota > Bacilli > Bacillales > Amphibacillaceae > Halolactibacillus > Halolactibacillus halophilus. The sequence goes on from NZ_FOXC01000053.1 coordinate 5,991, forward strand.
CTTAATAGGGGAAGGCTTTTATCAAGGTGACCAGCTCAGAAAGTTAACGCTTGAGATTCCTATTACGTTTCAGGGTCAAGCAGAGGTGAATGGCTTCACCCAATATGTGTATGGTTTAGTTATGGATAGTTTTCAAACGCATTATGACTTAGAAGTGGTGATTAAGTCAGACCAGCAGCAAGAGAGTCTCATTACGCGTAAACGTGATGCAGAAAAGGCAGATGTCTATATCTATGAGTAAACCTATTTTCTTTAAATCTTCAGATAATTCAACAGAGTAGTTGCCTAAACTATGAAAAGTTTGCTATTATCATAAGTATGTTTAAATAAAGGGACGTAACATAACCGGAGGTGAATGAAATGACAGACATTTCAAAAGATCAAGTAAGACACGTCGCTCACTTAGCACGTTTAGCGGTAAGCGAAGAAGAAGTCGATATGATGACAAAACAATTAGGCGATATCATTCAGTATGCAGAACTATTAAATGAACTCGATACAACAGGCGTGGAACCGACGACACACGTACTTGATTTGAAAAATGTAATGCGTAAAGATGAGCCGCGCAAATGGATCACACGTGAAGATGCACTAAAAAATGCACCGGATCAAAAAGATGGCCAGTTTAAAGTGCCAACAATTTTAGAGTAGGAGGGAACAATATGTCAGTATTTGATTATACGTTAGAACAGCTACAAGCGAAACTACATAGCAAAGAACTTACAGTTTCGGACCTTGTTCAAGCTGCATATGACCGCATCGATGAAGTGGAAGAAGAAGTAAAATCATTTCTAACATTAAATAAAGAACAAGCGTTAGAAAAAGCAAAGCAATTAGATGAAGCAATGCCTGAGACGACAAATCCGTTATATGGTATTCCGGCTGGAATTAAAGATAACATCGTCACAAAAGGTCTCAGAACAACATGTGCGAGTCAATTTTTAAGTAACTTTAACGATCCATTGTATGATGCGACAGTTATAGATAAGTTAAATAAAGAACAAGCAGTTGTGATTGGTAAGTTAAACATGGATGAATTCGCGATGGGTTCAACAACCGAGAATTCAAGCTATTACGATACGCGTAACCCGTGGAACACAGATTACGTACCAGGTGGGTCAAGTGGTGGTTCAGCTGCGGCTGTTGCTGCAGGGGAAGTCTTTTATTCACTTGGGTCAGATACCGGTGGTTCTATCCGTCAGCCAGCATCATTTTGCGGGGTTGTAGGATTAAAGCCGACGTATGGCTTAGTGTCACGTTTTGGTCTTGTTGCATTTGCTTCATCCCTTGACCAAATTGGACCACTTACACGGACAGTAGAAGATAATGCTTACGTCTTACAAGCGATTGCTGGCCATTGTAACATGGATTCAACGTCAGCGAACGTTGATATACCGAACTATCATGACGTGCTTAAAGATGGCGTAAAGGGTCTTAAAATTGCCGTACCAAAAGAATACTTATCAAGTCAAGAAGGCATTCAACCAGAAGTACGAGAAAAAGTTGAAGCCGCTCTTGAGGTGTTTAAATCGTTAGGTGCAACAGTTGATGAAGTATCCTTGCCACACTCGAAATACGCCGTGGCTGCTTATTACTTGCTTGCATCATCTGAAGCAAGTGCCAACCTTGCTCGTTTTGACGGGATTCGTTATGGTCAGCGCGCGGAAAACGCGGAGAACTTAATTGACCTCTTTAAGAAATCACGTAGCGAAGGATTTGGTGAGGAAGTAAAACGTCGTATTATGCTTGGAACGTTTGCCTTAAGTTCAGGTTATTATGATGCTTACTATAAAAAAGCGCAACAAGTGCGAACATTAATTAAACAAGACTTTGATAAAGTCTTTGAAGACTATGACGTAATCATTGGACCAACATCACCAACACCAGCCTATAAGATTGGTGAAAAAATTGACGATCCACTGACGATGTACGCAGATGACGTCTTAACCATTCCTGTTAACCTTGCGGGCGTACCAGGCATGTCGCTTCCATGTGGTTTTAGTAACGATAGTCATTTACCGATTGGTTTACAAATCATTGCGAAACACTTTGATGAGAAAACAATTTACCGCGCAGCTTATGCGTATGAACAAGCAACCGAACACCATAAAGAACGCCCAAATTTGGGAGGTGCAAAATAAATGAACTTTGAAACAATTATTGGACTGGAAGTCCACGTCGAATTAAAAACAGATTCTAAAATCTTTAGCCCAAGTTTTAACCACTTTGGTGCTGAACCGAACGAAAATATTAGCCCGATTGATTTAGGTTATCCAGGTGTATTACCGGTTTTAAACGAAGAAGCTGTTAATTTTGCGATGAAAGCTGCGATGGCAATAAACTGTGAGATAGCGACAGATACAAAGTTTGACCGTAAAAACTACTTCTATCCAGATAACCCAAAAGCGTATCAAATTTCACAGTTTGATCAACCTATTGGGGAGCATGGTTATATTGATATCGAAGTAGACGGTAAAACTAAGCGGATTGGTATTACCCGCCTACACTTAGAAGAAGATGCTGGTAAACTATCACACACAGATGAGGGCTATTCATTGGTTGACTTTAACCGTCAAGGCACGCCGCTCGTTGAGATTGTGTCTGAACCAGACTTACGTTCACCAGCTGAAGCGTATGCTTATTTAGAAAAGCTTAAGAGTATTATTCAGTATACCGGTGTATCTGACTGTAAGATGGAGGAAGGCTCACTCCGATGTGATGCGAATATTTCGCTACGTCCAATCGGACAAGATGAATTTGGGGTAAAGGCAGAGCTTAAAAACTTAAACTCTTTCTCTTTTGTTCAAAAAGGACTTGAATTTGAAGAAAAGCGACAACAAAAAGTGTTGATGTCAGGTGGCGAAATCTTACAAGAAACGCGTCGTTATGATGAACAAACAAAAGAAACACTTCTTATGCGAGTAAAAGAAGGATCAGATGATTACCGTTACTTCCCAGAACCAGATCTTGTGCCACTTTATATTGATGACGCTTGGAAAGAACGGATTCGTGCTGAAATCCCTGAATTACCGGATGCACGTAAAAAACGTTACGTCGAAGACTTAAACTTACCAGCCTACGATGCGATGGTTCTCACACAAACGAAAGAGATGTCTGATTTCTTTGAAGCAGCTATTAAAACAGGTGCCGATGTGAAACAAGTATCGAACTGGTTAATGGGTGAAGTGTCAGCTTACCTTAATAAAGAACAAAAAGAACTACATGATCTGCCGATGACACCAGAAGCACTTGCACGTATGATCACGTTAATTGAAGATGGCACCATTTCTTCTAAGATGGCGAAGAAAGTCTTTAGTGAACTTGTTCAAAATGGTGGCGATCCGGATGAGATCGTTAAAGCTAAAGGCTTGGTTCAAATTTCTGATGAAGGTCAATTAACTGACATCATTACAGCGATTCTAGATCAGAATGAACAATCGATTATCGACTTCAAAAATGGTAAAGATAAAGCCATTGGTTTCCTAGTTGGTCAAGTGATGAAACAGACCAAAGGTCAAGCAAACCCACCAATGGTAAACAAGATCTTAATGCAAGAAATCAAAAAACGCTAACATTAAACAACAATATTACCTATAAATAGAAGGCTATCAATCACTTATTGATAGCCTTTTGTTATGAAAAGTGATATGATTTTGACGTGATACTTATAAAAATTAACAGATATAAATAGAGTGAAGAAGTAAGGGGGAACATTATGAAGCGAGCACGCATTATTTATAATCCAACATCGGGAAGAGAGGGATTTAAGCAAAAGCTTCCAGATGTTTTAGTAACGTTTGAACGAGCGGGGTTTATTACATCAGCCCATCAAACAACCGCAAAAGGTGATGCGACAATAGCCGCCCGTTTTGCTTGTGATGAACGTTATGATTTAATTATTGCCGTAGGTGGTGACGGGACAATTAATGAAGTTATTTCTGGCATGGCGGAACAACCGCACCGACCGACGCTCGGAATTATCCCTGCAGGTACAACGAATGATTTTGCGCGGGCACTAAAAATTCCGCGTCAAATTGATAAAGCCGTTCAAAGTATATTAAACGGGACAAAAGAAGCGCTGGATATTGGTAGAGTTAATGATCACTACTTCATCAATATTGCTGGTGGTGGAAAGATCACCGAAGTCTCATATGAAGTGCCAAGTAAATTAAAGACGGTACTTGGTCAGCTTGCGTATGTGATTAAGGGTGTGGAAATGTTACCGCGTCTGCGTCCAATTCGTACGCGGATTGAATATGACGGTAAAGTAATGGAAGAGGATATTATGTTATTTTTAATTGCGAATTCGAATTCGGTAGGGGGCTTTGAAAAGCTAGCACCTGATGCCCGAATGAATGATGGGGTCTTTGATTTATTTGTCTTAAAAAAATCGAACGTGGCTGAATTTATCCGCGTCATTTCTGATGCACTTAGAGGCCAACATGTCACAAATAAGAATGTCTTCCATACGACGGCAAGTGAAATTAAAGTGACGACAGACGAAACGATGCAGTTAAATGTTGACGGTGAATTTGGCGGGTTATTACCGGGGCATTTTATTAATTTAAAAGAACATATCACCTGTATCTTACCAACAGACGAACAAAAAGAGGCAGATGAGAAGAAACAAATTCTTGAATCGATTGAGTTTCCAGAGGATACAGCTGAGTAAGGATAAGAAGATTCCTTGTTTAAGGAGTCTTTTTATATTTCCCGGGAAATACTGTTGAATGTAATCCTTTTAAAGAAGGCAAGATTCTGCTACACTTACAACAGAAAACGAAGATAAAGGACGTTGAAAATAATGAGTAAACACGCACCTGTAAAGAAAAATCAAACCCTCACGTTAAGTTTTGAAGATATGACTCATGAGGGTAATGGAGTAGGGAAATTAGACGGTTATCCTGTCTTTGTTCCGAATACGTTACCTGGGGAAGAAGCTGACGTTAAAATCATATTCGTGAAGAAAAACTTCGCGATTGGTAAATTAGTTGAACTAAAAAAACAAAGTCCTCACCGCGTCGAACCACCATGCGCGGTCTATCATCAGTGCGGGGGATGTCAGCTGCAGCATATGAATTATGAGCTGCAGCTTGAGATGAAGCGCCAACAAGTTGAAAATGTCTTTAAAAAAGTTGCTCATATCACCGATGTTGAGGTAAAACCAACACTCGGAATGGACGACCCTTGGCGTTATCGTAATAAAGTTCAAATTCCTGTCGGTGAGAAAAATGGCGAGTTGATCACTGGTTTTTACCGAAAGAAAAGCCATGAAATTATTGATGGCATGGACACGTGTATCATTACCGATGAAGTTAATGACACCATGGTTGAAAAAATAAGAGAGATCGCAAGTTCACTCGGTATTCGTGCATACGACGAAAAGATTCATAAAGGCACATTGCGTCATATTATTGTCAGACGCGGAAAACAAACGGGTCAATTAATGTTAGTACTCGTTACAAGAACGAAAACATTACCGCATAAACAAGCGTTACTTGACGGGATCATCAAAGCTTTCCCTGAAATTGATTCGATTATCCAAAATGTAAATAGTCAACGGACGAATGTCATTTTAGGTAAAGAAACAATCACATTATATGGATCAGATTATATTTACGACACGATTGGTGATGTGAAGTTTGCTATTTCGGCTAAGTCATTTTATCAAGTGAATCCAGATCAAACAAAGGTCTTGTATGACCAAGCGCTTGCCTTTGCTGGACTCACTGGTAAAGAAACAGTGATTGACGCGTATTGTGGTATTGGTACGATTTCACTCTTTTTAGCTCAACAAGCAAAACACGTCTATGGTGTGGAAATTGTGCCAGAAGCGATAGATGATGCGAAGAAAAATGCTGAACTAAATCATATTATCAATGCCGAATTTGTCATCGGCGAAGCAGAAAAAGTCATGCCTTGGTGGACAGCTCAAGGCTTAAAACCCGACGTGATTGTTGTTGACCCACCTCGTAAAGGTTGTGATGAAGCTTTACTAAAAGCGATGACTGATATGGGCCCTGAAAGGATTGTCTATGTTTCATGTAACCCATCAACCTTAGCGCGTGATGTTAAATTATTATCCGGTCATTATAAGGTGAAACAGATTCAGCCGGTAGACATGTTTCCTCAAACGTCTCACGTTGAGACGGTCTGTCTTTTAGAAAGAATATAGTAAACATTAACCCTGAAAATACACTGTTTCCAGGGTTTCTTTCGTAACGGTCTGTCTAATGACTAAAATAGTGCACAGTTACTAAAAAAAAGACAAGACATATTGTAGTATCTGTAAGAATTATGAAATACGTTCATTCAAATAAATTCATTTTTATATTTCCCAATTTCAAAAAAAGTTTATGCATTTGACTTTACCATTGAGAATAATCTTAAAATGCCAAACTAATAATTAACAATATTAGAAAAAAAGGAGACGTCTATGATAAAAGCAATTTTTTTTGATATGAATGAAACATTACTCGATTTGAACAAACTTCAGGTTAAGTTTGATAAGTACTTCAACGATCGATATGTAATGAAGTACTGGTTTGTAAAACTTCTCCATACATCTACCGTTATCGGTAGTATAGGTGACTATGAGAATTTTGGAGAACTTGCTCGTGTAGTACTTAAAAGTGTATTCCGTGAAAGTCATGTAGCGTTGACTAAAGAGATAGAGGAAGATATATTAGGCACATTTAGAAAATTAGATGTTTATGACGATGTGCCAACAGCATTAAAACTCTTAAATGAAAATGATATAAAAGTAATCCCTGTATCAAACTCATCTCTAGAGATGATGAAAATGCAACTTTCTAATAGTGGCATTTTAAGTTTAGTTGATTGTTTTTACTCTGTAGATAGTGTAGAAAAGTATAAGCCGTTTTCAAATATATATGAATATGTAGCTGGAAAAGAAAATCTACAAGTAGATGAAATATATATGGTTGCAACGCATGATTGGGATTTGTTTGGTGCTCAAAAAGTAGGCCTTAAAACGGCATATATTGAAAGAAAACCCGGCGTATATAACCCGTATTATTCTAAACCAGACCACTATGAAAAAAATTTAATAGATCTTGTGAAAATCATAATTAATGAGAATGTAAGACTGTTAAGTGACGATGTTAAATAAAGAAGATTAAACGGTTTTTCTTAGACAAGTTCTCAGTGCACAGTATGGATAAGTTTCACTAAACTAGACAGTTTTGTTGAGGGCGGTCAAGCTTGTAGAACTAATCACTCGAGGGAGAAACCAATCATGGTAAAAACGCGTTAATCATTTACGAAATAATTTAAAAAACAAGTCGTCAAACTGTACTTAGCTGGTAAACTTAGAAATGAGCTTATCAAAGAGTATGACTTAATGCCATCAGTGGGATTCGTCAATTTAAAGAAACAACCGTCACAAGTATTCGGTATTAGCGATGTGTACGTTGTTACAAGTTGCTCGACCCACGCATTACTAAGTTGTGACAAAACGTGATAGTCGAGAAAAAGCAATTATAAAAGCTATTATAGGGATTTTTCATGCAAACCTATCCGTCCTTGTTCAGCTTTGCATGAAATCTCTGTACGCCAGTGCGAGTGTTTGTGTCCAGCTCTCTTCAAATTTCCTCTCGCGAAGGGATATTATTGTTACTCTCTAACAGACCTTACTGCCAAGTCTATATTGGACTATCAGCACTAAGTTATTATCCATGCCGGGCGTAATATAAAAGAAACCGATAGTCATTATAATGTGGACCCTTTGTCAAGGACATTTTAAAAAAAGACTCTCATGAAACATCTAATAAATATTGCTCTCTGTAACTAACAGGGGGCAATTTTTTTAGGTTCCATTGACCGCGCTGATGATTATAATAATCAATATAATCATCAGCGACAGCACGTAATTCATGAATATTTTTACAGTGATGATAGTTCATATCATTTTTTAAGTGGCCGAAGAATGATTCCTGAGGTGCATTGTCCCAACAGTTACCTCTCCGTGACATAGATTGACCCAGGTGATTAGCGGCTAATTTCT
>NZ_FOXC01000013.1 GCF_900115605.1 Halolactibacillus halophilus
CATGTTTCAGCTGCATAAAAAGAGCCGAAACATGTGAAATATAAACTTGAAATTATTGGTTAAAACTTCTCACCAACACCATTTGACAAAGAACCGTTTTTTCTTGCAATGGTTAGTAGCTTCCATTTCGCTAAAAGTTGCTGTCAAAGAGGCCGGTTATATCGTGAATGGTAATGATGAAGAACGGACAAAGAAGTTCTAGTTGTTACAATTGTGCGGACAGCGTACACTTATGATATGGGAAAAGTTAATTCAAAGTCTAAAACTGCATCATCTTTGATTGTTTGAAGTGTATCCTTATGGAGAACAATAGGTGGGTAAAAAAATAATGTTTCGTTATACTATCGGCATACGAGATGGTATAACGAAACGAGTGCTTTTAAATTACCGATTCTTGATGGCTGCTTGAGCAGCTGCTAAACGAGCGATTGGAACGCGAAAAGGAGAACAGGAGATATACTCTAAATTCATTTTTTGGAAAAAATTAATTGATGTGGGATCTCCACCATGCTCGCCACAGACACCCATTTTTATAGTTGGTTTTACTTTTCGTCCTTTTTGGATTGCGGTTTTTACTAGTTGACCAATTCCTTCTTGGTCAATGGTATCAAAAGGGCTTTTTTCAAAGATGTTTTTATCTATATATTCAGAAATAAAACCACCCGCATCATCCCTTGAAAATCCATATCCCATTTGGGTTAAATCATTGGTGCCAAAGCTGAAAAAATCGGCTTCATCCGCAATTTTATCAGCTGTTAATGCAGCTCGCGGTACTTCAATCATTGTTCCAATATGATAAGGTATTATTGTATCCTGCTCCGAGAATATTTTTTTGATTTCATCTTCAATTTCTGCCTTTATATAAATAAATTCTTTCACGTCACTAACTAGAGGAATCATAATTTCTGGTTGGATTTCCAACTTTGTATCTGATTTGTATTCAATAGCAGCTTCCATTATAGCTCTTACTTGCATTCTACTAATTTCAGGATAGGCTATGCCTAACCTAACACCTCTATGACCTAGCATAGGGTTTACCTCGTGTAATTCATTTATACGTCCATTTAATTCTCCCTCACTTAAAGCCATTGTTTTAGATAAATGACGAATATCTTCTTTTTTAATTGGCATAAATTCATGTAAGGGGGGATCTAATAAACGAATGGTTACAGGAAAAACGCCCATGGCATGGTAAATTTGATAAAAATCTATTTTTTGCATTGGTAATATTTCATTTAGAGCCTTTGCTCGTTCTTCAGCTGATGCTGATAAAATCATTCTTCTAACTGAAGAAATTCTATTTTCTTTAAAAAACATATGCTCCGTTCTAACAAGTCCAATGCCTTCGGCTCCAAATTCTAAAGCTTGTTTGGCATCTTCTGGCGTATCCGCATTCGCTCGAACTGCCATTGTTTTCATTTCATCAATCCAATTCATTAACTCTTTGTATTCTTTACTTGAAGAGGGGGTTCTTTTTTCTATGTCACCTATATAAACGGTTCCTGTTGTCCCATCAAGCGAAATGATATCGCCTTCATGTAAAATGACGCCATTAAAATTTGCCTCTTTTTTATCTTCATTGATCTTTAAATCAGAACAACCAGCAATACAGCATTTACCCATTCCGCGAGCGACTACTGCAGCATGAGAGGTCATGCCACCCCTTGTTGTTAAAATCCCTTCCGATTTCACCATGCCAGAAATATCTTCAGGTGAAGTTTCATGTCTTACTAGGATTGTCTTTACTCCTTTTTCATAAGCGGCTTCTATTGCTTCGTTAGTAAAATATATCCTACCTGAAGCAGCACCAGGAGATGCTGCTAGTCCTTCAGCTAATTTTTTTGCTTGAATAAGAGCAACTTCATCAAAACTTTGGTGTAGTAACTGTTCTAATTGTTGTGGATCAATTCTTAACAATGCATCCTCTTTGGTTATTTTTCCTTCGTGATAGAGGTCCATCGCAATAGTAATTGCAGCATGTGCTGTCCTTTTTCCGTTTCTAGTTTGTAATAAGAATAGTTTATTGTTCTCGATAGTAAATTCAATATCTTGCATATCTGCATAGTGATGCTCAAGTTTTTTAGCGGCTAGTTTTAATTGTTGATATACTGCAGGCATTAATTTTTTTAATTCTGATATATCACTTGGTGTACGAACGCCTGCAACGACATCTTCTCCTTGAGCATTTAATAAGAATTCACCGAATAAATAATGATCACCATTTCCAGGATTTCGAGTAAAAGTTACGCCTGTGCCAGATGAGTTCCCTCTATTTCCAAATACCATGGATTGAATATTTACAGCAGTACCGTTTAAATCAGAGATATTATGCATGCGTCTATAAAATATGGCTCGTGGATTATTCCATGACAAAAATACGGCTTTAATGGCCAGTAATAATTGTTTCATAGGGTTCTGAGGGAAGGTTTCACCTGTTTCCTGCAAATAAATCTTTTTGTATTTTCTGATAATTTCTTTGAACATTTTTTCGTTAATATCTTGATCTGAATCTATATTATTAGCCTTTTTAACTTTTTCTAATTCAGATTCAAAATATGTTTTAGGAATTTCCATTACTACATCTGAAAACATTTGTATAAAACGTCGGTAGCTATCATAAGCGAAACGCCCATTAGCTGTTATTTTAGATAACCCTATAACGGACTGATCATTTAATCCTAAGTTTAGGATGGTATCCATCATGCCGGGCATAGATTGAGCAGCTCCAGATCGAACAGATAGGAGCAAAGGGTTTTCTACATCTGAAAATTTTTTCTCTGTCATTTGCTCTAATTTTATTAAGTGATGTTTTATTTCTTCTTTTAAACTAGACCAAATAAGTTTATCTTCTTTAAGAAAACGATTACAACTTTCTGTAGTTAAAGTGAATCCTGGAGGAACTGGAAGTGATATCTTTGTCATTTCGGCCAAATTCGCACCTTTACCACCCAGAAGCTCCTTCATTTCTTTTTTACCTTCATTGAAATTATAAATATATTTTTCTGTCATGCTTTCCCTCTTTTCTTCATTTATTTAAGCTCGTGAAGATATGAATAGATCTATTTTTTTAATATAATCTAAAATCAAATTGGCTGTTTCTTCTATAGCATTATCAGACACATCTATAATAAAACAACCAATTTTTTTCATGATTGCATCAGCATACTTTAGTTCTTCCAGGATTCGATTGATCTCAGCGTAATTAGCGTTTTGTGGTAATCCTAACGCTTTTAATCGCTCTTTTCTTATAGTATTTAATTTTTCAGGAGTATTTGTTAAACCAATAATTCTAGTAGGTGAAATTTGATAGATTTCTTTAGGTGGTTCCGATTCAGGAAAAAGCGGAATATTTGCAACGCGAATGTTTTTATTTGCTAAATACATAGATAAAGGTGTTTTAGAAGTCCGCGATATCCCTAATATCACTAAATCAGCCTTTAATATTCCTCGTGGATCTATTCCATCATCGTATCGGACAGAAAATTCGATTGCTTCAATTCTATTATAATAATCTTGATCCATTTTACGAATGATTCCTGGTTCTTCAATAGATTTAAGGCCGGTTGCTTGTTCTATAGCTGTTAAACCATTTCCTAAAATATCTATAAAAAATATATTGTTTTTTTGAGGGAGGTTTGTTAAATAGTACCTTAATTCTTTTTGAACTAACGTGTAAAAGACAATCGCTTTTTCTTCTTGATAAATATCTTCGACAATCGTTTCTAATTTTTCTTTTGTTAATATATGTGTAATTTTTTTGATTCCATCAATCTCCAAAGAATATTGTGAAAGAATAGAATGTACAACTTGTTCTCCCGTTTCTCCTATTGAGTCAGAAATCAGATAAATTGCTACTGGTTTCATATAATCCTCCTAACTTTCATTTTTAATAAGATTTAAAAACAAACGACTAATTAACGTCTTAGAGAATTTCCCAACTATCTTTAAGTGATTTAAATCTTCGCCCTCTATAAATTCTACTACTGGAAGGCTGTCTACTTCGTGCTGTAAAAGCTTTTTGGTTGCAGTTTCTACGGTATCATTTCCATGAATATAAGCAATATTAGGAACTCTAGTCATTGCCATACTAATCGGCATTTCTTCAATATTTATTTTACCAATGGCTATCTTAAGTAAATCTTTTCTGGAAACAAGACCAACAAGGTGATTATGTTCTGTAATGTAGATTGAACCTACATCTTCTAAAAAAATTTTTATTATAGTATCTTGAATAGAAGTTTCCGATCGAACAATTACTGGAACACTCATGACATCTTCTACTTTTTTTTCTTTTATATCTTTTATTATCAAGGGTTCTATTTTATGAGTGTTATAGAAATAGCCTACTTTAGGTTTTGCAATTAACAATTGACTAAATGTCAGTAGTAAGAAATCAGGTCTTAATGTTGAACGAGAAAACCCTAATAAATCCGCAATTTTTTCTCCTGTGATTGGTTCGTTTTTTTTAACGATTTCTATAATTTTTTTTTGACGCGTACTTAATTCCATTATTTACCCCTTTCGTATAGTATGTTATATATTTTATATAGTACGTCACAATAAACCTAAAGTCAATGTTTTTATGCGTCTTAATTGATGTTAATACTTTGAATAGTTTAACTTTTTAAACAGAAAATACGGATGCTTTATATCTTTAAAAATATTCTTAAGCTATACTCAGTGTCAAACTCCCACGTTTGGTTTATGATGAGGAAAGGGCATATAATCACAGCACATCGATGTCGACATAAAAAAACAAATAATCTGAATTTTACTATAACAATTCTGGCTTATTTATGATAATATTTATACTATTATAAAGATTATTGGAGATGTTAAAGAGATGAAAGTAGCAAAATTTGGGGGAAGTTCAGTCGCAAATGCTGAGCAGTTAAAAAAAGTAGCCAATATTATTCAAGCTGATGATGAGCGTCGGATTATCGTCGTATCGGCACCAGGAAAAAGAAGCAGTGAAGATATGAAAGTGACCGACTTATTAATCGAATTAGGAGAAGCATTCCGTCTTGGCGAGCCACATGAAGAGCCGCTTAAAAATGTCTTGGACCGTTTTGATGCGATTTTAGATGAATTACAGCTATCAAAAGCCGTGTTGGATGACATCAAAAAACAGGTTGTTAAGATTTTCAGTGATGGAAATGATTTAGCATCAAAGCTTGATGCGATTAAAGCGATTGGAGAAGATTCACTGGCAAAAATATTAAGTGAGTATTTACAATCATTGGGACTCAATGCGAGCTATGTTAATCCAAAAGAAGCCGGTCTTATTTTAAGTGATCAGCCTGGTAGTGCTCAGATTTTGGATGAAAGTTTTGAGCTCATTCATACGTTACGAGACCGAAAGGATATTGTTGTTATTCCAGGTTTCTTTGGTTACACCAAAGAAGGGAAATTAGTGACGTTCTCTCGCGGAGGTAGTGATATCACGGGTTCGATTGTTGCGGCGGGCGTAAAAGCCGATCTTTATGAGAATTTCACGGATGTTGATTCGGTGTATTGTGTGAATCCAAAAATCGTTAATCATCCAAGAGAAATCATCTCGCTTACTTATAAAGAAATGCGAGAATTATCGTATGCTGGTTTTTCTGTCTTTCATGCAGAAGCACTTATTCCAGCATTTAAAGAAGAGATTCCTGTTTGTATTAAAAATACGAATAATCCCACCGCAAAAGGAACGATGATTGTCAGCAAGAAACAAGATGTAAATCAAGCGGTCATTGGGATTGCAAGCGACGCCGGGTTTGTCAGCCTTTATGTCAGCAAATATTTAATGAACCGTGAAATCGGATTTGGTCGTCGCTTACTTAATATTTTAGAAGATGAAGGTATTTCATTTGAACATACCCCTTCAGGGATTGATGATTTATCTGTCATTATTCGAGCGGATCAATTAACAAAAGAAAAAGAAGCGATTGTTATTAACCGTATCAATAAAGAACTCAAACCAGATACCGTTTATATTGACCGTGGACTTGCACTTATTATGATTGTTGGTGAAGGCATGCATAGTTTTGTCGGTACCGCCGCAAAGGCAACCAAAGCATTCGAACAAGCGAACGTGAACCTAGAGATGATTAACCAAGGTTCCTCAGAGGTTTCGATGATGTTTGGTATTAAAGAAGAAGGGGTGAACCGCGCAGTACAATCACTTTATCAAGTTTTCTTTGAAAATAAATAATCAATTATTACTTCATTAAACCACCCGTCTGTCCCGTTTAGGTCAGTCGGGTGGTTTTTAGTTAGGAATGAATTACCAAAAGATATAACCAGGTACTAATATCTAATTATAATTATTTCTTGAAAATAATCAAACAAAGCGCTATGATTAAACATGTGTGATGTGTTATAAATCTTCTATTAAAGGAGTCTTTTTATGTCAAAAAATTATGACCTAGTCATACTGGGTGGTGGTATGGGTGGTTATATATCAGCCATTCGTGCTCGACAATTAGGAAAAACGGTCGCTCTAGTAGAGAAGGGAAAATTAGGTGGGACTTGTCTTCATAAAGGATGTATCCCGACGAAAGCATTGCTTAAAAGTGCAGAAGTTTTTCAAACAGTTAAAAAATGTGGGCGTTTCGGTGTGAAAGTAAAAGAACTTGCTTTAAATTACGTTGAAGCTTTTGAACGTAAAAATACCGTCGTTGATAAATTGTATCAAGGTGTTCAACAGTTAATGAAAAAGCATCGTGTCGATGTTTATAAAGGTGTGGCCAGATTACTCGGCCCGTCAATTTTTTCTCCAATGGCGGGTGCCGTCTCGGTTGAAATGGGAGAGGTGAATGAGACTTTGATTGGTAAAAATGTCTTAATTGCGACGGGGGCACGACCAAGACAACTTAGTCAAATACCAGTGGATCACGCGCATATCCTAACGTCAGATGATTTACTCGATCTTGATCATTTGCCAACATCACTTACGATTATTGGTGGTGGGGTGATTGGCGTGGAATGGGCCTCGATGATGCTTGATTTTGATATCGATGTGACGTTGATTGAGCAGGAAGCAGCACTATTACCTGGATTCGATGCGGATATTCAGACAGAGGTGTTAAATCAATTAAAGCAACGCGGACTTACTGTCCATCTGAATGCATCAGTCATGGAATCAGAGGTAAATGGCGGTGCCTGTCTTGTGAAGGGAAGGAAAGATAATGCCCCATTCACTGTATCATCGAGTCACGTGCTTGTGAGTGTAGGTCGAATAGCAAACACCGACCAACTCGGGCTAGGGAACACAAATATTACTGTTGATGAGGCTGGCTTTATTGAAGTCAATGATTATTTCCAAACGAAGGAATCTCATATTTATGCCGTTGGTGATTGTATTGGCGGAAAACAACTCGCGCACGTAGCAAGTGCTGAGGGGAAGCTTGCGGTAAAACATATGTTTGATGAAAAGTTAGATTTAACGCCACTTTCTTTTATCCCAAGTTGTGTGTATGCTTCACCAGAAGTAGCCATGGTTGGTTTGACTGAAGTGGAGGCAAACCAAATGTTTACCAAGATAAAAACAGCGACGTTTCCGTTTCAAGCGATTGGAAAAGCGATTGTATCTGACGAAACAAAAGGATTCGTCAAACTTGTCGTTAATGAAAAGACACGTGATTGTTTAGGGGTGTCAATTGTTGGTGAAAAAGCGACAGAACTCATTTCTGAAGCTGGGATTGGACTTGTGTTAAACGCCTCGATTGATGAATTCGGAGAAACTATTCACCCGCATCCATCGTTATCTGAAGCAATTGCTGAAGCCAGTCTTTTAGCTATGAACGAGCCCGTCCATATTTAGAACGTTGAAGGAGGATGACACGATGTCAGAAAAAAATCAAGCATTAACAGATCAACAATTGTTGGATATGTTTTATTATATGTTGTTAGCAAGACGTAGTGATGAGCGGATGTGGCTGCTTAACCGCTCTGGAAAAATTCCGTTTGTTGTTTCTTGTCAAGGACAAGAAACGATGCAAGTGGCCAGTAGCTTTGCTTTGGAGAAAGGAACGGATTATACCGCGCCTTACTACCGTGATGTAGGTGTTGTACTCACAATGGGCATGACGGTAAAAGAGTTGTTTTTACAAGCCTTTGCGAAGGCAGAAGACCCTAATTCAGGTGGGAGACAAATGCCGGGCCATTTTGGTCACCGTAAATTAAATATGCTGTCAGGATCATCGCCAGTAACAACGCAGGTGCCCCATGCTGTTGGTATGGCACTCGCATTAAAGGTGAAGCAACAATCTGCCATCAGTTTTGTCACGCTAGGTGAAGGCTCGAGTAACCAAGGAGATTTTCATGAAGGATTAAACTTTGCCAGTGTTCATGACTTACCGGTTATTGTGATGGTTGAAAATAATCAGTACGCAATTTCTTGTGGGATCGAGCAACAAGTGAATTGCGCTAAAATTTCTGACCGTGCCCTTGGATACGGCATTCACGGTGAAACTGTTGATGGAAATGATCCTATAGCTGTCTACACCGCAGTAAAACAAGCAAGAGAACGAGCGCTAAACGGAGACGGTCCATCACTGATTGAAGCCGTTGGTTACCGTTTAACGCCGCACTCAAGTGATGATAATGATTTAACATACCGAACGAAAGAAGAAATCGACCAAGCGAAAGAAAAAGACGGTTTAATTATCTTCAGACAACAGTTAAAAAAGCAAGCTATTCTAACGGATGAAATTGAAGCAAAATATGAATCGAAAATTAAGGATTTAATCGATGAAGCTACAACCTATGCTGATGAGGCACCGTATGCCGATGAAGCAACATTATTTGATGGTGTGTATCACCAATAGGAGGGGATAATATGACAGTGATGTCTTATATAGAAGCAATCAACCGTGCGATGAAAGAGGAAATGCGCCGTGATGACGATGTATTTTTATTAGGAGAAGATGTAGGTAAACGCGGTGGTGTTTTTCGAGCTAGTGAAGGCCTATATGAAGCGTTTGGACAAACAAGGGTTATTGATACCCCTCTTGCTGAATCAGCAATTGTAGGGGTTGGTATTGGAGCTAGTATGTATGGTATGAAACCTATTGCTGAAATTCAATTTGTTGATTTTATTTTACCAGCGGTTAATCAAATTGTGTCAGAAGCAGCAAAAATGCGCTACCGTTCTAATAACGATTGGAGTTGTCCGATCACCATTCGAGCGCCATATGGTGGCGGAGTCCACGGCGCATTGTATCATTCTCAGTCGCTTGAAGCTTTATTTGCTTCACAACCAGGTCTTAAAATAGTCATGCCATCTTCACCGAAGGATGCCCTTGGCTTATTAAAAGCGGCTATTAGAGACCCAGATCCGGTCCTGTATTTGGAACATAAAAAAGCGTACCGTTTATTAAAAGAAGATCTTCCAGATGAAGAAGTCTTAATCGAGATTGGTAAAGCTAATACTGTGAGAAAAGGCGATGATTTAACAGTCATTACCTATGGCCTTTGTGTTGAGTTTAGTAAAAAGGCAGCTGAGAAGTTAACAGAAAAAGGTCATACGGTTGAGCTACTTGATCTACGTACTGTTTATCCGCTAGATGAACAAGCCATTATTGAGGCAGCTAAAAAGACTGGAAAGGTCTTACTAATAACTGAGGACAACAAAGAGGGCAGTATTATTAGTGAGGTATCAGCGATCATCGGTGAACACTGTCTATTTGACCTTGATGCACCCATTTTTAGACTTGCGGCACCAAATGTGCCAGCGATGCCTTATGCTCCTCCACTTGAGAAAGCATTTATGGTCAGTGAAGACAAAGTATATGAAAAAATGCTAGAAGTCGCCATGTATTAATAGAGGAGGGAAACAATCATGACGCTAAAAACAATGAATATGCCACAGCTTGGTGAAAGTGTGACAGAAGGTACAATTAGTCAATGGCTTGTCTCTGCTGGTGATACTGTCGACATCTACCAACCGCTCGTTGACGTGATGACTGATAAAGTCAACGCCGAAG
Organism: Halolactibacillus halophilus; assembly: GCF_900115605.1. GTDB lineage: Bacteria > Bacillota > Bacilli > Bacillales > Amphibacillaceae > Halolactibacillus > Halolactibacillus halophilus. The sequence goes on from NZ_FOXC01000013.1 coordinate 9,972, forward strand.
TGCCTTCAAGTTTTAAAGGCATAATTAAAGAGTGTCTCGTAACTGAAGATGAAACCGTTGCTGTTGGGACGCCGATCTGTCATATTGAGGTTGAAGAAATTGAAGCGGCTAAAGTAGAAGAGACAGCCAGAAAAAAAGAACAAGCGGTTGTAAGTGAAAAGCAATCGATGAAGAAACGCTATTCACCGAAAGTTTTAAGTTTAGCAAGTGAACACGGTGTTGATCTTAGTGCTATCACAGGGACAGGCTTAAATGGGCGAATTACAAGAAAAGACGTTGAAATGTTTATAGAAAAACCATCACCAACGTCAACTGACAAACAAAAAGATATAAGTCTATCTCAGCCGGAACAAGTCCATGCAAAAAGGATAGCCAACAAACAATCACCCCACCCAGAATTTAAAGGTGATCGTGAAATTCCGGTGACGGGGATTCGAAAGTCGATTGCTGAAAATATGGTCCGGGCAACCTCGGAAATTCCACACGCTTGGATGATGATTGAAGTTGATGTAACCAATTTAGTCAACTATCGTAATGCCGAAAAAACGAAATTTAAAGAACAAGAAGGTTATAACTTATCGTACTTTTCTTTCTTTTTAAATGCGGTTGCTAAAGCATTAAAAAAGTTCCCAGAACTGAATAGTTCTTGGCAAGGGGACACGATTGTCCAGCATAAAGATATTAATTTATCGATTGCGGTTGGCAATGAAACTGAACTGTATGTACCGGTTATTAAGAATGTCGATGAGAAAAGTATTAAAGGCATCGCAAAAGATGTTCATGTACTCGCGCATAAAGCAAAACACGGCCAGTTAACGAACGAAGACATGACCGGTGGTACATTTACCGTAAACAATACCGGCACCTTTGGTTCGGTACAATCTATGGGCGTTATCAATTATCCCCAAGCAGCCATTTTGCAAGTGGAATCGATTGTTAAGCGACCGGTGATTATTGATGATATGATTGCTGCACGTGATATGGTAAATTTATGTCTCTCACTTGACCACCGGGTGTTAGATGGCGTCATATGTGGACGGTTTATGTCACATGTCAAAGGAATTCTTGAGAACATCTCAGGTGACACAACGCCGATTTATTAGCGTAACTATGCATATATATGGTCGTTTAACCACAGAGCGTTAGTTGTTTTGAAATCACTGAAAAAAATTCCAAAAAACCGGATCCCTCATTTAAGTATGGGGATCCGGTTTTTCCACTAAAATAGAAGAATCAATGATTAGCACTGGCTGAAATGATTCAAAAACAAACTGAGTTGATATCAAGTCCGTATCGAGAGATTTATAATATTGGTGTGTCAAAAGATAAATCTTATGACAGCTTAACGCACTCGTTTTTTGGTTGTGTATGCTGAATTATAAGCGCAGACATTTCGATTGTTTAGAGGGCTAGATTTATAGGCTTCAATATCAGTTATAATCATCTTAGTGAAGTTAGAAATGTTTTGTTTAGAATAGTGATGCCCATACATTTTTTCCATGAGATCAGCGATTTCTGATGTGGCCACCCCTATTTTATATAGATGGCTCACAACCTCTTCGAGCGATTCGTTATTACGCTTATAGAAAGAAACGGTCTGTTGTTCAAAGAAACCATTACGATCACATGGAATTCGAATAGACAATTCACCAAATTCTGTATTGAATTTACGTCATTACGAGAATTACCTGAGTTGATGCCTTTGGCATCATAAGACTCATAGGAAGCCCTCTTTTCTGCGAATGTTGTTTGGTAACGCTATTCTACAAAAAGAGGCTTCTTTTTTCTATGCTCAAAAATGAGTCAACGGTCGTTTACACAAAATATTGTACACGGTCCACCTCCGATTCTCATCTACCAACAGTTTACCCAGAGATTATAGATATGATAAGTAGTTGGTTTTATAATTGTTGTAAAAGTACAGATTTTATCTGTGTTTTAGAGTCATAATAATATCCCTCAATACTATAAAGTTCAATTTATGGTATCAGAGGAAGACATGGGGGTTTTATTTTAATCTATTGCCGCTTATGATTGATGATCATACCTGAAAAAGCTAAGGCGGAAAGTAAAATAGCTAAAACTATCAATATGAAACCATGAGTTAGCTTATGATTGTTAAATTGATTATAAGCATACGTCACCATTGCGATGGCACTTATGATTAAGGATACTATCGTCAATGGGTGGATTTTAGCCTTTTTCAAAATAGTTCCTCTCCTTTTTTAATCATTTTAAAAATGTGGTGGTGTGATTTGGGTATATGAATGTGTTAAATATAGCACATATACCTATAAATGTAAAAATAATTACTGTTAATTATAGGAATATAAGTTAGCTGTTTCATTATGCATCGACCATCGTCATAGCATAAATAGAGACTCAAGTAGGTTGGTATAAAAAGTTTGAGAGGATAGCCAACAACAAATAAGTACCCGTTAGATATATTTATATTAAAAAATGTATAAAAAGTATTTAATGTTTGTGTAAATTCATGTATAATTGTGTAATATTTCACATGAAAGGGGTGGGTGTATGTCGAAGAAAATTAAGAAGACAGCATCAAAAGAACATTTAAATACAACAACAAAAACAAAAAGAGGGATTAGGCAACGATTAACTGTGGCATTTAGTATTGTTTCGCTAGTAGCGATCTTTGCTATTGGGGGACTTGTTTACTTATTAGCATCTAACGCTTTGACGGATGAAGTAAGTGAAAAAGTCGAAACAACAGCTGAAATACATATGGAGAAATTAGATCGCTTTATGTATGAACGTACATACGATTTAAATGTGCTGCAGCAACGTCTCATATCAAGCTCAGATGAAGCTAAGAATTTAACATCAGCGCTTCGTGAGGAAGGCTATTTTGAACGTCTCACGGTGTTTGATGCCAGTGGAAAGGTGATAATGGATACGTCACAAGAATCGGTCAGTTCACTACCTGCATTAGAGTTGGCCCTGTCTGGAGAAGTAGCAGTCTCAGAAGCTTTGTACGATGCTGCCTTAAGTGAACAAGTGATTTATATCTATTATCCAATGTCGAATAGTGGTGTCTTGCGCGGAGCATTCCCGATTCGTTATATTTGGGATGAAGTTAATCAGATTGCAAGCGAAAATGTGACGGTTGAATTAGTGAATCAAGCAGGGAAACAACTGGCAGACACAACGACGAGTGCCTCGGTGGAAGACGAAGAAGAAATGTCTTCACTTGATTCGAATTCCACATTATTCAAACAGATCAATGACCTTGAACGAGGAGAAGTTGCGAGTATACATACCAATTCTAGTGCCGGGATTGATAGTTTAATTGGTTTTAGTAAAAGCAGTGGCTATCAAAACTATCAAGGCAACGATTGGGTCTTGATTGTTTCAGAACCTACTAGTCTTGCTTTAGCACCGGTTGCAAGTTTACGCCAAATTATTCTAATTGTCGCAGGCGTCACCTTACTAGCTGTCATTTTAACGGCCTTGTTATTGGCTCACTCATTAGCTAAACCAATTATTACATTAGCTGAAACTGCTGAAAGAGTTGCTGATGGTGAGTTAAATCAAACAGTTGATACAAAGGCGACAGGCGAAGTGGGTACGCTTGCAGCTAGTATTTCAACGATGGTCATTAACTTACGAGATTTTGTGAAAACAACAACGAAAGAAGCCGATCGTTTAGATGGTGAATCAAAACAATTATCATTAGAAAGCCGTGCTTTAACAGAAGGAACGACTCAACTTAATGATGTAATGACCTCAATTGCTGAAGGCGCAGAACAACAAGCGCAATTAACAAATGATATTGCCCTCTATACCGAAACACTAACAAAAGAAACGGGCATGATGCTTACTCAATCTGATCAACTTAAACAATTCTCAGAGGAAGTTAAACAGTCATCTACTAATGGCTTATCACAGATGGATCATGCATTTAAACAGATGAAGCGCATTAACCAAGATGTTGAAACAGCGAATAGTCGCATGCAGTCACTAGAAGCAAAAACACAAGCGGTTGTTGATTTAACGTCCGTTATTAACGACATAACCGAACAAACCAATCTGCTTGCTTTAAATGCGGCAATTGAGTCTGCACGTGCCGGTGAAGCAGGTAAAGGCTTTGCGGTTGTTGCTAATGAAATTAGAAAACTTGCTGAACAAGTGTCAAAAGCAGCGGTAGATATTGAAACGGTTATCGTTGAAATGAATGATGAATCACACTTTGTCAATCATGCACTAAAAGAAACTGTCAAAGAAACCGGACGAGGTATGACAGAATTAACGAAATCAAAAACGAATTTCACAACAATCAATGACCAAGTCACGGCATTAAATGATGTTATTGATCAAATGAAGGCACAATTACAGCAGGTGGATAGCAGTAGTTTGGCGATTCATGGAAATGTTAAGGAAGTTGCAAATATTAGTGAAGAGTCTTCCGCAAGCATCGAGGAAACAACCGCAACAATTGAAGAACAAAAACGTGCGGTTGATGAGTTAGACCAACAAGCAAGTACGCTTGAACGTTTATCAATCAGATTAAAAGAACAGCTTTACCGGTTCAGATTATAAATGATGGGCTCAAGCAAAAACTGCTTGGGCCTTTTTGATATGAAAAAGCTAGGGGATTAAGGTATAATATACGGATATATAGATAAAGAATAAGAGAAAGAGGTGAGGGGATGCAAATTGGCTATCGTACCCTAAAAACAGCCATTGCGGCGCCCGCGGCTGTATGGATTGCGGAGATGTTACATTTAAATAGTTACGGTTCAGCAGGAATTATTGCTGTACTTTGCATACAACCAACACGGAAACAATCGTTTCTAACTGCTTGGCACCGGATCGCAGCCGGATTATTATCAATGGTGTATGCTTATGTTATTTTTGAATGGATTGGTTATTCACCATTAACGATTGGTTTGCTGTTGTTACTTTTTATTCCAGTTACGAATAAATTCCATATTACGCCGGGAATTGTGACGAGTCTCGTTATATTGTTTCATTTTTATGCTGCTAGACGGGTTGATCTAGAGATTGTGATCAATGAATCACTGATTATGTTTATCGGTATTGGCGTGGCGCTCTTATTAAATCTTTATATGCCAAACTTAGATAATTTATTTATTGAGCTGCGTAAAGATGTTGAAGCTAACTATCAAACGTTTTTCCGCAGTATTGCCTCATATTTAAGAGGGGAAAGCACCATGGTCAATACCGCTGTGCTTGAAGATACTAAGAAGGTATTAAAAGAAGCTGATGATCTCGTCCGACGAGATTTAGAAAATAGCTTTTCAAAGAGTACCAGTTACCTGCGCCGTTATTTTTCAATGCGTGACATTCAACGCCACTCGTTGGAGCGAATGCATAAAGTAATAAGGCCGCAAATGGTTTCAGTGAAGCAAGCGAAACTGATTGCGGATTTATTTGATGATTTAGCGGATGCTATTTATCCGGAAAATTCAGTCGAATATCATATTAACTATGTTGATGAATTGCTTGAACGCTTTGAAAAGCAAGATTTACCAAAAACCCGTGAAGAGTTCGAAATCCGTGCGGATTTATTTCAGTTACTGAATGAAATTGATCACTATCTTGCGATTAAAAATCAAACCGTCAAAGATGTGCTAGACTGATATAAAGGTTATAAAAAAACGTCAGGTCCTGTGATGGGCCTGACGTTTGTTAATGGTGACATTATAAAATAAAAGTTAAACCAGACGTTAGCAATGTACTGACCATCGCAATAATCATGACGTATACAATGATTTTTTGACGACGTTCACGTTTTGAGGGCTTTCTTGTTTGTTCGTGTGATGTTTTTTTTGTCTGTTTTGTCATTTGTAAACCTCCAAGCATGATATAAGTTTTAAAATCAATGAATAATTTTAAGATTATTTCGACTTAAATAGTCTTTCAAAATAATATCTATGGTTATTTTAGCGCGAATCCTGAAAAGATACAAGTAAAACTTCACCAAGTAGTGAAGCGTTTTAGTAAGTGATTGTTTTTTACGGATGTGTCATACGTTCATGGCATTAGTGTCATTGACAAAATCACAACCGATGGAGTAACGTAGAAGGAGAAAAATTGAAACTGAAGGGAATTGACAAAATGATTAATGAGCAACGCATTGTAGATGAATTTCTTACCCTCGTTCAGATTGATTCAGAAACGGGACATGAAGGGACAATTCAAACCAGATTAAAAGCCTTATTCGAATCACTAGGTGTTGAAGTAGAAGAAGACGGGGCTAAAGAAGCGACAGGATTTGGCGCAAATAACTTAATCTGCACATTAAGAGGACAATTAGATGTCCCGACGATTTATTTCACGTCACATATGGACACGGTAGTACCTGGTAAAGGTGTAAAACCTTTAATTGAAAATGACGTGATTAAATCGGACGGATCAACGATCCTTGGTGCTGATGACAAAACAGGTCTAGCCGCTATCTTTGAAGCAATCCGGGTTTTAAAAGAACAAAACATAGCCCATGGTGACATTCAGTTTGTCATTACAGTTGGTGAAGAGTCCGGTCTTGTTGGCGCAAAAGCTTTGAATAAAGACATGATCCATGCTGATTTTGGCTATGCACTTGATAGTGACGGACCGGTTGGTGACGTGATTGTGGCAGCACCAACACAAGTAAAAGTATTTGCTAAACTACATGGGAAAACGGCTCATGCAGGAGTGGCCCCAGAAAAAGGTGTATCAGCGATTACACTGGCATCAAAAGCAATTAGTCGCATGCCTCTTGGTCGAATTGATGATGAAACAACGGCAAATATCGGACGTTTCTCAGGTGGCGATAAAACAAATATTGTCTGTGATTATGTTGAAGTATTAGCTGAAGCACGTTCACTTGATCCTGATAAAGTTGAACAACAAGCAAAACAGATGGTTAAAGCTTTTGAAACGGTTGCCGCTGATATGGGCGGACGTGCTGAAGTGGAGACAACTTACATGTATCCAGGCTTCAAGCGTGATGAGTCAGATCAAGTAGTTCAAATAGCTAAATCAGCAATTGGACAGATCGACCGTGAGTTTGTTGTGAAAACGAGCGGTGGAGGCAGTGATGCCAATATTATTTCGGGCTTCGGGATTCCAACTGTTAACTTGGCTGTTGGCTATAGCGATATTCATACAACGAGTGAAGCGATGCCAATTCAAGAACTTGTTAAAATTTCTGAACTTGTCGTTCACATTATTAAAACGGTCGCAAAAGAAGCGTAAGTTGGCTAACCACATCCGTTAAATCGGATGTGGTTTTTAATTTTTTAAGATCATAAACACATCGATTCCCTTTTGTTCTTTACTTGTGGTACGATAAAGTAGAACGATTGTTCTTATGAGAGGGGGCGAAAGCGTGAGTTATTATCCTAAAAAAGGCCGGGTTATTTTTCATGTCGATATGAATAGTTTTTATGCTTCAGTTGAAATGGCGTATAATCCATCGCTAAAAGGCAAACCACTTGCGATTGCTGGAAATCCCGAAGAACGTCGTGGTATTATCGTAACAAGTAGTTACGAAGCAAGAGCCAAGGGCGTAAAGACAACGATGCCACTATTTCAAGCAAAGAAGCTCTGTCCTGAACTCCTCGTTTTAAAGCCTAACTTTGAACGCTACCGTGAAGCATCCAAGGCGATGTTTAAAATTATGGCAGATATCACCGAGAAAATAGAGCCTGTCTCTATAGATGAAGGGTACTTAGACATTACTGACTGCGGGGCTCAAGGTAGCCCGCTAGAGATTGCTCGAAAATTACAACAAAGGCTGTTAAATGAATTGGATTTACCTTGTAGTATCGGCATTGCTCCGAATAAATTTCTAGCCAAGATGGCTTCAGACATGAAAAAACCTCTCGGCATTACTGTGCTTAGAAAAAGAGAGCTCGCTCGTGTGTTGTGGCCGTTAGATGTTGGTGAAATGCATGGGGTCGGCGCTAAAACAAAAGAAAAGCTTAATCAAATAGAGATTTACACAATTGGTGACTTAGCTAAGGCTGATGAGGTCGTTTTAAAGCGCGTCCTCGGTATTAATGGCGTTCGGCTAATTCAACGGGCCAATGGTGAAGATCGTCGTCCCGTCGATCCCGATAGTGTGTTTGATTTTAAAAGTGTTGGGAATTCAGAAACATTAAGACAAGACACAACGGATGAAACCATCTTGTTGTCGTTGATTCGTAAATTATCAAATAAAGTCTCGACCCGACTTAAGCGAAAAGCCTACATTGGTGAGACCGTTCAATTGATGATTCGTTATTATGATCGTAAAACAATTACCCGAAGTGTCACCGTTCATCGGCCGATTGAACAAGCTGAAGATATTTATGGGCTAGCGACGCAACTGTTCGAAATGCATTGGAACTCAGATCCGATTCGGTTACTTGGTGTCACCGTTCAAGGATTGATTGAAAAAAAGTATTATTATGAACAACTAGACTTGTTTCATTATCAAGACCATTTGAAAAATGAACAATTAGCATCAACAATTCAACAGCTGACAAATAAGTATGGGTACAACCCATTTGAACGTGTGGCTGAGAAAACGGCTCGTACGAATAAATCAAATGAGTTAGATCAACCGACGACTAGTTTTCAAAAAGATTTCTTAGACGATTACCGACAAGACAAATAAGCACTCAGCTGTATATAACTGAGTGGTTATTTGTCTTAAGATCGTCTTTTGACCGTGTAAGTCATAAAGTCATAGGCAAAGACCGTTTGATTAAAAACCTTTTGAGCTTCTGCTAATAAGCCGTTTAATTGATGCGGGTCATAACGCTGAGACAAGTGGTTAATAATGAGTTGATCGACGTTACCTAACTTAGCAAGTTCACATGCCTCATCAATTGTACTGTGGGCGTGACTTCTGGCAAGATTAACAAGAGCTTGTTCGTACGTTCCTTCATGGATAAGCAACTGACTATCTTTGATAAAATCAACCAAATCTTCGACCGGACCTGTGTCACCAAGAATACTGATGACACGTCCTTGTTTGTCAGGGCCGACAACATCCTCTCTGTGAATGATGCGACCATCAGGTAACGTTGTATTTGGTTGGGCTTTGATTTGTTGATAAAGTGGTGAGGGTTTAAGCCCAAGCGCTTGTAACTTCTGAACGTTCAATTCTCCCAGTTGATTATGTTCTGACACATTAAATCCGAAAGAAATAGGACCATGATTCAACTCTTTAACGTGTATGTCAAAGTTCGTTGACCTAAAGACGGCACCGTCAACTAAATCGTGATAATAAAGACGATAAGGTAAATGGGTCCCGCTAATTTCAAAGGCCGTTTCAATAAAGGTTTGAAGCCCTTTAGGTGCGTAGATGTCAACGGGTGTCGTGCCATCTAAGAAGGCGCGACTTGATAACAATCCTGGCAACCCATAGATATGATCCCCGTGTAAATGTGTGATAAAAATTTTGCTTATTTTACGTGGTTTAATCGGTGTTTTCAGAATTTGATGTTGCGTCGCTTCCCCGCAATCAAATAACCACACCCCTTCTCCTTTTTCCGTTACATCAAGCGCTAAGCTTGATACATTACGTGTATTAGAAGGAAGACCCGAACCTGTTCCTAAAAAAGTAACATGCATCACGTCCAGCCTCGCTTATAGGCCGTTGGAGCGTCTATGTTAACATCTAGCGCCTCGCTTGCGGCTCTTGGCCAGTAAGGGTTTCGCAATAGTTCACGGCCAATGAAAATGAGGTCCGCCCGATTATTATTTAAAATTTCCTCGGCATGTTTAGCTTCAGTAATCATACCAACCGCACCGGTTAGGATGTTTGCGCCTTGTTTAATCATCTCAGCGTGAGATACTTGATAGCCAGGAAAGACATTAATGGCTGCGTTGACAAGGCCACCGGTAGAAACATCAATTAAATCAACACCTTGGTCTTTCATTTCTTGACTGAAGTAAATGAAATCTTCGGCAGTATTTCCATCCTCATGATATTCGTCCGCAGAAATTCTAACAAATATAGGGCCATGAAAGACAGATTTTACGGCATCAATGACTTGTTGGACGATGCGGTAACGATTTTCTTTTGTACCACCGTATAGGTCTGTTCGTTTATTGGACAGCGGTGATAGAAATTGATTTAATAAGTAGCCGTGCGCGGCATGTAATTCGATAATATCAAAGCCTGCTTTTCTCGCGCGGATAGCAGCGACTTTAAATTGATCTATCAACTGGTCAATCATTGTTGGTGTCATCGCAGTAATGGCCGGTTCCTCACTTGATGGTGCAATGGGGGTGTCCGTTGTTTTTGCTTTATTACCCGCATGACCGAGTTGAATCGCCGCGTGAGCCCCGTGAGCATGAATCCGATCGGTTAATGTGTGTAACCCGTCGATATGCTCATCCGACCAAATCCCAAGGTCTGTCGGTTGAATCCGTCCACGTGGTTCGATGGCTGTCGCTTCAATCATCACCAGTCCTGTCCCGCCAACCGCACGTGACTCATAGTGTGTGATGTGAAATGGGGTCACTAGCCCGTCTTCTTTTTTAACAGAAAACATACACATCGGTGACATCACGATGCGATTTTTTAAAGTGATATTTTTAATTGTTAAGGGTTCGAATAATTTTGCCATAGGAAATCGCTCCTTTATTATTTTGAGTATAAAGTATATGGAAAGTAGCTTTATAAATAGCCAGGTTTAGTCGTCAATACCTAGTGAGGATCTAAGGGTTGGGTCATCGGTAATAATCCCGTCAACATCTGTTTGTAAATAGTCATTAAATAAGACGTCATCATTAACGGTATATAGATATAAATAGAGCCCTAAGCCATGCACGCGTTTTAAGTAGTCGGTCGTAAAAGCTTTATAATGTAAGTGGATTCCATCAATATAGTCCAGGTGCTTTCTTAACGTCCGTTCACTCAGTTGCTTTTTCGTTAGGAAACCGGTCGTGATGTTGGGATTTAATGCTTTGACTTGTTTTAAATACAAGGCATTAAAACTAGACAACGTTAATGTTTCTAAATGTTTGAGGGTATTTAATTGTTTAACGGTTTCTTCAACGAGACCACGATCGTTGTAACGATGACTTTTTAATTCAATATTTAAATAAATCGTTGTCGTTTTCCACCAATCAAGCAGAGCTTTTAACGATATAATTTTATCATCGCTAAAGGTAGGGTCAAACCATTTGCCATTGGGAAGTGCTACGAGTTCTTGTAATGTGTAATCTTTAATCTTTCCGCGACCGGCTGTTGTTCGGTCAATGGTCGGGTCATGAATCACCACAACCGCATGGTCTTTCGTTAATTGAACGTCAGTCTCAATCCCACCAGCCTCTAATGCTATCGCCTTATTAAAACTTGCGAGTGTATTTTCAGGTGCATACTTACTTGCTCCTCGATGCGCATAAATCACTGTCAAAAATCTCACCTCAACTTTTGTTTGCAGTCTCTTTTAAATCGTAGCATAATAAGGGGAGAGAAAACAGTAAAAAGGAGAGCGATGATGAAAAAAGATACGATTTTAATTACCGGTGCGACAAAAGGGTTAGGCCGAGCATTAAGTTATCAGCTGGCAAGAAAAAATCGCACGCTTATTTTAATTGGGAGAAGTGAAGATTTACTTCTAGAGTTAGCTCGCGATTTAAAGGCCCAAGGAGTAACTGTCTTTACCTACACGGTCGATTTAACTGAAATAGAAAAACTTGAATCGCTCGTTCAGACAATATTAACAGACGTGGGTTCAGTAGATGCGATCATTAATAACGCAGGTTTTGGTCTGTTTGAATTTGCGACGGAGACTTTAAGAGCAACGACCACCAACATGTTTCAGTTAAATGTATTAGCGATGATGGAACTGAATTGCTTACTTATTCCTGGATTGATTAAACAAACTAATAAGACACATATTATTAATATTGGCTCGCTTGCAGGTAAAATAGCGACACCTAAAGCAACCAGTTATGCGGCAACCAAACATGCGGTCATTGGTTACTCTAATGCACTAAGACTTGAGTTGAAAGCGACCAATGTTGCGGTCACAACAGTTAATCTCGGACCAATGAAGACGTCTTTTTTTAAAACGGCGGATGAATCAGGGTACTATGAACAAGCGGTTGAAAAAATAATGCTGACACCAGAAAAAGTCGCAACTAAAATTGATCAGTTACTGTATACGAATAAACGGGAGCTGAATTTGCCACTTTGGATGAGTATCGGCAGTAAACTGCATGCTATATTTCCCCGCACATTAGAATTCATTATGCAAGGTGCCTTTAATAAGAAATAGTATAATAAAAACATCATGTGAGAGAGGAGGATGTATGTCATGCGTAAACGTGAAATGAAAAAGATGAAACAAGAGGCGGAAGAACGTTTCGGTAAAAAAGAAATCGATTTACTAGAACAGATGAAGGCAAAACTATTAAAAGATGAGGCAACTAAAATTGAGGAGCAAAAACAAGCCAAACGACAAGCCATGGTTGAGCATGAAAAAAATAAAACATTTGAACAATTGCTAAGTGAGAGTGAGATGGACTGGCATAAATATAAATAATTCAATACAGTAAAGCTAAGATAAAACAAAACATACATAGGAGGGCTAAACATGAGTAAGTTTGAAGAAAAAACAATCCAGTCAAAAGAAATATTTGATGGTAAGATCATCAAGGTTAGTGTGGATGACGTCTTATTACCTAACGGTGAAATATCGATCCGTGAGCTTGTTAAACATCAAGGTGCGGTTGCAGTAATTGCGGTAACAGAAGATAGACGTTTTTTGATGGTTGAACAATATCGTAAACCGCTTGAAAAAGCAATAGTAGAAGTACCCGCAGGTAAGCTAGAGCCAGGTGAAGCACCTGAGGTGACGGCAGTAAGAGAATTAGAAGAAGAAACGGGCTTTACGACGGATCAATTAGAGTATGTCACATCGTTTTATACGACACCAGGCTTTTGTGATGAACGTATTTATTTATATTATACCGATCAATTAGTTCCTATTACAGAGGAAAAAGCGCTAGATGAGGATGAGTTCTTAGAGTGTCAATCCTATACGATGGCTGAGCTTGATCAGCTTGTCAAAGATGAGCGGATTCATGATTTGAAGACAATGTACGCACTGCAGTATTTAAAGTTGCGTGGTTTTTAAGTTTTAATATTCCTTTTATGAATTGGAAGACTAAAAGATGGATCAGTCGTTGATTTCATAGCCTTAAGAAGGCGAGCCTTATAAGAGTCATCTTCTCACCGTTGTTTTGGTCATGAGAAGTTAAGTGTTTTAGTCCTAGATAGAGATGTTCCATTCATCGCACATTCTCGTGTTTTTTTAGCAGGTGTCGATGACAATATTGGTTATTGATAATCATTTACACTTGATAATCATTTTAATTGACAGACGTCTATGCGCTGACTATAATTGAGAATGTAGGGAGGTTTCCGTGATGGAACATCGTATTGAACGTATTAAAAAACAATTACATGCTGAAAGTTATAAATTAACCCCTCAACGGGAAGCGACTGTACGTGTCCTACTTGAAAGAGAAGAAGACCATTTAAGTGCTGAGGATATTTACTTACTTGTTAAAGAGAAAGCGCCTGAAATCGGCTTGGCAACGGTTTACCGTACGCTTGAATTACTATCAGAACTTAAGATTGTTGATAAAATTAACTTTGGTGATGGTGTCTCTCGTTATGATTTACGTAAAGAAGGCGCGGCCCATTTTCATCATCATTTAGTTTGCATGGAGTGTGGGACGGTGGAAGAAATTGTCGAAGACTTACTTGAAGATGTTGAGAAAAAAGTAGAAAATCAGTGGCAATTTCAAGTCAAAGACCACCGCTTAACGTTTCACGGAATATGTCGCAAGTGCCAACAAAATAATAATGAAGCTAATTAAATCACAGGATCCCTGTGATTTTTTGTTATACTTTTGTTTGGTATTTATACAGAGGAAAGAGGGAAAACCCCATGATAGATGAACGTCAAGATTTTATTCAATATATTAAAATAGAACGCGGATTAAGTGAGAATACAATTGAATCTTATCAGCGTGACTTAAAACAATATGAAAGCTTTTTAAAAATAGAACAAATTAAACAATGGGAGGATGTCTCGCGAGATAGTGTATTAAAGTATTTATATAACTTAAAAGATACTGGAAAAAGTGAAGCAACGATTCAACGAGTCCTGTCAACTTTACGACTGTTTCATCAGTTTTTAAAGCGAGAACATCGTACAACACATGATGCTAGCTTACATATTGAAACACCTAAAAAGCGTCAAGTCCTGCCTGAAGTACTATCGGAGAGTGAAGTGGAACAACTATTAGATATTGAGGTAAAGACTCCGCTTGAGTCTCGTACGAAAGCGATGCTTGAAGTCATGTATGCTACAGGCTTACGTGTATCGGAATGTGTCGGTTTGACACTCAATGATTTACACTTAGATATTGGCTTTATACGTTTAATAGGAAAAGGGAATAAAGAACGGATCATACCCTTAGGCGAAGTCGCAACTGAAGCCGTGAATGATTATCTCGCGGATGGGCGTCAAGTTCTCATGAAAACAAAACAGCATGCAACGTTATTTGTTAATCACCATGGTAATCCACTGTCACGTCAAGGTTTTTTTAAGCTAATTAAACAACGCGCTAAAGATGTCGGTATTAAAAAGGAAATCTCACCTCATAAATTGCGCCACTCATTTGCGACACATTTATTAGAACATGGCGCTGATTTAAGAGCCGTTCAAGAAATGTTAGGTCACAGCGATATTTCAACGACACAAATTTATACACACGTCACAAAAGCGCGCTTACAATCCGTCTACCAAACCTATCATCCAAGAGCATAATAAAAAGGTATATTCAATTATTGAACTACCCCCACCTAACATTCTCACGAATGTTTGAGGAAGGGGATGACATCATCATGCCCATGCTTTTTATTGATTAGTCCTCTTATATATGATAAATTAATGCTATTCTAAGAAAGTTTGACGAGTGTTTCGTCAACGGTTTCGACTAGAGGGGGCAGATGGGTGAGTGAATTGACAGAGGTGAATGGAAAAGGACATATGGTGTTTGCGGAACGTGACGTAGTAGAACTAGCAGAAACGTTTCAAACGCCTTTATTTGTTTATAATGTTGAGAAAGTCCGGAAGAACGCCAGAGCTTTTGTGGAAGGTTTTAAGAAGGCGGGCGTTAAAGCACAAGTTGCTTATGCGAGTAAAGCATTTAGTTCTGTAGCCATGTTACAAGTAGCTAAACAAGAAGGTTTAAGTTTGGATGTTGTCTCACAAGGTGAGTTGTATACCGCAATGAAGGCAGACTTTCCAATGGAAAAGATACACTTACACGGTAATAATAAAAGTCGTGAGGAGCTCAAGATGGCACTAGATCAACACATTGGATGTATTGTGGTTGATAATTTTCATGATATTACGTTACTAAAAGAACTATTAAAAGATTATAACGGGACGATGGATGTATTGATTCGTGTGACACCAGGCATTGAAGCCCATACTCATGATTATATTTTAACCGGGAATGAGGATTCAAAGTTTGGTTTTGATTTAAAAAACCAAGCAAAACAGGCGTACGATCAGATTCAACAAATCGATCAATTACACTTAAAAGGCTTGCACTGCCACATCGGTTCACAAATCTTTGAAACAGATGGCTTTATCATGGCAATTAAACGGTTATACGAAGTGTTAGCTGATTGGTATAAACAAGACGGATTTGAAGCAACGGTTCTCAATCTGGGTGGGGGTTTTGGTATCCGCTACACCGATGAAGATAAACCACTCCCGCTTGATGACTATGTTTTAGCTCTTGTTAAAGAAGTGACAGAAGAAGCGGATACGCATGGTTTAAGTCTGCCTGAGATTTGGATTGAACCTGGACGAGCGATTGTAGGAGATACAGCGATTACCCTCTATGAAATAGGATCGAAGAAAGAAATTCCTAACATGAGAAATTATGTGTCCGTTGATGGAGGGATGACGGATAATATTAGACCGGCTCTTTATCAAGCAAAATATGAGGCGATTATTGCAAATAAAGCTCGAGCACCTAAAACGTATCCGTGTTCAATCGCCGGTAAATGTTGTGAGTCGGGTGATATGCTGATTTATGATACTTTATTGCCAGAAGTTACACCAGGTGATATACTAGCTGTATTTAGTACAGGTGCGTACGGTTACTCAATGGCAAGTCACTATAATCGCTTTGCTAAACCAGCAGTCGTTTTTGTTGAGAATGAGGAAGCAACTTTAGTGGTAAAACGAGAAACGTATGCAGATGTGATACAAAATGATTTATCATACGAATAATGGAGGATATGTACATGACTAAACAAGCAACGATTACGTTTGAAAATGGTGAAAAAATCATCATTGATTTATTTGAAGAGGCAGCACCAAAAACAGTGGAAAACTTCGAAACACTTGCAAAGAAAGGTTTTTATGATGGTGTGATTTTCCACCGCGTGATTCCTGGATTTGTCGCGCAAGGTGGCGATCCAACAGGGACAGGAATGGGTGGACCTGGTTACACGATTAAATGTGAAACAGAAGGCAATCCACACAAACACGAAGCTGGTTCATTATCAATGGCACATGCTGGAAAAGATACCGGCGGTAGCCAGTTCTTCTTAGTTCACGAACCACAACCACATTTAGATGGTGTTCACACGGTCTTTGGTCAGGTGACTGAAGGAATGGATGTTGTTTTACGTATTAAACAAGGTGACGTAATGGAGACTGTTGTTGTAGAAGAAGTTTAATGAATGAATCGTCCACATAGACGTTAAAGACCTAAAGGTCTAGTAAGGAGTTATTATGTTAATACGGTTTAAAAAAACAATGGAAAAAATCGCTATGGGATTATTATCGTTCACACCTGAAGAGAAAGATGTAAAAAAACTTCAGGAAACGATTAGACACTATAGTGAAAATCAACAGGAGGTACTCTTTCTTTGGAAAGAAGCTGAAGATATGATTGGGGCCATTGGTGTACATGTTGATGATGAAGAAAAACAAATTACTATTCAACATGTGAGTGTAAACCCTTCGCATCGCGATAATGGTATTGGCCAGCAAATGGTACAAGCCTTATGTCAACGCTATGAGTCGTATGAAGTTGTTGGTAACGAACTAACAGATGACTTTTTAAGTAAATGTAAATAGACATGTAAAATACCACAGGCTGTTCTGTGGTATTTTACTGTCTAACTATAACTATTACCAAATGAACAAACATACATAATGAGGGAATGACAGTAGACCAGTGAGCAAGGAAGAAGGTGGGGTGACACAATGCGACAAGTATATAAAGTTGAAACCGATTTATTTGAGGGGCCTCTCGATTTATTGCTGCACTTGATTAATAAATTAGAAATTGATGTGTATGAATTACCGGTCAGTGAAGTTACCCGGCAATATATGGACTATATTCATACGATGCAAGAGTTAGAGTTAAATATTGCTAGTGAATATTTGGTTATGGCGGCAACACTCCTACAAATTAAAAGTTCAATGTTATTGCCTAATCCTGAATTAGAAGATGAAGTTGAATATGGTGAAGGCGACGATCCAAAAGAAGCGCTTATTGAACGTTTGATTGAATACCGTAAATATAAAGAAGTGGCGAGTGACTTGGAAGAACGACAAATAGACCATAAAGAAAGCTATACTCGACCGCCGGTAAAAGTAGACGTGGGTGAAAAAACAGTAGCCAATCAACAAACAGGATCAATTTATGATATGTTAAAAGCCATGCAGAAAGTATTTGACCGTAAAAAATGGACGCAACCGATGACTAGAACGATTGAAAAAATGGATGTCCCCATTAGAAAACGCATGAGTCAGGTGCTAAATGTCTTAGAGGAAAGACCAGATGGTGTCCCCTTTGATGCCTTATTCCCTTATCCATCCAAAAGTCACATGGTCGTCACGTTTATGGCTATGCTTGAACTGATGAAAGAAAAGGAAATCTACTGCGTTCAACAAACAACCTTTGATGAATTACTACTCTATCGATGGAGGCAAACTGATGAATGATCAACAATTAACCGGTATTTTAGAAAGTTTACTGTTCGTCTCAGGGTCAGATGGTCTTTCGATTAGACAAGTCAGAACCATACTTGAGATTGACGAAAGTGAAGCGTTAGCATTACTAAAAAAATTACAAGCAGACTATCAAGAACCTCGTCGTGGCCTTCAGTTAATTGAAGCAGAAGCAACTTACTATTTAACGACAAAAAAAGATCATGCAGACTACTTGCAATCACTCGTGACGAGTAATAAAAAAAACAAGTTATCACAAGCGAGTCTTGAGACGTTAGCTATCATTGCCTACAATCAGCCGCTCACCCGATTGGAAATAGAGGAAGTGCGTGGAGTAAAAAGCGATCGACCAGTACAAACCTTATTGTCACGCGGACTTATTGAAGAAGCAGGAAAAAAAGATACCATCGGTCGACCGCATCTATATAAAACAACGGTCGAATTTCTAACCTATTTTGGTTTAAAATCGATTGAAGAATTGCCACCATTAACGGATCAACTTGATGATTTAGATTTCAATGAAGAACTTGATTTGTTTTTTAAAGACCCTGAAGATGAAGCGGCAAAATAGAATATTATCGCGTTTGAACGAGCTGGTACCGCTTGTTAATGTGCCCTAACCTGTTAGGTGGCTGCTATTTAGTGGTATAATGGCTTCAGTACTTACAGAAAAAACTGTTTCTCGTGATGAAACAGTTGTGAATAGGGCGATAATTTGAGAGAATAGAACATAATAAGGATTAAAGTTGCATGTAATGATGGCTGATAAGTCGGTCAACGCATGCTAGCAAGATACGAAAAAAATGCAGGTAAGATGAAGGGTGAAAATATGGAACAACATAAAGAACGGTTACAAAAAGTCATTGCACATAGTGGTGTCACATCAAGAAGAAAAGCAGAAACGATGATTGAAGAAGGTCACGTTAAAGTTAACGGAGAGACTGTTACGACACTCGGTGTTAAAGTAACACCAAGTGACCGAGTAGAAGTGGATGGTGTGGAGTTAACAAAGGAAACGCGTGTTTACTATTTACTCTATAAGCCACGTGGTGTTATTTCTGCTGTCAGTGATGATAAAGGTAGAAAAGTGGTGACGGATTTACTGCCGTTTGTTGAACAACGCGTTTATCCTGTCGGACGGTTAGATTATGATACATCAGGTTTACTATTGCTGACCAATGACGGGGAATTGGCGCAATTAATGATGCACCCAAGTTATGAAATGGATAAAGTATACGTCGCAAAGATCAAAGGTGTCCCAACAAAATCAGAATTACAACAATTTAAGCGCGGGATAAAGTCAGAAGGCGAAGTTCTAAAAGCGGTGAATACAAATATTATTTCAATTAATAAAGAGAAACAGCAATCAATCATTGAAGTGACCTTGCATGAAGGAAAAAATAGACAAGTGAGACGGATGTTCGAAGCGCTAAATTATCCGGTTATGAAGCTCAAACGAGAACGTTATGGTTTTCTTAGTTTACGTGGGATGACATCAGGTGATTTTAGAGAGCTCACACCACATGAAGTGAAACAATTGCGTGCACACGCCCTTGATCAACACAAATAGAAGCATCAAGGCTGATATGTTGGCTATTTAGATACTTTAACATTTATAAAGAGAGAAAAGCTGTTGAAGTGGGCTGGGAGATGTAAGAAAGGGGTAATAAGATGGATACACAACAAACAATACTCGTCATTGAAGACGAAGACCGCATTCGTAAATTAATTACAATGTATTTAGGTCGTGAAGGCTTTTTAACAACAGAAGCAGCGGATGGAAAAGAAGGGTTATCATTAGCGCTAGAAAACGATTATGCGCTAATTATTCTCGATCTTATGTTACCCGAGACGGATGGCATTGATGTATGTAAGGCACTAAGAAAAGAAAAATCAACACCTGTCATTATGCTAACAGCAAAAGGGGAAGAAAATCATCGCATTGAAGGATTCGAAGCCGGTGCGGATGATTATGTTGTGAAGCCATTTAGTCCAAGAGAAGTTGTTCTTAGAGTGAAAGCTTTACTGAGACGATCACCCGATGTTGACCTAACCATTACCGAAACGACGACAAAGAATATTCTTGAATTTGAACATATGAGAATTGATCATGACGCACATAAAGTGACCGTTAAAAATCAAGAACTTACCCTAACACCAAAAGAGTACGAATTATTGTACTTTTTAGCAAGCCATGAAGAACGTGTGTATGACCGAGAACAGTTATTAAAAGAAGTGTGGAAATATGAGTTTTTTGGTGATTTACGCACTGTTGATACCCATGTGAAACGGTTAAGAGAAAAATTAAGTAAAATTTCAAAAGAAGCGTCACAAATGATTGTGACGGTTTGGGGTGTTGGTTATAAATTTGAAGTAGATGAACGCTAATGATTACGCGTTTCTTATCGAGAACAGCGTTAATAGGGATCGGGATAATGCTTAGCGTGTTTATTGCGGTAGCTGTTTGGTTTGAACCAGTGGTGAGACCAATCGCTACAAAGCACCATCTAAGTGAATTGACGGGATTTGCTTCAGCTGACTTCTCGGTAGCCTCTTCTGTGACGTTACCAAATGGTCTGTTGATACTGAACCCAGCGTCAGATGTCTATCAACAACTGACACCAATAACAGAAACAACACTCTCTTACTCAGGGGAAAAGTGGCTTTATGCTGAATCTGATTCACTGATCGTAATGGAAAAAGAAGGAGCGATGTTAGAGGATGTTAGCTTTTTCCGTCGCATGACACTTGTCGTTTTGACATTTTTTTACCTTGTGATGGTCGTTGTACATTGGTACAATGTGAGACGGATTAAAAAAGCGCTCCGACCGTTTCGGGTCCAAGCTTTAGCCTATGCCGAGGGTGACTTTTCAACTCGCATCAAGAATGAAGCGACACTAACAAGTGAATTTGCATTAAGCTTCAACCGCATGGCAAGGCAGCTCGATCAACGTATGGTGCAACTAGACCAGCGTAATCAAATATTTAATCATGTACTAAATGCGATGAGTGATGGTGTGTTGGCAGTGAATGTTGATAAAGCGATTCTCGTATCGAATAATCAAGCAGAGCGCGTGATGTGTCTATTTCATGATGATGCTGCTGAACCAACCAGCATTCCATCTGCCTTCTCACCATTGATTGATCGTGCACGCGATGATAACAACTTAATTAAACACACGGTTGTAAAACATGGCCGGCACTATGCGATGGTTTTTTCACCACTTGTGAAAAAAGATCAAGTTATTGGTGTCGTTGTGTTGCTCCGTGACGTGACAGAAGAAGTCCAACTTAATGAACTTAGGGAATTATTCGTGGCCAACGTCTCACACGAACTTAGAACACCCATTTCTTTGTTGCAAGGTTATAGTGAAGCCATTGTTGATGGTGTAGCCGAAACAAAAGAAGACCAACAAGAGTTGGCGCAAGTTATTTTAGATGAATCAGAGCGAATGGGGCGCTTAGTCAATGATTTGTTAGACTTAGCAAAAATTAAATCGGGTCATATTGAATTGAATAAAGAGTGGTATCCGGTTAATGAATTCGTGAAACGTATCACAGGGAAGTTTGCACATAAAGCAAGAGAGACGGATGTGCAAGTTGAAAGTGATGTCGAGCCTTATATTGGTGCCCTCTTATTTGATTATGATCGTTTAGAACAAGTGTTTACTAATCTCATTGATAATGCTTTACGGTATACTGAATCGGGAAAGATTACTGTGCGTGTATCCAAACAAACTAAAATGATTACTTTCGATGTAATAGACACTGGCGCCGGCATGGATGCAGCTAATTTACCATTTTTATTCGAGCGTTTTTATAAGGCGGATAAGGCGCGAACGCGTAATAAAACGGGCACTGGCCTCGGTCTTGCGATTGCAAAAGAGATGGTTGAAGCACATGCTGGTACGATTAGTGTGAAAAGTGAGGTTGGACAAGGGACAACGTTTACGATTACTTTACCGATTATCGATGAATAATTAAAAAATTTATAAACGGGTGTATAACAGGGAAATTGGTGAGAGTCCAATACTGTCCTCGCAACTGTAAATAGTATCGAACGGAACAATAACCACTGTGTAAATCACGGGAAGGGTTCTTAGTAGCAAACTATAAGTCAGTAGACCTACCCTTTTATTTTATTATAGACAAGGCTTCGAGGGTTGAGCGTTTCACCTAGGGAGAGCTCTAGGCGTTTAATTCTCCAAAAAAATGGAGGAATGACTGATGAAAAAATGGTTATGGAGTTTATTAGTAGCTTTACTACTGGTGACTGGATGCGGTGATGCATCAGGAAATGAAACAACAGAAATCACAGATCCTATTGATGTCGAGATGATTATTAGCCTCGATCATGATGCTGAACGATTAGTGGATGAGACACTCACAGTGAATGATGGTGCGGTGCTACTTGACGTATTATCAACGCATTATGATATTGAAAAGACGAGTGAAGGTTTTATTCAAGCCATTGAGGGTCATGCTCAAACATCATCCGAATTTTGGCTGTTTGATATGAATGGCGCTCCGAGTGAAGTTGGCGCAGGCAACGTGGAGCTTCAAGACGGTGATGAAGTTCATTTTGATTTGCATGCGTGGGAAGGGTAATGCGACTCTCGACGTACAGACTAACGCTCATCGCTGTGTTGGCAGCGATGGCGACCGTTGGTCGTTTCTTTATGCAACATATCCCAAATGTACAACCCGTTACCGCGATTATTATTTTATCAGCTTTTTTTTTAGGCCCTTTATCAGGTTTTTTAATTGCTTTTATTACGACTTACTTAACGAACTTAGCCCTTGGTATGGGGATTTGGACACTATGGCAAATCCTTGCTTGGTCTCTGATTGGTATTATTTCAGGTTTACTCGGTAAGATTATTCATCGCCGGGCGCTTGTGTTTTTAACTATCTTCGGTTTTTTAAGCGGCTTTTTATTTGGTTTCTTTTTTTCGCTCATTAACTATATTGTCACAGGTAAGTTTTTAGCTTATTATTTACTTGGATTACCACTGGATTTTTACCACGCCTTAAGTAATGTTCTTTTTATCTATTTACTTTATCGACCATTCGCGCGCCTTTTCGCACGTGAATTGACACGTCATAACTAACGAAAAAAATAAACTTACATAATAGATGTAACGTTTTTAATTATAGAACGACTAATTTAGGGAAACAGGGGGTCTCACTATATGAAGACCACATTTGATTATTTATATGACACCTATCATACCGACGTCTATCAATATATCTTCTACTTAGTGAAGAATCATCAAGTAGCAGAAGACCTCATTCAAGAAACATTTATTAAAGTGTTAAAAGCACATAAACAGTTTCGCGGGGAAAGCAGTGAAAAAACATGGTTGTTTTCGATTGCGAGACATACGGTAATGGATCATTTTAGAAAACAACAACGCGAGAAAAATAAGTGGTTCGGCTTGTTTAATAAAAATGACGAGTGGCAACAAATTGAAGGAAAAGAGCCGTTGCCGGAGGAACTCCTAATTCTTGCAGAAGAACAACAACTCCTTTACCGCAAATTAGATTTACTTACACTTGATCAAAAAAATGTCATTATTCTGCGGTTTATTCAATCGATGTCGATTCATGATACGTCGCGTATTTTAGAGTGGACGGAAAGTAAAGTGAAAACAACACAACACCGTGCCATTAAGAAATTACATCAATTATTAACGAACAAAGAGAAAGGGTGAGGAAAATGCACAAATATGATGACCAAGATCAAAAAATCATCGATCAGTTAAGTGACTTTCCTCACGTGCAGTCAAAGCTATCAAAGGCTGCTTTCTATGATGAGATTAATAGTGAAATGACACCGAATCACAAAAAAACAATGAGAAAAAAGAAGATCTTTTTCCCGGCGCTTTTAACGGCCGCTGTTTTAGCTATCGTGTTTGTCATCCTAAAAGATCAGATTTTCCCACCACAAATGGAACAAGCGATGAACGACGACGTTGCATTAGAAACAGCTGAGAATACTCGCATGACAGATGATAGAAGTGAAGAGGCTTTAGAGGGTGTGATGTTAAAAGATGAAATCATGACGTTTAATAACCCAATGTATCAAACAGATGATTTCTCAAATGTTAAGGGCCACCATGTTATTGTGCCAAGTGATGAGGCCGCTGATTTAAAACAGATAACAGTAGTAGCGATGGATACTTCTGTGATGTACCCCGTCCCATTGACGGTAATTGACCAACAAGGTGATTCCGTGAATTTTTATAATGAACAATTAGCTTCATTTGATTTTAATCAGCTCGGCTTAACGGGTGAAACGTTTGATTTTGGGGTGTTTTCACAAGGGGATCAATCGGTGACACTCACAATTAATTCTGAATTAGTTTCGATTGATAGTTCAGCCCAAGCGACAATGTTTAATCAAACATTGCGTTATATGTTTCAAGATGATTATGGTCGTGTATTTATTGAAGGTGCGAACGGGGAAGCTATTGAATTAGGTCCATTTGGTACTGTTGATCAGTTCGATCTTGATCGGGTTCAGAAATTAAGTTACAAGTATGTCCGCACATCATCCGGTCACAAGTTTATGGTGCCAGTAGAAACAACATTGACCGGTGAAACATTTATTACGATAGATGAAGCACTTGTTGATATGCAAGAGCCAGTTCCAGACTTTAATATTGAAGCTGCCATTCCTGAAGGAGTGACTTATACCCTAGACCTATCAAATGAGGGCGAAGTTAAACTGACATTCGATTCTCATGATGGTCTAGGAGATAATGCTGAAACAACCGATATGTTTGAGGCAATTTTGATGACCGCTAAAAGTTTTGATTTTAATCACGTCGTGATTTCTATGGAAGATATAGATATAAATCAGGTGGGGCCTTACTTACTAGATACAGCCTTAGAGTTGCCTGTTGCAATTAATCCAGTAACTATAAATCAATAATAGCAGATAGGTTTGTCTGATAAAAAAGCGTGCACCGATGATATTGTCGGTACACGCTTTTGTTCATCACACATCAAATGGTGTATGTTGCAAAGTAATAGCTTCGGTTGGGCAAGCTTCTTTTGCGTCAATTAAATCATCCTCAAATAACGCGGGTATATTGGCGCGGCCTGAATTATTATCTAAAGCGTTGTAAGCGAGGCCTTCGTCATCATAGTCGTAGATATCAGGTGCTAAAGCACCACATGACCCACAAGCAATACATAAACTTTTATCTACCTTTGTGTAATAACACATGTCATTCCCTCCAAGTAATCCATCCTCTGTCTGTCTTTATTTTAATGTTTTATCACCAAACAGACAACCCTGAAAGAAAAGAAGTTTTTTTGGCGCTCGAATTTTTCGATTAGAGCTGATATGATAAAGATAAAGGAGTGAGGCGATGTTTCGATATCTGGTGATAAATTTATTACATACGATCAAAAGTAATCGTTCACCTGCAGCGATTTATCATATTTTAACAGGAAAGAAATCCTCTCAAACCATTCAAGATTTACATGTCTTTCAACTGCATTCCTATTACCGATTACTGCCGCACTTAACCCGTCAATCATTTGATGATGTGATTAACTCAATCGTCGATGAAGGACTTATGATGTGGGTGAATAAGAAAGATTATACATTGACTGATGCGGCGATGACTTATTTAACGATTCAGACAAATACTACTGACTACTTTCATAGCTTAACGCACACGATTGATCCATCAGCTAAATACATTTTTACTGAGCGATTGTATTTAACGATTCAAACCTTTACCCATCGCGTTATGAATGAGAGAGGCTTTATTCCGGTGACTGATGATGTGACGATTCAAGCTTTTGTAAAGCAGTATTATCACGTCCATAAACAGCAATTATCAGACTGGCTCGAAGCCTGTCACACACATTTATATAAGGTGTTAATAACATACCCTGAGCACGACCGTCATATTTTTTTAGACCGATTATCTACCTACCGGCATAGCGGACAATCGTTCCAACAATTGACGGATCGTTACGGGAGTCATGAAGCAGATCTTCGTTTAACCCTCGCGTTAATTGAGCGCGATTTATTTATCCGAAGTCAACAGCAGACCTGTTTGTCTGATTTATTGCCGGGTAAACAGACAGTGCTACGCTATCCTTCATTGATGACGCGTTCAGCACAAAAAACGCATCAATTGGTCATGAGAGGGTACAGCATCGATGAATTAATTCAAGCAAGACAATTAAAACGAGGAACCATCGAAGATCATTTAGTGGAGATCTGTACATTAGAGGATCATTTTAAACTTACTGATTATGTGAATGAAGATAAAATAGCACAAATTGAAACCTATTTATCAACAAGACAGACACAAAAACTTGGTGAAATTAAACGTAATTTACCCGCAGCAATTTCTTACTTAGATTTGCGATTAGTATTTGCACACTACCAAAAGAGGTTATATAAATGAACGCATTAGAAACGTTACAGCATTATTTTCATTATAATGAATTTCAATCAGGGCAAGCCGCTGTTATTGATGATTTAAACAAAAGCCAAGACGTCTTATTGACGTTGCCAACTGGGGCGGGTAAATCGATTTGCTATCAAGTGCCAGCACTAATGAATAATGGTTTAACCCTTGTCGTTACGCCATTGTTATCTTTAATGGAAGACCAAGTCAGGCATTTAAAAGCATTTGGTATTAAGCAAGTAGCTGCTTTAAATAGCTTTAATACAAAAAAAGAGCGCCAACACGTATTAAAACACTTATCTCAACTTAAAATTTTATATGTTTCTCCGGAATTACTCCAGCAAGATTGGATTTTAAAGCGGTTAAAAAAGCTCTATATTCGCTTTTTTGTCGTCGATGAAGCCCACTGTATTTCACAGTGGGGCCATGAATTTCGTCCGGATTATATGAAATTAGCTAGTGTTTTACATTCGTTAAGACACCCGACGCTTTTACTTGTGACAGCGACGCTAACTGAGGATGTGAAGCGTGATATTTTCGAGCATTTTTCTGAACGGAATATTTTGGAACACTTGCACATGATTGATCGAGACAACATTAGTTTTATTGTTGAAAAATGTGTGTCAAATATGGAAAAAGACCGTTACATCGTCGATTGTCTATCGGCTTATCATGTCCCAACAATCATCTATTTTTCTAGTAAAAAAGAAACGGAACGCGTGAGTCATCATTTAAGAACTGCCCTACCAGATCATCGGGTAGCATATTATCACGGCGATTTGGAAAATAATGAACGCATGCTGATTCAGCAACAATTTTTATCGGGTGAACTAGATGTTATATGTGCAACGAGTGCTTTTGGTATGGGTGTTAATAAGAGAGATGTCAGATTAGTGATTCACTATCATCTTCCGACACAGATTGAAAGTTTTGTTCAAGAAGTTGGTCGGGCCGGGCGCGATCAGTTACATAGTGTGAGCATTTCATTAGTGACTGAACATGACCGCTTAATCACTGAGCGTTTAATTGAAGGTGAAATGATTGAGGAGGCGGTACTCGTACAACTCTTTCGTCTATTAGATCAATATCCAGAAATCGACATGGATGAATTTGTTGACAGACATCAACTTAACGAGGTCCATCGACGCTATTTACAAAACTATCTTGAAAATCATGACATAATCAACGATAATAAGACTATCAATCATCATAATGTGACTGAATTTTTTAAAGTTGAGTGGATTGAAACAATAACGAAAAGGCAACAATTTAAACGCAAGAAATTACTCGAGTTGTTACTTGCGTTAAATGGTGACCGCTGTATTCGGCGCAGCATTTATCAACCATTTCAAACGAAGATTAAAGATGCTCCATTTGGGTGTTGTTCTGTATGTGGGTTTACATTAGCACAATTTAATCCGATACAATTACAGACAAGTACAGAAAAATTGTCTTGGGAAGAGAAGTTGTTGAAACGGTTGAGACCACATAGTGAAGCGTTAGATTGGAAGGGTGAACGAGATGACTAGTCAACAAGATGACCAAGCAAAAGCATTAAGACAACGGTTTGAAAATAGTACACAGAATATAGGCAAACCCCAAGTAGATACGTATCACGAAGACGATCATGATGATGAAATGACAGCTAATATGCATCAAGAAGGGGTTGATGTGTTAAGTCTTCCGCCGAGAAGTCGACTACATGAAGAGAAAAAGAAAAAAGTTAGGTTGAAAATTAGTTATGCGATGATTCGGTTAATGGTCATCAGTTTTATTTTACTTGTGATTCTTCTCCTCACATTCCCGTATTGGAAAGACACTTTCTTTAGTGGTTCAAATCAGGAAGTCATCCATGCCCAGTTTTTGGATCATTCCAGTGATCAGCATGATGCGCGGTTTCGACTATCGAATGAAATTGAGCGTACAGTAGAAATTGAGACCGGTGAAACAGCGACATATCAGGGTCGACTATATATCTCGCTTGAAGGTGAAACATTAACTCAAATTGTTGACCGGTTTTATGATAACCAAGTGATGATGAATCGGGTTCAAACAATTAATGATGTCTCGACGCGCACGGAAATAATACCAGAAGGTACTCGGTTGTTTTTGCCTGATATGAAAAAATAACCAAAGCAAAAGACGTCTTTCGGACGTCTTGTTTTATGTCTAAATACCTAGTTTTCTTAAACTGTTTATAAATGACCATAACTATTTACGGTAATTTATGATATAATATTAACGGTTCAACTGAAGGAGTTGTTTTGAATGGAAGACGTATTAGTGATCCATACAGGTGGAACCATTGCGATGACAGATGATGTTACATTAGGGACTATTGTCACAAAAGAACATCCGTTAAAGCAATACCGCGATGATCTTAATCAACTAGCTGTAATAGAGGACGATTATTTATTTGATTTACCTTCGCCTCATATGACGCCAAAAGAAATGTTGCTGTTGGGGCAACACATTGAATCGCGTTTAAAAGAACGAGCATTTTCAGGTATTGTCGTCACACATGGGACCGATACGTTAGAAGAAACGGCTTATTTTCTCGATTTGTACTTACAAACATCTACACCTGTCGTCATTACTGGTGCCATGCGCTCAAGTAATGAAGTAGGGGCAGATGGGCTGTATAACCTTATTGGTGCCGTTAGGGTCGCCAGCGCTAAAGAATCGATCAATAAAGGTGTTTTGGTCGTGATGAACGATGAAATACATAGTAGTGCGTATTGTATAAAAACCTCTTCAAGTTCGGTGGCAACGTTTCAAAGTCCACAATTTGGTCCGATTGGCATCATTACCAAACAAGAGGTGTATTTTTATCATAAATGGATTGAGAGAGAAAAAATTGCTTTTCAGACTGTAGCAACTTATGTGCCACTGATCAAGGCATTTGCTGGAATGGATGCACGCTTTATTACCTCTTTAACCGCAGAAGAAATGGACGGTTTAGTCATCGAAGGGTTTGGCCAAGGAAACTTACCACCAGATACGGTCGCGCCATTAGTAGCATTAATTGAACAACACATCCCGGTTGTGATTGTGTCACGAAGTTTTAAGGGTGTTGTTCAACCGACCTATGGTTACCCAGGTGGTGGCCGTCATTTAAAAGATAAAGGCTTTATTTTTGCGAAGCGTTTATCTGGTCCTAAAGCAAGAATCAAACTGATGGCATTACTAGAAGCAGGGTATAAATATCAACGGATTGAGGAAATTTTAGAACGTTAACGTGTGTATTGGAGTGAAATGGATGGTGAAGATAGGAACAAATTTAACACTTGAATTAGATGGTTTTGCTGATGAAGTTAAACGCTTTAAGTGTCGAGTTGTTGAACAAAAACAACACAAACTTTATATCGATTATCCGATTAATCTAGAAACAAATCGAACGGATATCTTTCCCGTTGGAACAAGTTTCCATGTTTTTTATGTCGATGAGCAACAAATGGCCTATCGCTTTGATGGAGAAATTACGGCACGTGTGAAACGCAACGTACCTATGTTAGAATTGACGTATGATTCTGAAAAGATGAAGAAAATTCAGCGGCGTGAATATGTGCGAATCAATACAAGTATGGATGTGTCATTAAAAGTAACACAAACTAATAAAAAGGTTGTGACACTAACTGCTGATATTAGTGGCGGTGGGATGGCTGTTCATACACCTAAAGATATCACATACGAACCAGGGGCACTGTTTGATGGTTTACTTGTGTTTAAATTGAATCATGGTGGGTACCAGTATGTGTTTGTTGAAACTAAAATGATTCGCTTAAAAGCAGATACTGAACGGTATAATGTTATGTCTTTAGAGTTTGTTTCGATTGATGAAAAAGATAGAGAAAAAATTATTCAGTTTTGTTTTGAAGAACAGCTCCGTCAACGACGTGGGGATTAAGAAAAAGGAGTTTTATATATGGAAAAAATTAATATTGCGATCGACGGTCCAGCAGCTGCTGGCAAGAGTACCGTCGCTAAAAAAGTAGCCGAAGCTTTGCATTATACTTATATTGATACCGGCGCGATGTACCGTGCGGCAACTTATCTAGCACTAAAAAACAATGCGAATTTAGATGATGAACGTGAAATATTAGCTTTACTTAAACAAGCGCCGATTACATTATCCTATACCGATCAAGCGCAACATATTTTTTTAGGTGATGTTGATGTGACTGATGCGATTCGTACAGATCATGTATCAAATAACGTTTCACTCGTTGCGACACATAAAGGCGTACGAAGAGAGATGGTAAAAATTCAGCGTGAAATGATAAAACAAGCGGGTGTAGTTATGGATGGTCGCGATATCGGGACACATGTGATTACGGATGCGGCAGTTAAAATCTTTATGATTGCTTCTGTTGATGAACGAGCGGAACGTCGTTATAAAGAAAATGTCGCCAAAGGTTATGAGGCTAACTTGGAGGCGATTAAAGCGGATATTAGACAACGTGATAAAATCGACCAAGAAAGAGAAGTTTCTCCCCTTGTTAAAGCTACTGATGCGATTGAGCTTGACACGACGTCACAGTCGATTGATGAAGTGACCAGAGAAATATTAGCGATTATCAAAGAGAAGGTGAACTAAATGTCGCTTTATTATTTCGTGAAAAGCCTGGTGTGGTATGCGCTAAAGCCGCTCTATCGAATGGAAGTTGAAGGAGGAGATAATGTCCCGAAATCCGGGCCAGTCATTGTGTGTGCCAATCATATTTCCAATTTAGATCCGCCACTTGTTGGAGGTTCGATTAAACGTGATATGTTTTTTATCGCCAAAGAAGAACTGTTTGAGAAAAAATGGTTAGGCAAACTATTATCCAGCATCAATGTTTTTCCAATTAAACGCGGAATGAGTGACCGGGGAGCGATAAGAAAAGCGCTCGGTTTATTAAAGAAGGACCAAGGATTAGTCATCTTCCCGGAAGGAACGCGTAGTAAAACCGGTCAATTAGGTAAAGGGATGAGTGGGGTTGGTTTTTTTGCCTTACGATCACGAGCAACGGTTGTACCGTGTGCGATCATTGGCCCTTATAAAGTAGGTAAGAAGGTCAAAGTTGTTTATGGGAAACCGATTGACATGGCTACGTTGCGTGAAGGAAAGCAAGACGTAAAAGTTGTGACAGACCACATCATGCAAGCGATTAAACAATTGATTGAGAATAATCAGTAAAATTGATGGATATTACTTGACAAATTGGCTAAAATGTTAGAACTTAGTACAAGGAATAGTTATATTTTTGTTGGAAATGAAGGAGGATTTTTTGATGGATGAAATGACAAATGAGTTAGAAAATTTCAAAACATTTGAAGTAGGTGAAATTGTTACGGGGAAAGTTGTAGCCATTGAAGATAAGGAAGTACTGGTTGCTTTCGGTTCTAAAGATGATGGTCGTGTACCGCTTAAAGAACTTTCAAGTCTACCAATCGAATCACCTCATGAACTTGTAAATATGGATGATGAATTAACATTAAAAATTGTTAAAATTGATGATGAAGGTAGTGCGATTTTATCTAAGCGTGCCGTTGATAGCGAAAAATCATGGGATGACTTAGAAGCAAAACTTGAATCAGGTGAAGTATTTGAAGCACCGGTTAAAGATGTTGTCAAAGGTGGTTTAGTTGTCGATGTTGGTGTGCGTGGTTTTATTCCAGCATCCCTCGTTGAAACACACTTTGTTGATGATTTTGATGCATATAAAGGTCAAACATTGACACTAAAAGTAGCGGAACTCGATCGCGAAAAAAATCGCGTCATTCTTTCACACCGTGCCGTTGTTGAAGCCGAACAACAAGAACAAAAGAGTCAAGTCCTTGATACAATTGAAGAAGGTCAAGTTTTAGAAGGTAAAGTTGCTCGTTTAACAGACTTTGGCGCATTTGTTGACCTTGGTGGTATTGATGGTTTGGTACACATTTCACAGTTAGCTCACGAACACGTTGAAAAAGCAAGTGACATCGTCAGTGAAGGTGACGCTATTAAAGTAAAAGTCCTATCTGTTGATAAAGAACAAGAACGTATTTCTTTATCACGTAAACAAACATTACCTGGACCGTGGGAAAAAGTAGCGGAAGAAATTCAAGCAGGTGACGTTGTTGAGGGAACTGTTAAACGTCTGGTTAACTTCGGTGCATTTGTTGAAGTCTTACCACAAGTAGAAGGTCTCGTGCATATTTCACAAATTTCACGAGAACATATTGGTACACCTCAAGAAAAACTTGAAGAAGGTCAAACTGTACAAGTGAAAGTACTTGAAGTGAACACAAATGACAAACGTCTATCTCTCAGTATTAAAGAGCTTGAAGATGATCAAGTTGACCAAGAAGTAAAAGCATATGAAAAGGAAGATGATGATCAAGGTTTTTCATTTAGCGATATGATTGGTGACAAACTCGATCAATTTAAAAATAATTAATTGACATCCTCATTAGTAAAGGAGGCAGACGAGTTTTTCGTTTGTCTTCTTTTTTTGTTTAGTTAGAGACTTAAAGAGGAATGATTTAAAAGAGTGTGTGCGTTAAAACCGGACTTAAAGCACCAACGCGCCACTAAATGGCTGGAATCAGGTGAAAATCAATGAAAAAGATTGTTTAATTGTTTGATATTTGCTAAACTTAAACAGTTAGTTTTTTATTGATTATAAGCTTTTTAGTGATGATGTCGGAACTATAGCAACACTATTGAAAGTTGAAGTCGTGCCTTGTTTGGAGGTTAGGACCGCTTATCTTCATGTGGACGGGTCGCATGACAACACCATAAGAAACAGACTAAAATACAAAACTTTAAATAAAGAAAGGATGAACCTTTCATGAGGAAATCAACCGTAGCTATTGTCGGCCGACCAAATGTCGGAAAATCGACAATTTTTAATCGATTAGTTGGTGAAAGAATTTCAATTGTAGAAGATGTACCAGGGGTGACGCGTGACCGGATATACTCGCAAGCAGAGTGGCTCACAACATCATTTAACTTAATTGACACAGGAGGGATCGAATTAGGAGATGAACCCTTACTGATCCAGATGCGTGAACAGGCCGATGTTGCGATTAGAGAAGCCGATGTCATTATCTTTATCGTCAATGGACGCGAAGGAATTACGGCTGCGGATGAGGAAGTTGCGAAGATTTTATACAAATCAAATAAACCAGTCGTCCTCGCTGTTAATAAGGTAGATAATCCGGAAATGCGTGAAAGTATTTATGAGTTTTATAGCCTTGGCTTTGACGAACCATTCCCAATTTCAGGTACCCACGGTTTAGGTTTAGGGGATATGTTAGACGCTGTCATTGGTCATTTCCCAACTCTTGAGACAGAAGATAAAGATGAAGATACGATTTACTTTAGTTTAATTGGTCGACCAAACGTCGGTAAATCATCACTTGTTAATGCGATTTTAAACGAAGAACGGGTCATTGTAAGTAACATTGCCGGAACGACGCGTGACGCCATTGATACGCCGTTTAAACGCGATGATCAAGATTATGTCATCATTGATACGGCAGGGATGAGAAAACGCGGAAAGATTTATGAATCTACTGAACGCTACAGTATTTTACGTGCCTTAAAAGCCATTGAACGCTCAGATGTCGTCTTAACGTTAATTGACGCTGAAGAAGGCATCATTGAACAAGATAAAAAGATTGCCGGCTATGCTCACCAAGCGGGTAAAGCTATTGTTATTGTTGTGAACAAGTGGGACACGGTTGAGTCAGATGAAAAAGCAATGAAAGATTTTGAAGAAAAAGTACGTGCGCACTTCCCGTTTTTAGACTATGCACCGATTGTTTTCTTATCTGCACTTACAAAGAAACGTACGCATAAACTCATGCCTGAAGTGAAAAAAGTCAGTGAAAACCATGCCATTCGTGTGGAAACTAACGTCTTAAATGATGTCATTATGGATGCAGTCGCAATGAATCCAACACCGACGATGAATGGTAAGCGATTGAAAATTCTTTATGCAACTCAAGTGGCTGTCAAGCCACCTGCATTTGTTGTATTTGTGAACGATCCTGAAATGATGCACTTCTCATATGAACGTTTCTTAGAGAATCGTATTCGAGATGCTTTTGGATTTGAAGGAACGCCAATAAAAATCTTTGCCCGCAGACGTAGCTGAGGAGGATGATGATGGAAAAAGTAGCTGTTTTAGGTGCTGGAAGTTGGGGAACGGCGCTTGCACTCGTTTTAAATGATAACGGACATGACGTGTGGTTATGGACGCATTTAGAGTCACATGCCAAAGAAATGAATGAGACGCATCATAATAAAGCCTATTTAAATAACGTTGAGATCCCAGAAGCGATGACGGTGACGAGTGACTTGGCAGAAGCGGTAAAAGACACGACGGCGCTTGTGTTTGTTCTACCAACAAAAGCGATTCGTCCAGTCTGCCAACAAGTTAAAAACGTATTAGATCATAAGGTGACGATTATTCACGGTACTAAAGGGATTGAGCCAGAGACGTTTAAACGAGTGTCAGAGATGATGGAAGAAGAGCTGACACATAACTACTTCGATGAGATTGTTGTTCTATCTGGCCCGTCTCACGCAGAAGAGGTAAGCATTAAACAACCAACGACGGTTAGTGCATCCTCTTTTTCAGAGACAAGTGCGACGCATGCACAACACTTATTTATGAATGATCGCTTTAGAGTGTACACGAATAAAGATGTTGTCGGTGTTGAGCTAGGTGGCTCACTTAAGAATATCATCGCTTTAGGAGCGGGGATTTCTGATGGATTAGGTTATGGTGATAATGCTAAGGCTGCTTTAGTCACGCGCGGACTCGCAGAGATTGCCCGTCTTGGAACAGCGATGGGAGCGGATCCCCTTACCTTTATTGGCTTAACTGGCATTGGTGACTTAATTGTCACGTCAACTAGTCAACATAGCCGTAATTGGCGAGCAGGAAATCTTCTTGCTAAAGGTGGTTCGCTTGATAGTATTTTACAAGAGATGGGCATGGTTGTTGAAGGTGTCAGAACCGCAAAGGCCGCTTATCACTTGGCAAAAGAAAAAGGGATTGATATGCCGATTACCTCAGGCATTTATCATATTCTATTTGAAGGTGCGGATCCTCAGGCGATGGTTGACCAGTTAATGACGCGTCAGAAACGACCTGAAACTGATGAAATTCATGAAATGCTGAAAGCTTATTATTTAAAACAAGAAAATTAAAGTGTTTAATTGAATAGAGTTAAGATAACGACACCTACGCTTTTATTTAGTGAGTATTTAAAAAGCGTAGGTGTTTTTTATGCTTATTTATCGCTTTAGGGCGTCCTTATGGAATCCCCTTTCACAAACATTCGTGAGAATGTCAGGTGGGGATGATTCAATGGTATATCAACTTCCTACGTATTATTTTTACTTGGTTGTTTTTCTGGATGTGTGTTATCATAAAAGTGGTAAATATAGGTCATAATGGTATAAGGAGTGAGGGAATGATTCGGTTTGAAAGAACGCGTAAAGTCGCTTATACGAGCTTTGGAACGGCTGTTTTTCTCGTTTTAATCATGCTTCTTAACTTGCAAAAGTCAATGGTAGATACATCGCTTCTAAGCGTTTTAAGTGTAGGTGTAGTGTTGTTTTGTGTAATAGGTGTTGCCCTCTTGACAATTGTAAAAGATGCAGAAGAAGCCATTCATGCGGTTTATGCCTCTAGCAAACATGAATAATACCGGTCATGTCTTGTTCAATCACTATTTGGGGTTCGCTTATTTTTTCTTTAATTGTTTAAAAAATTTGTCGCGTAGGTTTTAAACTTAAACAAGAGGGAAAACAGTGTATGAATTTAAACTATGGTGAGGTGGCAAGCGCCTTTATCTCGGGAGAAATGAATGAAAACGCGCGGATAAAGGTAAATAATGGTTTAAAATTAACGATAATGGGTTATTTTTCATTCTTTCTTTCGATTTTTGTTGAATTTATGGTAAAAGTCGTATATTATAAGGCTTGTCACCGATTTGTTTGTGACAGAAGTATAGAATTGCAGAAACTTGTGAGCGAATGGATTAAACACCATTTAAATTCTCATGCTTCATGAATTTAAATGCGGGAGGAGGTGAATATCATGAACAAGACAGATCTAATTAATGCTGTAGCTGAAAAAAGCGAACTTTCTAAAAAAGACGCAACTAAAGCTGTTGATGCAGTTTTTGAATCAATCATGGATTCACTTAAAGATGGTGAAAAAGTACAACTAATTGGTTTTGGTAACTTTGAAGTACGTGACCGTGCAGCTCGTAAAGGCCGCAACCCACAAACTGGTGCTGAGATTGAAATCCCAGCAAGCAAAGTACCTGCTTTTAAACCAGGTAAAGCCCTTAAAGATATCGTAAAATAATGTTACATAGGGCTACTAAGAGGATGCAGCTTTCTGCATCCTCTTTTTACATCTAAAATGAGAGGGTGGGTAATGTGGACCAAGATTATATGATGATCAAAGCTTTAGAAGATGGTGTACAAGTCATTGGGTTAACCCGCGGGCAAGCGACAAAGTTTCATCATTCAGAGAAGTTGGATGAAGGGGAAGTTCTCGTCGTTCAATTTACTGAACACACGTCAGCAATTAAAGTAAAAGGACGAGCGGAGATTAAGACAAGTTTTGGAGATGTTACAAGTGGACGACCAGACCAACAATAAAGTATATCAATTATTGTCTGAGGTCGTGCCAGGGGCACTGACGATGGATGAAAAGGCAATGATTCATATGTGTCTTCAATCTATTTCATTCGATGATTGTGATAAAGACACCCTTCTTCATTGCCTCATACCAACTATCTACATTAAGCGCAGTCAAGATAATCACCAACAGCCGCTTCAATCGCTAGCATCTTCTGTCTTACAAGGTGATTACTACAGTAGCCTCTTTTATCGCTACATGACTCAAAATCATTCGCTAGGCACTTTAAAAATACTATTAAGCGCACTTCAAGTTTCATACTTAGCGAATACTTCAAATCAACAAGCACCACTCTCAGCATGCGATTATTTTAACTTGTTATGGCAACAAACGATACTTCACTATCCATTGCCACCGAAAGCATCGCACATGCAATTATTTGATGAAACGCTCGATACATATAAACAACAAGTTCAATCGGCGATGTTGTCACAGTGTTTAATATTTAATGACGAGCAAAATAAAGCGTTACGGTCGTTAATAACCGCAGGTGGAAAACAGATACGTCTCACGTTATTTTATCATGCCTTATCAAAACGTCAGCTTAAACACTCAGAGGCTATTGCCATCGGGGTTGCCATTGAAGGCATTCACTTAGCTAGCTTGATTCATGATGATATTATTGACGGGGCAAATATCAGACGTCACCAACAGACATTACATGAAAGATTTAATCCTTTTATCGCTTTACATATGGGGAATGCTGTTTTTACTCAAAGTTTGTTGATACTTGCCGATATAGAGGATAGAGAAGTTCATCGTGTGTTTGGTCGTTTGTTTTATCAGATGGTCTCAGGAGAAGTAAAACAACAAGCTAATCAACGTAACACTGACGTTTTATTGTATCGCTACTTAAAAGTGATCCGTGATAAAACGGCATTGTTTGTTGAAAGTATTATGTACTTAGCGGGTTACTTATCTGGATATGATACCTATACCTTAATGCATTATCGCCGGAGTGGTTATAACATTGGCATGGCTTATCAATTGAAGGATGATGTAATTGATTATCAATCTACGGAAGAGGCGCTCGGTAAACCGGTGTTAAGCGATCAAAAAAATGGGTATTATACGCTAGTGCGTGCAAACGATGGTGTCAACCAGTCGAATAGGCTGGCGCACCGATATATTGAACGCGCCCTAAACCATTTACGAAAGCTTCCGTCAGAGATTAATCAACGCGAACTATTTTTTTACACGACGACCCTTTATAAACGCACACGGTGATGAGAGGAAAGAGGAATGAAGATGTCAGATTATCAAACATTTGTGGAAGCTATTTACAAGCAAACAGGGATAGATTTAAAGCTCTATAAAGAAGTACAGATGAAACGACGCTTAACATCGTTAAGAGATAAACGAGGGTATAAGACGTTTATGGACTATCATGTGGCATTAAAGGCAGACGAAGCACTGCTACATGAGTTTCTCGATAAAATGACAATCAATGTATCAGAGTTTTTTAGAAATAAAGCTCGTTGGGATGTATTAGATAAAAAGATTCTGCCAGAGAGAATTAAATCGAATCAAACGTTTAAAGTTTGGAGTGCCGCTTGTTCATCGGGAGATGAACCATACACACTGGCGATGTTGCTCAGTCAACATATGGATTTAAAACATGTTGAGATTCTTGCGACAGATTTAGATGAAAAGATTTTAGCTCGCGCAAGAGAAGGGATTTATACTGAGCGTGCGTTAAAAGAAGTACCTGAATCACTAAAAAAACGTTATTTTAACTTTGATCAAAATGTATATCATATTGATCCAGCCCTAAAAAAAGCAATCACGTTTAAGAAGCATAATTTACTTGAAGATCCGTATCCAAAAAATTTCGATTTGATTGTTTGTCGTAATGTGATGATTTATTTTACTGAAGAAGCAAAACAGGCGATTTATCATAAATTTTCTGGTGCATTAAAAGATAATGCGATTTTCTTTGTCGGAAGTACCGAACAGATTTTTAGTCCGGAACGTTATCAATTCAAAGTTTTAGACACCTTTTTTTATCAGAAAGTAAATAGTATACCGAAGTTATAAATGGAGTAGCCCACTACTCCATTTTTGTTAGAGTTCTTTAAAAGTGCGAAAAAAAAGAATAATCTATCAATTTATCACACACAACAGTTAAAAGGTATGTTATATTAATTTAAAAATAACTTTTGGGGGAGACGGATTATGAGATACTTAACGGCAGGAGAGTCCCATGGTAAACAACTAACAACAATTGTAGAAGGTTTACCAGCAGGGATGCCCCTGACATCAGAAAATATAAATGAATCACTATTAAGACGACAAAAAGGTTATGGTCGTGGAAAACGGATGCAAATTGAAAAAGACCTTGTTGATATTTGTGGTGGTGTTCGCCACGGTTACACACTCGGTTCGCCAATTGCGATGGTCGTAAAAAATGACGACTTTAAACATTGGGAAGACATTATGGGAGAAGACCCAATTGATCTTGATCAAGCAATTAGACGGACGGTCACACGTCCACGTCCAGGTCATGCCGACTTAAATGGGGCAATGAAATATGGCCACCGCGATATGCGTAATATTTTAGAGCGTTCATCGGCACGAGAAACAGGTGCGCGCGTAGCGGCAGGTGCAGTAGCTAAAACGTTGCTTAATCACCTTGGAGTGAAAATTGTCGGTTATGTCCATGAAATTGCGGGTATTACAGCAAAATATCAACCGGCGTTAACGATAGATGAAAAAATTGAAAAATCAGAAGCCTCTGACGTGCGTGTACTTGATAAGGATGTCGAACAGCCAATGCGTGATGCGATTGATCAGGCGAAAAAAGATGGCGACTCGATTGGTGGTATTTGTGAAGTCGTTGTCGAAGGCTTACCAGCTGGTATTGGCTCTTATGTGCATTATGATCGTAAACTCGACGCCCGTTTAGCTTTTGCGGTACAGTCGATTAATGCTTTTAAAGGTGTCGAATTCGGGATTGGTTTTGAAGCAAGTCGACGTCCGGGTTCAAAAGTCCATGATGAAATCATTTGGTCAGAAGAGACAGGCTTTAGTCGTCGAACGAATAACTTAGGTGGCTTTGAAGGCGGTATGACATCGGGTATGCCTATTGTTGTGCGTGGGGTCATGAAGCCTATTCCAACATTGTATAAACCTTTACAGTCTGTTGATATTGAATCAAAAGAAGTTTTTAATGCTAGTATTGAGCGCTCAGATTCTTGTGCAGTACCAGCGGCAGCGGTTGTAATGGAACATGTTGTGGCGTTTGAGATTGCTAAAGCCGTTTTAGAACAGTTCCCAAATGATCAATTCAAAAAATTAAAAGCAGCCTTTGATGACTATCGTGAAGAAGTACGGTGCTTCTAATGGAACAATTAACGATAAAAACAAGTACACACGATTATCCGGTCGTGATTGATCAAGGACTTCGGTTTAAGCTGAAGTCCTTCCTCAATAAAGACTACCCATCCATCTATATTATTACGGATTCAAATGTCGCACCGCTATACTTAGATGACGTCTATAATGCTCTTAAAGCTAACTATCATGTATCCTATTCTATCGTCCCAGCAGGTGAGGAATCAAAAAGTAGTCGCGTCTATTTTGATTTAATGACGCAGTTAATTGAAGCAGGTGTCGATCGCGATGGCCTGGTGATTGCCTTAGGTGGGGGAATGATTGGTGATTTAGCCGGCTTTGTGGCGGCTAGTTATTTACGAGGTATTGATTATATTCAAATGCCTACCACCATTTTAGCGCATGATTCGAGTGTCGGTGGTAAAGTGGCAATCAATCACCCGCTTGGAAAAAATCTTATTGGTGCGTTTTATCCGCCGGTGGCCGTCCTTTATGATGTCGAAACATTACAAACGATCCCATTTCAAGAAATTCGCTCTGGATACGCCGAAATTGCAAAGCATAGTATGATCCATACCCCGCCATTCTGGGAGCAAATTAAGCCCGTCACGTTAGATGAATCCTTATCTGATGCGACGCTTATTCGCGATTTAATCCATGGGATTAATGTGAAGGCGGCCATTGTTGAGAGGGATGAAAAAGAAGCAAATATTCGTCAATTCCTTAACTTTGGTCATACACTTGGTCATGCGATTGAGTCTGAACTTGGATATGGTAAAATGACACATGGAGAGGCTGTGGCAATTGGCATGTTATTTGCGATGGAACTGAGCGAGCAATATTTTTCAGTTACCTTACCAATTGAAGCTTTTCATAACTGGTTAAAGCGTAATGATTATCCACTTACGTTACCGCGACTTAGTGTCAATCAATTAATGACGCGCATGAAACGAGATAAAAAAACCAAGAATCAGACAATCAAAATGGTGCTGTTAAAAACACTAGGAGAGCCAGTCATTATTGATATGGAAGATCGTTCTCTTCGTCAACAATTAGAAGCCTTTTTAGAAAAGATGGTGATAAGATGATTCGAGGGATTCGCGGCGCAACAACTGTCAATCAAAACAAGCAATCAGAGATATATGAAAAAACAAAAGTGTTACTCGAGACCTTAATCGAAAAAAATGATATTAAACCAGAAGATGTAGCCCATGTGTTTGTGTCGGTTACCGATGATATTGACCAAG
The DNA here is from genome assembly GCF_900115605.1 of Halolactibacillus halophilus. Lineage (GTDB taxonomy): Bacteria > Bacillota > Bacilli > Bacillales > Amphibacillaceae > Halolactibacillus > Halolactibacillus halophilus. The sequence continues at coordinate 51,716 of NZ_FOXC01000013.1, forward strand.
CCTTTCCGGCCCGTCCAATTAGAGAGAAACAGGGATGGGTGTTTGTGCCGGTCATGTGTATGAAAGAAATCAATGTGCCAAATGGTCTGCCGCTATGTATTCGTCTTATGCTGTCAGTGAATACAGATAAAGACCAACCAGACATTGTTCATGTCTATCAAGAACAAGCGGTATCATTGCGACCGGACTTAGTAGAGAATGCGGAGGGAAAATAATGAAGCATAAACAAGTATTTAATCAAATGTCCCCTTATAAACCGGGGAAACAAGTAGAAGAAGTAAAAAAAGAATTAGGCTTAGATAGAATTGTTAAATTAGCCTCTAATGAGAATCCGTTTGGCTATTCAGAAAAAGTTGACCAAGTTGTAACAGAGTCAGCTAATCACTTCGAAATTTACCCAGATGGCTATGCCACTGTTTTACGTGACGTCATCAGTACGGATTTAGCTGTCGATTTTGATCAGCTTGTGTTTGGTTGTGGCTCGGATGAAGTGATTGATATTATTTGTCGTGTGTATTTAGAAAAAGGTACGAATACAATCATGGCAACACCAACATTCCCTCAATATAAACACAATGCCTTGATTCAAGGGGCGGATATTAAAGAAGTGCCATTACTTAATGGCTACCATGACTTACAAGGGATGCTAGACGTGATAGATGATGATACGCGTGTCATTTGGCTTTGTTCACCTAACAACCCAACAGGTTGTATCATCAATCAGCCTTCACTTGAACGCTTCTTAGAAGTGGTACCAGAAGATATCATCGTTGTTATGGATGAAGCTTATTACGAATATATTAATCGCGATGATGCGCCTGATAGTTTAAGTTATATTAACACCTACCCTAACTTAGTTGTATTGCGTACATTTTCTAAAGCTTATGGTCTAGCTGGTTTACGGGTCGGTTTTGGTGTATGTGACTTAGCGGTCGCTAATGTGTTAAATATTGCCCGTGGTCCGTTTAATACAACTAAACTTGCGCAATTTGCCGCAACAGAGGCTTATCGCGACCAAGAGTTTATTAAACGTACCGTTAGTGAAACGATTAAAAATAAACAGACATTTATTCAGTTCTTAGATGAAATGGAACTTGATTACTATGACAGTGAAACAAACTTTGTCTTAGTGAAGCTACCAGTCTCAGGTGATGAGCTGTTTGATTACTTACTTAGTAAAGGTTTCATTATTCGATCTGGAGAAGCATTAGGTATCCCGAATAGTGTCAGAATTACGATTGGTGAAAAAACTGATATGGACATGATGCAACAACATATTCGTACGTTCTTAGGTACGATCGCAAAGGAAGAAGGCGAATGACACGCGTCTTAGTTGCAGGTCTTGGGTTAATTGGTGGGTCGTTGGCGCTTAATTTAACGTCACATACTGATCATACGCTATTAGGCTATGATCATGACCCAAAAACCTTGCAGTATGCCAAAGCGAAAGGTCTCGTTCACGAAACCTATACGGATTTTGAAACGGCGGTACAAAAAGCTGAGGTTGTGATTTTATCATGTCCAGTATCTGTGACGTGTCAATTAATCGAAGACTTAAATACAATTACGCTAACAAAAGATGTGTTAGTGACTGATGTTAGTTCAGTTAAACAGTCGGTATTAAAACAGGCGGAACAATTAACAAATCCGCAGGTCCACTTTGTTGGTGGGCACCCAATGGCAGGTTCGCACAAACGCGGCGTCGAGGCAGCGAAAGAACATTTATTTGAAAATGCTATTTATGTTCTGACAAAGACAAAGAGTGTGACAGAGACGGATGTGTTACGGTTAGAGGAACTGCTTGCTTCAACAAAAGCGAAGTTTATCGAGTTAGACGGTGAAGAACACGATGAAATGACGTCGGTGATTTCGCATTTTCCGCACTTGATTGCCTCAAGTTTAGTCCACCAAGCAGAAAAGTGGCAAGAGAAACATCCAACAATACCGACGCTTGCTGCCGGTGGGTTCCGAGATATTACCCGGATTGCTTCAAGCAATCCACAAATGTGGCAAGATATTTTATTTCAGAATAAGACGGTGATTAAACGGTTATTGAAAGATTGGATTGAAGAAATGAAACAGCTCTATCACATGTTAGACAGCGATGAATCTGACGCGATGCATAGCTACTTAGACCAGGCTAAAAAGTACCGTGATGGGCTTGACCGTAAAGGACGCGGGGCATTGATGTCATTTTACGATGTTTATGTCGATATTTTTGACCAACCGGGTGCATTAAAAAAGGTTGTTACCTTACTTGCTGAAGCGGAGATTAGTATTAAAAATATTGAAATCCTCGAAGTAAGAGAAGGCATCACCGGGGTTTTACGGTTAAGTTTTGTTTCTAAAGACGATCAGTTAATGAGTCATCGCTTACTTATTCAGCATGGCTATGAAACGATGTTAGAAGATTAAAGGAGGGTTACTTTTGAGCGATATCGTACTGCAACCAACGACCACAGCACTAATTGGTGACTGTTTTGTGCCTGGTGATAAGTCGATTTCTCACCGTGCTGTGTTTTTTGGCTCACTGGCGAAGGGTAAAACAGACATTACAAATTTTTTAACCGGAGACGATTGTTTAACAACAATAAAAGCATTCGAATCGATGGGCGTTCAGATTACGCAAGATGGCGAGCATGTACAAATTGAAAGCCGAGGTTATAAACATCTCAATGAACCGACTGTCCCAATTGATTTAGGCAACTCTGGTACCACGGCGCGACTATTGTTAGGGGTACTAAGCGGCTTGCCTTTTCATACGACCGTATTTGGTGATGAGTCATTAACCAAACGACCGATGGACCGAGTGGCCATTCCCTTGCGTGAGATGGGGGCTAGAATTGATGGTCGAGAAGAAGGGAAGTATTTACCCCTAGCGGTACGTGGACAAACCCTATCGGCGATTACGTTTAAACCACAAGTAAAAAGTGCGCAAGTAAAATCAGGCGTCCTTTTGGCCGGTCTTTTAGCAAACGGAACGACCACGGTCATTGAGTCTATAAAAACACGAGACCACACAGAAAATATGTTACGAGCCTTTGGTGCGAAGGTTGTTGTCAACGGTTTGGCAATTGAGGTTGAGGGTAAACAAACACTCACAGGCACAACGATTCAAGTCCCGCGTGACATTTCATCAGCGGCCTTTTTTATTGTCGCCGCCTTGATTGTTAAGGGAAGTAAAGTGACTTTAAAAGATGTTGGATTAAATCCAACACGTACCGGTATTCTAGCAGCTATTCAGTTAATGGGTGCACACCTTGACATTAAAGAAACAACAAACATCGGTGGAGAAATCATTGGTGATGTGATGGTATCTTATCAGCCACTTAAAGGCGCGATTATTGAAGGGGCTATTATTCCGAGCATGATCGATGAAATTCCAATTCTTGCTCTACTCGCCACACAGGCAGAAGGTCAAACAATAATTAAAGATGCCGAAGAACTGCGCTTTAAAGAAACGGACCGCATCGATAGTGTCGTCGCCACGTTACGCCAATTTGGGTGTCAGATAGAACCGACGGCTGACGGGATGATTATTGAAGGTGGTCAAACACTCAACGGTGCTACAGCTGATTCTCATGGTGACCACCGTATTGGTATGATGATTGCCATTGCGTCACTCATCGCGACAGGTGAGACAACGCTCACCGATAAAGACGCGATTAACGTGTCTTACCCGTCATTCTTTGAGCATTTAGAAACGCTTAAACGATAAATGGATAAAGATGTAACGCCAAGCTAGTAACGATGCTAGCTTGGCGTTTTTATTGAACTTCAGCTGAATCTTTTGTATGATAGTACTATTCGATTTTTTATTCTGTTGATAACAGGGTTAAAAAACAAAGGGGCAGTGACTAATGGAAGAGATTTATCAAGCAATTCAACTGATCGAACAAAATCAAAACGAAGAAGCATTACAGATTCTGTCAGATTTTTTACCAGAAGCAAACGATGATGAACAATTCGTTATTAGTGATTTATACATTCAACTCGGTTTATTGCCAGAAGCGAAAGATATTTTAGAGCGACTTTATACAAAATATCCCGAAGAGACGGAAATTAAACTCGTGTTAAGTGAAATTTATATTGACTTAGAAGATGATGAAGCAGCTTTAACACTGCTAAATCAGATTGATGCGAACGATCCACATTATTTGGAGAGTTTATTGACACAAGCCGATCTCTATCAAACACAAGGGTTATTTGAAGTAGCGGAACATAAGCTTTTAACCGCTAAACAACTAGCACCCAACGAGCTGTTAATTGATTTTGCCCGGGCAGAGCTTGCTTTTTCTAATGGTGAATATCAAAAAGCGATTCCGCACTATCAAAAACTAAAACAAGAGAAAGACATGATCGCAGACGTCTCAATTGATAACCGATTAGCCGAATGTTTCGCCCAAGTAGGCGAGTTCGAATCTGCTTTAGAGCATTATAGTCAGTTTGACCATGACGATGAAGAAACACTATTTAGATATGGCTTTGTCGCAAGCCAAGCACATCGGAATGATATTGCGATTAAAGCGTGGGAAAGCTTGATTGATTTAGAACCGGAATACCCATCTGTCTATCCACAACTGGCTGACATTTATGAAGAAGAGGGAATGTTAACAGAAGCCTATGCGATTAGTAAGCGTGGTCTTGACTTTTTACCACTGAATAAGGAGTTGTTGCTCACAACAGCAGGGCTCGCTCGTCGAAATGGTGAAAAGGAAAACAGTTATCAATATGCAAGAGAATCTGTTGCGGTTGATGTCGGTTATAAAGAAGCGGTGCTTTTCTTAATTGAAAATTACCGAGAAGATGGTGATGAGGAAGCGGTTATTGAGCTCATCACGCACATAATAGACCAAGGCGAAGAAGATAGTTATTATTTATGGGAACTTGCCAAAGCTTATGAAGAAACAGAAGATTTTGCCCAAGCACTTGAAGCTTATCAAAAAGCTTACCCTGATTTTAAAGATGACCTTGATTTCTTAAAAGCTTATGGTTTCTTCCTTGTTGAGGAAGGGAAGCACGCTGAAGCAAAAGCTGTGTTTGAGCGCTATTTGTCCTTTGACGTAACTGATTATGAGATTGAAAATTATCTTGAACGTTTAAGTGATTCTACGCGTTAAATGAACGGTTTTTACAAACCTTTAACAGAGAAGGTGAGAAAGTAATGGTATCTATACAAGCTAAAAAAGCATGTCTTCACTGGTTTCTAAATCGACATCAAGTGAAGCAACGCGATAGTCTTTATTTGCTGCATTTTTTAATGCGTGAGGAAAGTTTATTGACTCAGGTACACTTTGTCTATGATGTGCAGTACGCTCCGCGGGGAATTTTAATATCAGCGGAAGGTGCAAACAAGCCAGCGTTTAAATTTTATAAAAATCATCTCGTCACAACCGAGGTGGATAAAGCCTTTCATGATATCCGGTTAAATAAAGATGAGCCGCTCTATATTGAGCTAAGTTTTCTTGGTGTCAAACGAAGTTTGGACTATCACCGTGTATTAGAAGATAACCCGTTTATCCCTGACGATTACTACTTGAATGAATCAGATAAACAAACCATTGATGCCTTGCTTAATCAGACATTATCGGTTGGTTATGAAACGTGGCTTAGAAAAGAGATTGATCGTTGCTTAGATGAAGGAGATTTGGATCAATTCCAAGTGTTGTCTGAGCAATTAACCCATTATTTAACGGAAGATAAGCACTCCGTGCTGGATTCAACGCCGTTAAATAAAAAGTGAGGGAGAACGTGTGATAACTTATTTATATGCTTTATTAAAGCAGCGATTATTTTTAATCATTTTACTTATTATTAATTTTTTGGGCACGATTTATGGCTACATCTGGTATGGCCCGCAACTGGAACAAACACCGTCACGGTTTTTGTTGTTTGTTCCTGACTCACCAACGGCGAGTTTGTTTTTCACAATCTTTCTCGTGCTATTACTACTGAATAAGTCATGGCCGCTCGTTGAAGCGTTAGCCGTTGTGACCCTGTTTAAATACGGTGTATGGGCCGTTGTGATGAATGTATTGATGTTAGTGACAACGGGTTATTTATCACCAGCAGGCTACATGTTAATCTTTTCTCACGGGGCAATGGCGGTACAAGGTCTTTTATATCTGCCGTTCTACCGCTTTAAAATAAAGCATTTGATCATCGTCTTGATTTGGACACTGCACAATGATTTTATTGATTATGTGTACGGGATGATGCCGTCTTATCGCTCTTTAATAGACTATACACCAGCGATTGCTTACTTTACGTTTTGGCTCAGTTTAATTAGTGTTTATCTTGTCTATTATTTGATGCAGCATAAAAAAACAGCGTCATTACAACGTATTGTTAGAGGCTAGGCAAAAGACAACTGTTTTCTTGATTGAAAATGGTTGTCTTTTTTTGTACAATGATGATAGCTTTGTCATTAAATTTGCTGTTTTCTGAAAAATTGTCTAGACTAGAGAGGAGAACGCTAGATGTCTGATTATCTCGAGTTTGACACTTAATTAAAACAAAAACTCTCTAACCCCTTATTTTTCAGGGGTTTAGAGAGTTTTTTCGCTTTTGAAAAAGTGAGTACTATTTTGCTTTTCTGGATAGCTTTAAATTATTTTTCATTTTTTTAATGGTATT
>NZ_FOXC01000015.1 GCF_900115605.1 Halolactibacillus halophilus
CATTGGGCGCACTGGGCGTATTTGACGCGTACCCTGTCTTTTGTCAGAACCTATACGTTCTATCAGACAGAACGATTCGACCCAAGCAAGTTGTGTTCCTGGAGCGCACTATTTCCCCAACATGCTTTAACAGATGTTGAGAAAATAGGTTTGCGGCGGTTGGAAAGTAGAAAAACCTATGCTTAGTTGAACGAGCATGGGTCGCCTTTAAGGTGTCCTTACGGAATCTCCTTCCTCAAACATTCGTGAGAATGTTAGGTGGGGGTAGTTCAATCTGCCGCGAATGAAGGCAAGTTAAAAGTGTCGTTATGAGTTTGATGAACGTGATGGCCGAGAAATTGGCCGGTATGTATAAATCTCTATGGGACATCGAGTTGTTTTTCGGTGGTGGAAATAGGAGTGAAATGTATTGGTTTTAATTATCATGACGGAAAATGCTATGTTCAATCAACTATTTGTTGCATTGATTACGTACATTCTTCTTAAGCTCTACACACGAATGGAAGTTAAGAAATCTATTGTAAACCCATGTCATTCGCAGAATGCTTCTTTGTGGTGGAAGTGGCGAATAGAAATTAAGTAACGAGTCAGAACGGCAACGTAAATTGGCGACAAGCAGTATCTATAATTTAGGTTAATTCACACGTGTGAGAGAAAGAATGTTAATGAACTAAAATGACAACACGATGTGTCTTCGGATATGTCGTGTTTTCGCTCTTTCACAAGGATGTTTCTTGTCATTAAAAACCCCAAGTGTTATTATAAAATGTAGACGTTTATGAAACAAAACGTCAGTATCTATTAGAGGAGCGTACATTTATGCGTGGAATACTAAAAAAGATTTTTGATGGTAATGAACGTCAATTAAAAGAACTGCGACCAACAGTTGATCAAATTGAGACGTTCGAGAAAGACTTTGAAAGTTTGTCAGATGTTGATTTAAAAAATAAAACAACCGAATTAAAACAACGTGTAGAGAATGGTGAAACACTAGACGATGTCATGGTTGAAGCTTATGCAGTTGTAAGAGAAGCTTCAAAACGTGTGCTAAATATGCGTCCATTTCCGGTACAGTTAATGGGAGCGATTGTTCTTCATGGTGGAAACATAGCTGAAATGAAAACAGGTGAAGGGAAAACCCTCGCTTCAACCTTACCAGCCTATTTAAATGCCCTTTCAGGTAGCGGTGTCCACATTATCACGGTCAATGAATACTTAGCGGACCGTGATGCGAAAGATATGAGTGAGTTATTTGAATTTCTTGGTATGACTGTCGGTTTAAATGTTAGTGGGTTGACCAAGGAAGAAAAGCGTAAAGCATATGAAGCAGATATTACGTATGGTACAAATAATGAGTTTGGATTTGATTATTTGCGTGACAATATGGTGCTTTATAAAGAACAGATGGTCCAGCGACCATTAAACTTCGCGATTATTGATGAGGTCGATTCGATTTTAATTGATGAGGCGAGAACACCTTTAATTATTTCAGGCAGTGCGCGTAAGTCAGCATCACTGTATCAACAAGCAAATAGCTTTGTCAGAGGACTAAAACGAGAACAAGACTTTAGCTATGACGAAAAAACAAAAGGCGTTCAGTTAACCGAAGAAGGAATCACAAAGGCAGAAAGCTTCTTTAATATTGACAACTTATTTGATTTAAAACACGTGACGTTAACGCATCATATTAATCAAGCTTTAAAAGCACATGCGTCGATGCATCGTGATACAGATTATGTGATTGAGGAAGAACAAGTCGTGATTGTTGACCAATTTACTGGTCGTTTAATGAAAGGTCGTCGCTACAGTGATGGCTTACATCAAGCAATTGAGGCAAAAGAAGGTTTGCAGATTCAGAACGAGTCAATGACGCTTGCCTCAATTACGTTCCAAAACTTCTTTAGAATGTATAATAAATTATCTGGGATGACGGGGACAGCGAAAACAGAAGAGGAAGAGTTCCGTAACATTTATAATATGGATGTTGTGGCTATTCCGACCAACAAACCGATTATCCGTGACGACCGTCCAGATCTTATCTTTAAGACAATGGACGGAAAGTTTAAAGCAGTAATTGAAGATATTAAATCTCGTCATGAAGCAGGTCAACCAGTCCTTGTTGGTACTGTGGCTGTTGAAACGTCAGAAGTGATTTCAGCGTTACTGAAAAAACGTGGGGTCCCGCACAACGTGTTAAATGCAAAAAATCACTACCGTGAAGCAGATATTATTGAAAATGCCGGGGAGCCAAAGGCCGTTACGATTGCGACCAATATGGCCGGACGTGGGACAGATATTAAACTAGGTAATGGCGTTAAAGCCCTCGGTGGTTTAGCCGTTATTGGTACTGAACGCCATGAATCGCGCCGGATTGACAATCAGTTACGTGGACGTTCAGGTCGTCAAGGAGATCCTGGTGTGACACAATTCTATCTATCGATGGAAGACGATTTAATGCGTCGCTTTGGCTCCGATAACATGAAAGCCGTCATGGACCGGTTTAAGATGGATGATGCTCAGCCGATTGAAAGCAAAATGGTTTCAAAAGCGGTTGAATCAGCGCAAAAACGCGTGGAAGGTAACAACTTTGATGCGCGTAAGAATGTCCTAAGTTATGACGATGTGTTACGTGAACAACGTGAAATTATTTATCAACAACGATATGACGTGATTGATTCAGAAAACTTAAAAGATATCGTGTTGAATATGATTGAGACTGTCGTTGAGAATCAAGTCGAACTCCATACACAAGAGGAAGATAATGCAAAATGGGAACTTGATGGACTGACAGAATATATTCATGCGAATCTTGTTGAGTCAGAATACCTTACTCGAAGTGATTTATCAGATCAGTCACCAGAAGAGCTTATCTCACTGATTATGGCTAAAGTTAAAGAGAAATATGATGTGAAAGAACAGGACATGGGTGAAGAACGGATGCGTGAGTTTGAGAAAGTTATACTCTTACGTGTCGTTGATACGAAATGGATGGACCATATTGATCAAATGGACCAACTCCGTCAGGGGATTCATCTACGTGCTTATGCACAAAATAATCCACTGAATGAGTACCGGATGGAAGGCTTCAATATGTTTGAATCGATGGTTCAGTCTATTAATGAAGATGTCGCGCGTTATGTGATGAAAGCACAAGTACGTGAGAACTTACAACGTCAAGAAGTTGCGAAAAATGCGACAGCTGTCTCGGGTGATGATGGTAAAAAAACTAAGAAAAAACAACCGTTTGTGAAGTCTGATACCATTGGACGAAACGACCCATGTCCGTGTGGCAGTGGGAAGAAATACAAACATTGTCACGGTAAATAATAATAAGGGGACATCCTAAGCGTTAGGATGTCCGTTTGATTGTAAGAAAAAGATGAGGTGAAGGGTAATGGAATTAGTAGAAATTAAACAAGAGTTAGAGAAGATGACGAGCCGCTTAGCGGATTTTAGGGGGTCTCTTTGACTTAGATGAAAAACGTACAAAGATTGCGGAATTAGAACATGAAATGACAGCACCTGATTTTTGGGATGACCAAAAAAATGCGCAAAAAGTTATTGATGAAGTGAATAGTTATAAAGATGTTGTCAATCGCTTTGATGCGCACGTTGAAACGTTAGAAAACTTAGAAGTGAGTTATGAACTCGTTAAAGAAGAAGCGGATGAAGATCTCAGACTCGAATTAGAGGAAGAATTAGCTCAGCTGCAGGAAGATTTAAATGCCTTTGAACTATTGATGTTATTAAGTGAGCCTTATGATAAGAATAACGCAATATTAGAGCTGCACCCAGGTGCGGGTGGAACAGAATCTCAAGACTGGGGCAGCATGCTTCTTAGAATGTATACCCGTTGGGCTGAGAAAAAAGGTTTTAAAGTTGAGACACTTGATTATTTGCCAGGTGATGAGGCTGGTGTTAAAAGTGTCACCTTACTGATTAAAGGGCACAATGCATACGGTTACTTAAAGGCCGAAAAAGGCGTCCATAGGTTGGTGAGAATTTCTCCCTTCGATTCACAAAACAGACGTCACACATCGTTTGTGTCATGTGATGTGATGCCAGAATTATCAGATGATGTTGATATTGACATTAGAACAGAGGATTTAAAGATTGATACATACCGTGCCTCAGGTGCCGGTGGACAGCATGTTAATACAACCGATTCAGCTGTTCGGATTACACACTTACCAACGAATTCAATTGTAACGTGTCAATCAGAGCGGTCACAAATTAAAAACCGCGATCAGGCGATGAAAATGTTAAAAGCAAAGCTCTATCAATTAGAAATTGAGAAGCAACAAGCCGAAGTTGATGCGTTACGTGGTGAACAAAAAGAAATCGGTTGGGGCAGTCAAATCCGTTCTTATGTCTTCCAGCCATATACGATGATTAAAGATCATCGGACTAACATCGAAGTCGGTAATGTCCAAGGTGTGATGGACGGAGATATCGATCCATTTATTGACGGTTACTTGCGCCAACAAATGCGATAAGCTATTTTAAAAGAAAAGAAACATAACTATAGCCAGAAGAAGCATCCCCTTTAAAGTGAATGATGTATCCACTCTAAGGGGATTTTTATGAATAAATATAAAAAACTACCTTTTACTTTTTTTGTAAATATGTTAGGATGGAAATAGAGAATTTGGATTACCACTGTATATACTGATATAAAGGAGAGGCTTATGCGAAAACAAATGAGGAATCAAAGTATTATTTGGGTTATTGTCGTGTTAGTGATGTTTTTAATTGGGACAAGTGTGTTGCTTTATCAGGAACATGAGGCGGATAAACGTGCTTTTCAAAGTCTATTAAATCGTGTATATATGGAAGTGGATAATACTTTGCATACGCTGTCACTTATATCAGAAAATAGTACGGCAGATGATGCGTATGTTGAACGCCTGTTTATTAATTTAGAAGTGAGACTGACTAACATCACAACGCTATTAGAGTTTGCTGAACTTACTGTTGATGATACTGACTTCCCAAATAGTGATTTTGCAAGGATAGCTGCCTATACAAGCGTTGAAGATTACGGAGAAGAAGCGTATGTTAACCGCGTACAAGAGCTGTTAACGCATATTAAAGAAGCCATGTATTCAGAAGAACATAACCAAGAGGATCCGAGTCTCACCCCGGAAGCATTCAATACCATTGTAGAAGAAGCAACAAATCAAGCTAGGGAGCATTTTAATTAAATAATGATGATGTTCTTGAAAATAGACAAATGAGGCGTTCAGTTATAGCTGAATGTCTCTTTTTTATGTCATTTTAATCCTTTACTCTGATGATGAGACAGTGTGTTAACAGGTCAAAACCAGTTGTTTCCTGTTTCATTATCTGATATACTCCTTTAGGTTGTGACAAATTGTTAAGGGGTGGATGTAATGATACAAAAATATAGACGTGAACCAATGCCAAGACCTTTTGTATTAACTTTTGAGTACAGTTTAGTTTTACTTGGTTCTTTTATGATAGCAATTGGATTTAACTTATTTTTACTACCAAATCAAGTCGCCTCAGGTGGCGTTGCTGGTATTAGCACGATAATCAATAGTGTATTTGGTTTTAGTCCAGATATTATCCAGTGGGCGATTAACCTTCCGCTATTTGTAGTAGGTATTTTTATTTTAGGTAAGAACTTCGGGATGAAAACCTTCGTTGGTACGATTGCTGTCCCGTTTTTTGTTGGGGTCAGTAGCGATTGGCCAGCAGCAACACCAGACCCATTACTTGGTGCGATTTTCGGCGGTATGGCTTGTGGTGTCGGGATTGGTATTGTTTTTCGTGGGAAAGGTTCGACGGGCGGTATCGATTTAGCGGCGCAAATCTTACATAAATACGTTCCACTTCCGTTTGGAATCTGTGTGGCCCTTTTTGATGGGGTAATCGTCTTAACCGCAACCTTCGTCTTTTCAGTAGAACAAGGTTTGTATGCTTTGATTGGGTTATTTGTGACTAGTCGAACGATTGATTTAGTCCAAGTCGGACTAAACAGTTCAAAAAATTTAATGATTATTACCGATCATGTCGAACCAGTAAGAGAAGCCTTACTTAATCAAGTAGACCGCGGGGTGACTGTGTGGCAAGCAGAAGGCGGCTATACCAAAGAAGAACGCCGAATGATTATGTGTGTGGTGAATCAAAATGAGTTTAGTCGAACATCACAAATCATCAAATTAATTGATCCAAATGCCTTTATTGTGGTGATGAATGCGAGTGAAGTGATTGGTGAAGGATTCACAAGACACTAATCAAGAGAGTGGATAAAATGCTTACATTGAACTACCCCCATCTAAAATTCTCACGAATGTTTGAGGAAGGTGTCTTCTCATTCTAAAACGATAAAAGTTTTAAGCAAATGATACACGTTTTCCCTCCATTGATTGGTCATTCGGAAATATATTGAAGTAAATGAAATCAAACTGTAACATTCTAAAGGTAAAAAAATGGCGGATGAAATGTTATAATGGTATAGCATAAGCAAATGTAGCGTAAAAGTGCTTGAAGTATTTGCTTAATCAAACTTAGTAAAGGTGATTGGATAATTATGATAAAAATGAAAGACATTCGAAAAACATATCCAAACGGTGTACAAGCCTTAAATGGCATAACAATAGATATCGACCTCGGTGAATTTGTTTATTTAGTTGGACAAAGTGGCGCCGGAAAATCAACATTCATTAAAATCATTTTTGGTGATGAAAAAGCCACATCAGGTGATGTACAAGTGGCTGGACATGATGTTGTCAATATGAAACGTAAAGAAGTGCCTTATTTACGACGTGATATTGGTGTCGTTTTTCAAGATTTTAAACTCTTACCAACAATGACTGTCTATGAAAATGTGGCGTTTGCATTAGAAGTAGTCGAAGAAACGCCAAAGAATATTCGAAAACGGGTGATGGAAGTACTCGATCAAGTTGGACTGAAAAATAAAGCGAGATTTATTCCAGATGAACTCTCTGGTGGGGAACAGCAGCGGGTTGCTATCGCAAGAGCGATTGCGAACTATCCCAAATTACTCATTGCCGATGAGCCAACCGGTAACTTGGACCCAGACACCTCATGGGAAATTATGAGAATATTAGAAGAAATTAATGGAGCAGGGACGACTGTAATTATGGCGACCCACAGCAAAGAAATTGTTAATACAATTAAACGACGTGTTATCGCTATTGAAGGCGGTATGATTGTACGTGACCAGCATCGAGGTGACTACGGCTATGAAAGCTAGAACATTTAAACGGCATATTAGAGAAGGTCTTAAAAATACTTGGCGTAACAGTTGGATGACGCTAGCTTCGGTTGGGGCTGTAACGACGACATTAATCTTAGTAGGCGCGTTCTTAGTGCTCCTATTAAATATTAATCATATTGCTGAAAATCTAGAAGAAGATGTCGAAATTAAAGTTCTCGTCGATCTAACAGCAAGTGAAACAGAAACGGCTTCGGTTGGAGATGAACTCGAACGACTCGATAATGTAAAAAGTGTTACTTTTTCAACGCGGGAAGAAGAGCTCGAACGGCTAGTGTCAGGTCTAGGCGATGAAGGTGATATCTTTGGCCTACAAGATCAGGAGAATCCATTAAATGATGCTTATATTATCAAGTTAGACGACCCGACGGAAACGGTCACAATGGCACAAGAAATTGTAACCTTCGATTATGTTGAAGATGTCAACTATGGTGAAAATTTTGTTCAAAATCTGTTTGACTTTAATGCGTATGCAAGAAATATTGGTTTAATCCTAATTGTAGCCTTACTTTTTACCGCGATTTTCCTTATTTCAAATACAATCAAGATTACAATCTTCGCAAGACGTAAAGAAATTGAAATTATGCAGCTTGTGGGGGCAACAAAATGGTTTATTCGTTGGCCATTCTTTGTAGAAGGCATGTTACTTGGCGTACTGGGTAGTGTCATTCCCATTGGGGCTTTAATTGGTGGCTATTATTATTTAGATCAAAATATGAGCGCCGTTCAACAATTTGATTTTATTACGCTTCTTCCATTCTCACCTTTTGTTTGGCAAATATCAGGTGTCATTATTTTAATTGGTGTTGTCATTGGTGTCTGGGGTAGTGTCATGAGTGTACGTAAGTTTTTAAAAATTTAAAGTGACATATTGACGGTGCTAATTTAGTACCGTCTTTCTATAAAAACAAGAAATAAGGAGTTGGCAAAATGAAAAAAATATTAGCATACATATTTATTTCTGTTTTCATGGTGAATATGGTTGTTCCTCTGTCACAGCCTGTAGTGGCCCAGTCGATTGACGAATTAAAACAGGAGCTCGAAGCATTAGAAGAAGAGCGTCAAAATATTAACAGCAATGCAAGTGACGCTGAGGAGCAGATTGAAGAAAATGAAGCGCGTCAACAAGAAGTGAAAGCAAAAATTGCTGAATTAGATGAAGATTTAGCTGTCACAGCGGATCAACTTGAAACGAAACAAAATGAAATTAATGTGACTGAAAATGATATTACAACGATTCAAAGTAATATTGCTACAACTGAAAATGAGATTACTGAAACAGAAGCAGAAATTGTGCTATTAAACGAAGAAATTGAAGACTTAATGGAACGTATTGATGAGCGCCAAGAATTAATTAGTTCGCGTCTTCGTTCGATGCAACGTACCGGTGGTAATGCATCATATTTAGAACTTGTGTTTAGTGCGCAAAGTTTTAGTGACTTTATCTCCCGCTTAACAGCTGTTTCTAAAATTCTAGATTCCGATAAAAATATTATGGAAATTCAAAAACAAGATAAATTAGATTTAGAAGAAAAACGTGTTGAAGTTGAAACAAAAAAAGCTGACTTAGAAACAAAACGTGCTGAACTAACTGCAGCAAAAGAAGAGTTAGAATCGAAAAAAGCAAACCTTGTTGCACAAAAGCAAGACCTTGCCCGTATTCAGGAACAGTTAAATATTCAGCGTGCTAATCAATCTGATTTAATGGTTCAACTAGAAGAAGAACATGCTGAATTAGAAGAATATAAAGTGACACTGGCTGACCAACAAGAGATTAAACGTAAGGAAGCCGCTGCCCTTCAGCAAGCGATTAAAAATGCTGAAGCAGAAGCGAACAAAAGTGAAGAACAGTTAGGTCAAGAAAGTGGCGATTCAGCCAGTGCTGGTTCAGGTTCATCTGGCGGGGTCCTCTTTTGGCCGGCGTCAACACGTCGAGTGACATCTTCTTTCAACCCGAACCGGGTCCACCCTATTACAGGTGTTGTTAGACCACACCGCGGAATGGATATTGCTTCACCAGGTACCCAACAAATTTATGCCGCAGCAGATGGGGTTGTTGTTGCGACATATACTCAATATGATGGACGTATGAATGGCTATGGTGATGCGATTCTATTAACGCACTACATGGATCTAAATGGTGATGGTACGAAAGAACAAGTATCGACATTGTATGCGCACTTACGTTCAGGTTCAACACGTGTAAGCTCAGGTCAATCTGTCTCACGAGGTGACACAATTGCACTTATGGGAAATACCGGTGTTGGAACAGGTCAACACTTACACTTTGAAGTTCACTTCGGGGGTTGGGCACATGCGAATGCCGTTAACCCAGCCACTTACTTGTACTAAACAAGTCAATTTTAAAAAATAGATGAGTGATTATTAGAGGCATCACGCGACGAGCGTGGTGCCCTTTTCGTACCGTTCTTATAAAAATTATGTTAAACTTAATAAAAACAGGTATTAAACAAATGTCAAGGATGTGGAGTGGTTAGTGTTGCGGATGAAAAAGAGTGTACTTATCATGTTGTTAATTGCTGCTTTAGTTTTAGGTGGCGGTATAAGTTATGCAGTAACAGAATGGGTGTTAGTTGATGAGAGTCAGCCAACAACCTCAAATATGACCGAAGAGCGTTATGAAGAGATGTTGAATGAATTATCGGATTCTGTTCAACTACCGAAAGTTGTTCAAGCTTTTAATCAAATTCAATCCAATTATATAGAAGAGGTGTCCGATCAAGATTTAGTCGAAGGAGCCATTAGTGGTATGCTAAGCAGTTTGGGCGATCCTTACAGTGAATATTTAGATGTGGAAACGATGGAAGCTTTTAATGAACAAATCGAAGCATCATTTGAAGGTATTGGAGCGGAAGTCAGTATGATCGATGGTGTTGTGACAATTGTCTCACCATTAAAAGGTTCTCCAGCTGAAAAAGCAGGTTTACGACCAAATGATCAGGTAATAACAATTAAAGGTGAGCCGACGGAAGGATTGGATTTACTTGAAGCCGTTGCAAAAATTCGGGGAGAAAAAGGAACCGATGTTAATATTGAAGTTAGACGACAAAATTCAGAACAGTTGATTCCTTTTACCATCACACGTGATACAATTCCACTAGAGACGGTGTACAGTGCAGGAGTTGAACAAAATGATGAAATGATTGGTTACATTGAAATTACGAACTTTTCAGAAACCACAGCGGTAGACTTTAAAGAAGCGTTAACGACGTTTGAAGCAGAGGGAATCGACGGCTTGGTTATTGATGTCCGTGGTAATCCTGGTGGTTTATTAGACGTTGTACAAGAAATTTTACGTGAATTTATCCCGAGTGATCGTCCTTACATGCAAGTAGAAGATGGTAACGGTGAAAAAGAGCGGTTCTTTTCAAATACGGAAACGGCAAAGTCCTATCCAGTAACAGTGCTAATTGATGAAGGGAGTGCCTCAGCTTCAGAAATTCTCGCCGTATCGTTACAAGAAACAATTGATGCGAATGTGGTTGGACAAACAAGTTTCGGTAAAGGTACCGTTCAAACGACATTAGATATGGGTGATGGTAGTTCACTTAAACTTACAATACTAAATTGGTTATCTGCAGAAGGTACATCCATTCATGAAGTTGGCGTAGAGCCAACCATTGAAGTTAAGCAACCCGACTATTATTACTCATCACCAATTGTTCTTGAGGAGACAGTAAAAGTTGATTCTGTCTCTACACAAGTGAGGTTTATGCAAGAGATGTTAAAAGGTTTAGGGTATGATATCAATCGTACAGACGGCTATTTTTCAAATGAAACAGCTATTACATTAGAAGCATTTCAAAATGAGCAAGGTTTATCCGTGACAGGAGAGCTTAATCAAGAAACAGCTGAGCGTCTTCAAAGTGAAATCATCCAACGAATTCGCGATGGGAAAGGCGACCAACAAAAAACAGAAGCAATTAATGTAACAGTGCAACAAGCACAATTAAATGACTAGAACGTAATGAAGAGTCCCTGCCTAATTGACAGGGACTCATTTTTTGGCATTATTTTTCACAGGTTTCATATGTAGATAAAAAATATGATATAGTAGGAACATGGAAAGTGAAGTCTTACAAAATGTGATAGGTTTTTACTGTAAAGGAGTGAGAGACTTAAGTGGAAGTTATAATGGCAATATTAAAGGCAATTGGATGGTTTTTCATTAACCCGTTATTCTATTGGTTTTTTATTCTAATATACATATCCTCAACGAAACGAGTAGAGAAAGAAAGGTTAACATTCGGATATAAAGTATTCCCAACGCTTGATGAATGGTATGGTTTAAAACGTATTGGTTTAATTTTAAGTCTAATATTATCAATTATATTTATTGGTTTAGGCATCTTTTTACCGCCACTGTTTATTGTGTTACTTATCAGTTATTCTCTACTTTTTTCACTTACTGGCAAGTTTAGTTGGCTTAATAGCGTATATATTTTTGGGGCAAGCAGCTTGACTTTATTATTTTATCCTTATTATGAAAGCTACTTACCTGACGTGTTGAAAGTATCCTTAACGCTTGATCATTGGATTATTTTCACTAGTTTAATGGGGATATTTATTCTGGCAGAAGCATTTTTATTAACGCGGACACGCGATGATCAAACATTCCCGGAACGTTTTGTCGGGGCACGTGGGAAGCAAGTTGGACAGCACCGGATTAAAAAATTAGCACTACTACCAGTACTATTTATTTGGCCAATCGGTGACCTTGATGTGTTTTTCCAATACTGGCCAGTCTTTGACTATCAAGGAGAGAGTTATGGGTTGATTTTCTTTCCGCTATTACTTGGCCTTGAACATGTCATACGTACACGACGACCAAAGGTATTTAGCCAGTGGCTACTGAAGCGGTTAACCTTATTAGGTATGAGCGTGATCATACTTAGTCTTACAGGCTTTCTTTATGCGCCTTTAATTCTGTTAAGTATCATTGTAGGCCTTATTGGTCGAGAAATTCTACTCTTTAACACGCGGCAACATGAAGCAAATCATCCAACATTATACGGTCCTTCTAAGGAGGGGTTAAAGGTGCTTGGTGTACATCCTTTTTCACCTGCAAGTGAGATGGGGATTGAAATTGGAGAAGTGATTACGAAAGTGAACGGTCATAAGGTCTCTAACGGGGATGAATTTTATGAAGCGTTACAATCTAATTTAGCTTTTTGTAAGATCGATATTTATAACCTTGAGGGTGAAATTCGTTTTACTCAACGTGCGTATTATGAAGGTGATCATCATCAATTGGGATTAGTATTTGTAGAAGATTATATTTAAAATAAGATGAATAATAGTTTAAACAAAAAAACAGCCGAGAGTGGCTGTTTTTTGTTTAATGACGAAAGAACGGTTGTAATTGATGTGAATAAACGATTACAATTCAGATTCAACAGATAATAGCGAAAGAATATCATCTTTAGATAATGAAGATAGTAATGTTTCACCTGGTTCAATAACTTCATTAACTAACGCACGTTTTTTCTGTTGTAAGTTGAAGATTTTTTCTTCAATCGTCCCTTCTGTAATGAGGCGAATGACCTCAACTTTTTTTGTTTGTCCAATCCGATGTGCGCGTCCAGCCGCTTGTTGTTCAACGGCAGGATTCCACCATAAGTCAAACAAGATGACGGTATCAGCACCAGTGAGGTTTAGACCTGTTCCACCTGCTTTTAATGAAATAAGAAACAGATCTTTTTCACCGTCGTTGAACTGGTCAACTTTTTCTAATCGTTCCATTGATGGTGTTTGCCCGTCAAGATAAAAATGAGTTAATCCAAGTTCTTCAAGCTCACGGGCGATGATTTTTAACATGCTGGGGAACTGTGAAAATAACAAGACGCGTCGGTTTTCCTCTTTAAGTTGGCTCAATAAGGTTTTTAATAAGTCAAGCTTGCCTGAATCACCGGTATAGTTTTCTAAAAATAAGCTCGGATGACAACAAATTTGTCTCAACCGGGTCAAGCCTGATAAGATATCAAGCTTATTTTCATTGAATGGTGCATTATTTATGGTATCTTTTATTTTATTAACATAAGATAGATACACCTGTTTTTGATCAAGTGTTAAGTCAGTGTATTTTTCATATTCAAATTTTTCCGGTAAGTCAGTCAGTACATCGGTCTTTAAGCGACGTAAAATAAAGGGACGCACCATTTGTTTAATTGCCATTGTGTCTAAAGAAAGAAAATATTTCTTTGTTCCTAAGAAACCCGGTGATAGGGTTTGAAAAATGGACCAAAGTTCTTCTAGACGGTTTTCAATCGGTGTCCCACTAAGGGCGAATCGATGCGTGGCATTGATAGCTCTAGCCGCTTTTGCTGTTTGGGTTAAATGATTTTTAATCGCTTGGGCCTCGTCTAAAATAAAGTGAGTAAACAACATCGATTGATATAATTCACGATCTTGTCGGAGGAGCGGATAGGAAGTAATCCACACATCACTTGGTTGTTTGATTTGTTGTTTCCGCTCTAGTTGATTGCCACTGACGACTTGAATTGTTAAAGAAGGCGCAAAGCGTTCGAATTCTTTCTTCCAGTTATAGATGAGTGATGACGGTGCCACGATTAAACTTTTTGTGTCCTTACTTTTTTCATAATCACTTAAGATATAGGTGATCGTTTGCAGTGTCTTACCTAACCCCATTTCATCGGCTAAAATCCCTCCTAAATGATAGGCGCTCAGAGTTTTAAACCACTGGTAACCGACGTGTTGATAGTCACGTAACTCAGCCTCGATCTGAGGTAATGGGTAAGCAGTATTTTTTGCTATGTCCAAATCTTTTATTAATGTGTCAAAAGTGGCTTCATAAGCCGTCGTATCTCTAAAATAATCATCAACAACCGTCGCATGAACAGGACTTAAGTGTAGGCCATCTTTTTTTACATCGTTCTTTTTCAATTTTAGTGAGGCAGCAAAGGCTTTAAATTGTTCAAACGCTTCACTCTCTAAGTCTACAAGCGGTCCTTGGTTTGGACGATAATAGCGTTTCTTTTCAATCAAGGCTTTCATTAGTTCATGAATCTCTTGGTCATCAATGCCGTTAATGTCAAAATCAATTGATAAGACATTTAAGCGGTCATCAAATCGAATCGAGGGATCAAATTGAATGGTTTCCTCATTAATCATTGCTTTTAATTGATCAGATAAGTAGATGTTATAAATCTCCTTTAATTCAGGGACAATATCTAAAAGAAAGTCATAGATTTTATCAACGTGAAAGAGTTGGAAACGTTGATTAATATACTGAAATCCCCATTGTCTTAATTGTTCTATCACTTTCTCCTCTGCTTTAACCTCACGAACGACAATACGGTCGGTATCTTTGATTGGCTGATTGAATGAGAACCGGTAATCACCATATTGATAATCAACGGTGACCCCAAGTGATTCCCCAATAAATTCTAAGTAAATATGAACGACAAGTGTTGCTTCGTATAGCTTTTGCTTCACATTCTCTGTGATTGTTATCGTACCGATTGCTTCAAGCATTGGTTTAACATAAGTTAAAAAGCTTTGAAAGTCACTCGGTGAGATAGTGAGCTGTTCGGATAAATGTCTTGGCATCTCTTTCATAATTTTATTGACAATTATTTTTTGATCAGCTGACAAAGTATAAATATTAGATTGTTTAATGAAGACTTGATAATACGGTGAGTAACGATAACTTAAGAAATCACCGAAGTGAATAACTTGGTTTTCTGCCGCCGTATCAATCGTGAAATTAATATGGTTCTCTAGCGGCATAAGCGCTAACTCACTA
The DNA here is from genome assembly GCF_900115605.1 of Halolactibacillus halophilus. Taxonomy (GTDB): domain Bacteria; phylum Bacillota; class Bacilli; order Bacillales; family Amphibacillaceae; genus Halolactibacillus; species Halolactibacillus halophilus. The sequence goes on from NZ_FOXC01000015.1 coordinate 15,051, forward strand.
TATTCTTTTTGGGTATCTGATTTATACGTCAATGGTTGTGCCGTGAGTAAAGTGAATAACTGCTCAAATACATAAGGTGGCACAATCATTAAGCGCTGTTGCTGTTCAGCGTATAAGTCTTTATAGGCGCGCTCATTTGTAAGTGCGTATTTTAACAAGTTTAATATTTGTTGGTCGATTGTACCAAATTGGTGTTGGTTAGGCGTATATGAAAATTTGTCAGTCACCTGATAAGGTTGTTGATAATAAACCGCGTCGATAAACTCACGCAAATCCTTGACAATAAACGGTTTTGTTTCTCCAACATATAATCCAATCACAAAACGTTTGTCATCAGTAAAAGACGGGCTCACTTCGTTTAATAGATAATGGATGCGTAACGTTTGTTTTTCTTTAGGTAAAACGGGTTCCTTAAAGGTATCTAATAATCGTAAGGAAAACGGGTCGCTCTTTTTAGCTTCTGGCACGTTTGTTTCAAGGTGTGGTTGTTGATGCTTACTAATGGCAAGTAACACGGCAGCAATGTGTTTACAAGTCCCATGTGTATGAAATGCTGGACACGTACAACGCGTTTCTAAATCATCATCGTCATAGACAAAAATATTAACATGGAAAGTTTCACTGCCCCTGACATCGGCTTTCCACATATTAATTGCCTGATTGTAACTTAAATGATTGACGCGCCCTTTTTTATAGTAGTCCAAACCTCGACGATAAAACCGTTGGCCTGTTAATTTCATAATTTCTTTTGGTTCAAAAATTATCCGTGGCATAAAAAAACCCCTTTAAAAAAATGCTATCTAACCATTATAACAAAGATTACACGTAATGAGCAGAACTTACGACGATAGTCATTGACTTTTTTTCATGTTTTGTGCTACTTTCATTAACAGAGTAATAAGAAAATCGAGCGTGTGAGGGGTTAAAACATGTAAATACGATTGACTTGATATAAACGCATGACATAAAAGACGGTCGGAGTATTGTTTCTAGAATAATACAAGATAAGTGGTCGCTAAAAATGACTAGAATGTAAAGAGAGAAGGAAAAGAAATGAGTATAAAAATAGAAAAAGATATGCGAAAAACGTTTGCGATTATTTCCCACCCGGATGCAGGTAAAACAACAATGACCGAAAAATTGTTAATGTTTGGTAACTTAATTAGAGAAGCTGGAACGGTGAAAGGGAAAAAATCAGGCAAATTTGCGACGAGTGACTGGATGGAAATTGAGAAACAACGTGGAATCTCAGTTACCTCAAGTGTGATGAATTTCCCATATAAAGACTATAAAGTTAATATTCTTGATACCCCGGGACACGAAGACTTTAGTGAAGATACTTACCGGACACTAACGGCGGTGGATAGTGTTGTTATGATTATTGATGCGACTAAAGGGATTGAAGCACAAACGATTAAATTATTTAAAGTCTGTAAAATGCGTGGTATTCCAATTTTTACGTTTATTAATAAATTGGACCGCGAGGGACGTGAACCGTTTGATCTACTCGATCAAATTGAGGAAGTCTTAGACATTGAAACCTATCCGATGAACTGGCCCGTTGGGATGGGGAAACGATTCCTTGGGATTTTAGATCGGTATAATGATCAATTTGTTAAGTTTAATGGAAGTGAGCGTGAAAGTTTAATTCCGTTTGATACTTTACACAGTGGTGATTATAAAGACATTACCGAAGACCCAACGTTTAAAGAAACGGAAGAAGAAATGCTGTTGTTGGATGAAGCGGGTGATCAGTTTGATTTAGACAAAGTAATAAAAGGTGATCAAACGCCGGTATTTTTCGGAAGTGCGCTCGCACCATTTGGTGTTGAGACGTTCTTTGACACGTTCATCGATTTAGCGCCAACGCCTCAAGCGCGTAAGACAACAGAGGGGTTAGTAGAGCCTGAACAGGAACAATTCTCAGGCTTTATCTTTAAAATTCAAGCCAATATGAACCCTGCTCACCGTGATCGGGTCGCCTTCTTACGTGTGTGTTCTGGAAAGTTTGAGCGCGGGATGTCCGTCACCTTGCCCCGGACAGGCAAGGCATTTAAATTAAATCAAACGCAACAATTCGTCGCCTCAAGTCGAGGGACAGTAGATGAAGCTTATCCAGGAGATATTATTGGGATCTATGACCCAGGTGTCTACCGGATTGGTGATACGCTACTTGAAGGTAAACAAACCTTTGAATATGACGAATTACCACAATTCCCGCCAGAATTATTTAAGCGCGTGACAGCGAAGAACGTCATGAAATCAAAACAGTTTAAAAAAGGCTTGGAACAGCTCGTTCAAGAAGGTGCTATTCAACTGTTTAAGACTTACCCGATGGAAAATTATATTATCGGTGCTGTAGGGGAATTGCAGTATCAAGTATTTGAACATCGTATGAAACATGAATACAATGTTGACGTGATGTTTGAATCGATTGGTGAGCGTATTCCGCGTTGGTTAACGGATAACCAAGTCGATACGGCACTGTTTGATGACCGTAACTTACTCGTAAAAGATCGTGAAGGGGAGTTTTTAGTTTTATTTAAAAATGATTTCGCCTTACGTTGGTTCACCGATAAGCACAAAGATATTGAATTAATCGATTTATTTGAAGTCAATCAATATAATCAAGGATAATAAAAGGCTTAGGAGTAACTCTCCTAAGCCTTTTGATTTGGTTTCTAGTATAAATCATGCTTCAATAAGAAGAGCACTAAAAGCAAGACTAGCGTTGATGATATTAAAGAATGTTTGTTCGCTTTTTAATTGATAATTGTGTATAATAGGTTTACACGAAGTGTCGAAAGGTAAACAATATAAGTGAAAAGAACGGAGGAAAGAAAATGTCTCAATCTTTTGAGCTTACCTCACATTATCAGCCCGCAGGTGACCAACCAAAGGCGATTGATGCCCTTGTTAAGGGTGTTAACGAAAATAAACGGATGCAAACGTTACTTGGAGCAACAGGGACGGGTAAAACTTTTACGGTATCTAATCTCGTAACCGAAGTGAAAAAGCCCACGCTCGTGATTGCACATAATAAGACCCTCGCAGGTCAACTATACAGTGAATTTAAAGAATTTTTCCCGAATAATGCGGTTGAATATTTTGTTAGTTACTATGATTACTATCAACCAGAGGCATACGTTCCCTCAACAGACACGTTTATCGAAAAAGATGCGTCGATTAATGATGAAATTGACAAATTACGCCACTCAGCAACGTCATCATTATTTGAACGAGAGGATGTATTGATCGTCGCAAGTGTATCGTGTATTTACGGTTTAGGTTCACCAGAAGAATACCGTTCACAAGTCTTGAGTCTTCGAGTCGGTATGGATAAAGACCGTGACCAATTGTTGCGAGAATTGGTTGATATTCAATATGCACGCAATGATATTGATTTTCAGCGGGGTACATTTAGAGTGAGAGGTGATTCGGTGGAAATCATTCCAGCCTCGAGAGAAGAACATTGTGTGAGAATTGAATTTTTCGGGGATGAAATTGATCGAATTAGAGAAGTTGATGCTTTAACAGGGGAGATTTTAGGTGATCGTGAACATATCGCGATTTTCCCAGCTTCTCACTTTGTGACTGGTGAAGATAAATTAAAAATTGCGATGAAAAATATTGAAGCTGAAATGAAAGAACAAGTAAAACACTTTAAAGAACATGATAAATTAATTGAAGCCCAACGCATTGAACAACGCACCCGCTATGACTTAGAAATGATGGAGGAGATGGGTTTTTGTTCCGGGATTGAAAATTATTCGCGCCACTTAACGTTGCGTGAAGCAGGTTCAACACCTTATACATTGATTGACTACTTTCCAGATGACTTCTTAATTGTTGTTGATGAGTCACACGTAACCTTACCACAGATACGCGGCATGTTTAATGGTGATAAGGCGCGTAAACAAGTCCTTGTTGATCACGGATTTAGACTACCGTCAGCCTTAGATAACCGTCCATTGACGTTTACGGAGTTTGAAGAAAAAGCTAATCAACTTATTTTCGTCTCAGCTACACCTGGTCCTTATGAGTTAGAGCATACACCGGAAATGGTTGAACAGATTATTAGACCGACCGGACTGCTTGATCCTTCGGTTGATGTCAGACCGATTGAAGGACAGATTGATGACTTGATTCATGAAATTAACCTCCGAGCAAAACAGAATGAACGGGTGTTAATCACAACCTTGACGAAAAAAATGTCTGAAGATTTAACGGATTATTTAAAAGAAATCGGGATAAAAGTCGCTTACTTGCACTCGGAAATTAAAACGTTAGAACGGATTGAAATTATTCGGGATTTACGAGTTGGTAAATATGACGTTTTAATTGGGATTAACTTATTACGAGAAGGGATAGATATCCCAGAAGTATCGCTTGTCGCAATTTTAGATGCCGACAAAGAAGGTTTCTTACGTTCAGATCGTGCGCTTATTCAAACAATGGGGCGCGCAGCACGTAATGAGAATGGTCAGGTCATCATGTATGCCAATCGTGTGACTGATTCGATGCGCCGGGCGATTGATGAAACTGAACGCCGTCGTGAAAAGCAGATGACTTACAATGAAATACACGGTATTACACCGAAAACGATTAATAAAGAAGTACGTGATGTGATTCGCGCAACCGTTGAAGCGATGGATGATGATACGTTACCGAAAATAAATATTGATGAGATGACAAAGAAAGAACGTGCCGTCTTTATCGAACAAATGGAAGTAGAAATGAAGCAAGCTGCCAAAGACTTAAACTTTGAAAAAGCGGCAGAATTGCGTGACTTAGTCTTTGAATTGAAAGCGGAAGGATGAGTGTATTGGTAAAAAAACAGATATCAATTAAGGGTGCGCGTGTGCACAACTTGAAAAACATCGATATTGATATTCCCAAAGATAAGCTTGTTGTCTTAACGGGCTTATCAGGTTCAGGTAAATCTTCACTTGCCTTTGATACGATTTACGCTGAAGGACAACGCCGTTATGTTGAGTCATTATCAGCTTATGCGAGACAGTTTTTAGGTCAGATGGATAAGCCAGATGTTGATACCATTGAAGGGTTATCGCCAGCGATTTCCATTGATCAGAAAACAACGAGTAATAACCCACGTTCAACAGTTGCGACGGTAACAGAAATTTATGATTACATGCGACTGTTATGGGCAAGAATTGGTCACCCAACGTGTCCGATTCATGGTGCTGAAATAGCATCACAATCGGTTGAAGAAATCGTTGATAAAATTCTGGCGCTAGAGGAACGCTCAAAACTCCAGCTACTCGCCCCGGTTATATCGGGCCGTAAAGGGGAACATATCAAAGTATTAGAAAACTTACAAAAAGAGGGGTATGTCCGGCTTCGGATTGACGGTGAGATGGTGGAAATCACCGACGATATTCAGTTAGAAAAAACGAAAAAGCACACCATTGAAGTTGTTGTTGACCGAATTGTCATTAAAGAAGGTATTAAAACTCGTTTGAGTGATTCTGTTGAGACGGCTCTTAAACTTGGTGAAGGTCAATTAATTGTTGATGTCATTGGACAAGAAGAGCTGCCGTTTAGCGAACGACATGCGTGCCCAATTTGTGGTTTTTCTATCTCGGAGCTCGAACCGCGTCTTTTCTCCTTTAATGCACCCTACGGTGCTTGTCCAACATGTGATGGCTTGGGACATAAAAAAGAAGTAGATCTTGATTTAGTGGTTCCGGACAAAACATTAACACTGAATGAAGGGGCTATTGTGGCTTGGCAACCAACGAGCTCTCAGTACTACCCTCAATTACTTAAAAGCGTCTGTGACCATTACGGTATAGATATGGATACGCCAGTTAAAGATTTACCGAAAAAACATATGAATAAGATTTTACATGGTAGTGGTAAAACGAAAATTCGCTTTAAATACGAAAATGATTACGGCATGACGCGTGATACAAAAATTGAATTTGAAGGCGTATTAAATAACATTGAACGCCGGTTTAAAGAGACATCGTCTGACTATATTCGTGAACAAATGGAGAAATACATGGCCGAGTCTGACTGCCCAACGTGTAGCGGGTATCGTTTAAATGATGAAGCCCGTGCAGTGTTGATTAATGACCGCCATATTGGTGAGATTACTAACTTGCCGGTGACAGAAGCCCGTGATTTCTTTCAAACATTAACCTTAACTGAACAAGAACAACAAATTGCGAAGCTCATTTTAAAAGAATTAGATGAACGCTTAAGTTTTCTCATTAATGTTGGACTTGATTATTTAACACTGTCCAGAAAAGCCGGGACACTTTCAGGTGGTGAAGCACAGCGAATTCGTCTAGCAACGCAAATCGGTTCGGCACTGACCGGTGTCTTATATGTGCTGGATGAGCCATCGATTGGTTTACATCAACGAGATAATGACCGGTTAATTGGGACGTTAAAAAACATGCGTGATTTAGGTAATACCCTTATTGTTGTGGAGCATGATGAAGATACGATGCTTGCGGCTGATCACCTCATTGATATTGGTCCTGGTGCGGGTGAACACGGGGGAGAAATTGTTGCCCAGGGGACGCCTAAACAAGTAATGGCTAATAAAAAGTCACTAACCGGTCAATATCTGTCCGGAAAAAAACAAATCCACGTACCGAAAGAACGACGTATCCCGGATGAGCGCTGCTTGAGTGTTAAGGGCGCATATGAGAATAATTTAAAGCATGTCGATGTTGATATACCCATTGGGTTAATGACAGGTGTCACCGGCGTGTCTGGTTCCGGTAAAAGCTCATTAATTAATCAAATTGTTCATAAAAGACTAGCTCAGTTGCTCAATCGGTCGAAACAACGACCGGGCAAGCATGAAAAGTTAGAAGGGTATGAATATCTAGAAAAAGTGATTGACATCGACCAATCACCAATTGGTCGAACACCACGGTCAAATCCAGCGACCTACACGGGAGTGTTTGATGATATTCGTGATGTCTTCGCCCAAACAAACGAAGCGAAAGTAAGAGGCTATAAAAAGGGCCGCTTTAGTTTTAATGTGAAAGGTGGGCGTTGTGAAGCATGTCGGGGTGATGGGATTATTAAAATAGAAATGCACTTCTTACCCGATGTCTATGTTCCTTGTGAAGTATGTGATGGTAGAAGGTATAATCGTGAAACATTAGAAGTAAAATATAAGGGAAAAAATATTGCGGATGTGTTAGAGATGACAATTGAAGAAGCGCTTGATTTCTTTAAAAATATTCCTAAAATTAAACGTAAGCTCCAAACAATCTATGATGTAGGCCTTGGTTATGTGAGACTAGGTCAGCCAGCCACAACCCTCTCTGGCGGGGAAGCACAGCGGGTGAAACTGGCGAGTGAATTACACAAACGCTCTAACGGTAAAACACTCTATATCTTGGATGAACCGACAACGGGGTTACATGTCGATGATATTTCCCGGTTATTAGAAGTATTAAATCGTCTTGTTGAAAATGGTGACACAGTTTTAATTATTGAGCACAATTTAGATGTCATTAAAACCTGTGATTATTTAATTGATTTAGGCCCTGAAGGGGGCGACCGTGGTGGTACCATCGTGGCGACAGGTACACCTGAATTTATCAGTGAACATAAGGCGTCTTACACAGGGAAATATTTAGCTCCGCTATTAACTAAAGCTTAGATTTACACGTTATGTTTAAATAGTCATAAAAAAAGGAATAAATAAACGACTGATTAGTCATATGAATTGTATTGAATGGAGGAATGACAGATGAGTAAAAAATTATATCGATCCAACCAAGATGTGATGTTGGCAGGTGTCTTAGGTGGATTAGCAGAGTACTTTAACGTCGATCCTACCTGGGTCAGACTAGCTTTTGTTGGGATTCTATTGTTCACCGCAGGTATGCCAAGCATTTTCTATATCGCCGCAGCGATTATTATCCCAAAAAGTGACGTGTATAACTGATGCGTTGGATACTTTCATTAACATTACAAGCACTGGCGATTATTACTGCAGGCTACTTATTTGATGGTTTTTATATTGAATCGTTTTGGATTGCAATCCTCGCTGCCGTCATCTTAACCCTGCTGAATGCGATTATTAAACCGATTTTAGTCATCCTTACCTTACCAATTACGATTCTAACGCTTGGGTTATTTATGTTTATAATTAATGCCATTACGTTGATGCTTGCTCAAGCTATTATTGGTAGTGGTTTTGTAATCGAGAGCTTCGGATTAGCAATCCTGGCTTCAATCGTCATCTCATTCATTAATATGGTATTACAAAAGGGCTTAAATGATAAATAATAAGCCGTCAATAAGTCAGATGCCACTGGTGTCTGACTTGTTTTTCTCATAAATATTTTTTCGAGTTGACTTTATCGCATGTCGGTTAGAGATTTGATATGATAAGACGTATGTTAGAAATGACTAGTTTAGGATAGAAAGCAGGAGTGGTATGTCTCTTTATTTTCAGTTTGATTTTAATGAACCAAATAAGGGTAATGAATCGCTTGTCTTTACCGAGCCTAAACAGGTGTGGCAAACGTCCGTAATAGAGGATGTTATACCGACCTTAGAAGAAGTAGAGCAGGCTCACCGTGACGGCCTTTATGTAGCTGGTTATCTTGCCTATGAAGCAGCCCCTGCTTTTGATGATCATTATGACGTGCAAGATACAAGTCAGCCCTTACTGTTATTTGCGAGTTTTGATGCGCCAGCTGTTGAAAGAAAAGGTGAAGGGTTACCTTTTTATGTTCATCCGTGGCAGATTAATGAGGATGAAATAACGTATCAAGATAACATACATCAAATAAAAGAAGCGATTAGACAAGGGGATACATATCAGGTCAATTATACCGTTCGGTTACTGACTAAATTCTTTGGTGATCCTTATGGTTATTATTTAATGTTGAAAGAGAAGCAACAAGGAAATTATAGCGCTTATTTACAATATGATACGCAGCATATCTTATCATTATCACCGGAGTTATTTTTCGACGTCAAGCAGTCACGTATCACGACAAAACCAATGAAAGGCACGAGTAAACGGGGGAAGACACTCGATGAAGATAGACAAAACAAACAACATTTAACCTCATCAGACAAAGAACGCGCAGAAAATATGATGATTGTAGATCTATTAAGAAATGACTTGGGCAGACTCGCAACCAAAGGCTCGGTAACTGCTTCTCGGTTGTTATCGGTTGAAACATACCCAACTGTGCATCAAATGACATCGACGGTAGAAGCAACGTTGGATGAAACGCATGGTCTGATTGACTGGTTCAAAGCACTGTTTCCTTGTGGCTCAATCACGGGTGCACCGAAAATTAAAACGATGGCCTACATTGCAGCATTAGAATCATCCCCTCGTGGTGTTTATTGTGGTGCCATCGGTTACCTTACACCTAATAAAGAAGCGGTATTTAATGTGCCGATTCGAACCGTTACCATTGACGATCTCACACATGAGGCAACCTATGGTGTAGGTGGTGGCATTACGTGGGACTCAACTGACACCGCAGAATACGAGGAAGTGCAAACAAAGGCAAACGTGTTAGATATTGATATACCTGAGTTTTACTTGTTAGAATCATTTTCTTTAAAGGACGGGGTTATCGAAAGATTTGATCAACACTTACGTCGCTTAATGCAATCAGCAGAAACTTTTGGCTATCCACTTGATTTACAACAAATGAAAGCGGCAAAAGAACAGCTTGAGACGAATCATCCAGCAGGGCAATATAAAGTAAGGTGGCTTATTGATAAGATAGGACAGTTATCTGTAGATGTGATTGAAACTAAAAAAATGGTGGAGCCAGTTGTCTGTTATGTGGCCAAACAACCTATTGCCAGGCATCATTTGTTTAGCCGTTATAAAACCACTTATCGCAGCCACTATCAAGCTTGTGAAGTGAAAGCACCTGATAACTTTTCAACGTTATTATATAATGAAACCAGTGAGTTAACTGAGTTTACGATTGGAAACGTCGTTGTTCAACTAAATGGTCTATTATATACACCCCCTGTTTCCTCAGGTTGTTTACCAGGGATTTATCGTCAACAACTCCTTGATGAGAACAAAGTGATGGAGAAAGTTTTAACACTCATGGATTTAAAACAAGCAGAAAAAGTGTATATCACTAATAGTGTCAGAGGCATGGTGGAAGTATCGCTAAAGCCAGGGTTTAGTTAATGCTTACCGGGCTATTTCGTGCTACAATGTAGTATGTACGCACATGTCATTACACGGAAAAGGTTTATAAGAAGTATGCATAAATGAACAATTTAGAAAGAAGGTGGATTCACCATGGCTAAAGTACAAACAAAAGATTTATTTGATGAGTTTAAACTCGAGCTTGTTGCTGGAGAAGACGGACTTGATCGTGAATTTATCATGAGTGATATTTCACGACCAGGAATTGAACTTACGGGTTATTTTAGATATTATCCAAAAGCAAGATTGCAGATCTTAGGTAAGACAGAGTTGTCATACTTTAATGAATTAACATCTGAGGAACGTAAAGCACGGTCACTCAAGTTATGTTCAAAAGTGACACCTTGTATCGTTATTACAAGAGGGATGGATATTCCAAAAGAAATTATCGAAGCGTGCAATGAAAAAGGTGTTCCGTTGTTACGTTCACCATATAAAACCACCCGAGTTGTTAGTCGTTTAACGAACTTTTTAGAAGCGCGATTTGCTCCGTTTACTGCTATTCATGGTGTCCTTGTTGATATTCACGGGGTTGGTGTGATGATTATGGGTCAAAGTGGTGTAGGTAAAAGTGAGACTGCCCTTGAACTAGTAAAGCGTGGGCACCGTCTCGTTGCGGATGACTCGGTTGAAATTAGACAAGAAGATTATGATCGTTTAATTGGAAAAAGTCCTAAACTGATTGAACATTTACTTGAAATTAGAGGGCTAGGCATTATTAATGTCATGACACTGTTTGGTGCAAGCGCGGTGCGTTCTCATAAAGAGATTGATTATGTCATTAACCTAGAAAATTGGGATGAAAAGAAGCAATATGACCGCATCGGAATGGAAGAAGAGACGCTAAAAATTATTGATGTTGAAATACCAAAAGCAACAATTCCTGTACGCCCTGGTCGTAACGTTGCTGTTATTATTGAAGTTGCGGCAATGAATTTCCGTTTGAAGCGCCTCGGTTTAAATGCTGCAGAAGAATTTACCGCACGGTTAGCTGAGACGATTGAATCAGAAAAACATAACTTAGAACAAAATAAAGAGTTTTAAATGCGTGTCATTAGTTGTTAGGAGGAAATAATGTGTTTAGTTTAAATCAAGCGTTAAGTCCAATCTTTTTAGATATTGGGCCGATTACGATTTATTGGTATGCAATCATTATCGTAACGGGTGTTGTCATCGGACTCATCCTTGGAACGAAAGAAAGTGTGCGTCTCGGTTTGAAAGATGATACATTTACGGACTTAATTGTTTGGGCGTTACCAATTGCGATTGTGTCTGCTCGACTGTATTATGTAATTTTTGAATGGGACCGCTACACGGGCCGTGAATGGTGGGCACCGTTTGCGGTTTGGGAAGGTGGCATCGCCATTCACGGAGCTCTTATTGGTTCAGTGATTTTCGCCTATTATTTCTGTAAAAAGCGGGGGATACCTTTCTATAAACTTGCGGATATTGCCGCGCCAAGTATTATTATCGGTCAAGCCATTGGCCGTTGGGGAAACTTTATGAATCAAGAAGCACATGGTGGTCCAGTATCCGATTGGGCTTATGATACATTTTTACAATACTTACCGTCGTTTATTGAAAATCAAATGACGATTGAGGGTGTGTTATACCATCCGACCTTTTTATATGAGTCCGTTTGGAACTTAATCATTTTTGGTCTGTTGCTATATTTACGTCGAGTGAATCCATTACGCGGGGATATTTTCTTAACGTATGTGATGGGTTATTCAGTTGGCCGGTTCTTTATTGAAGGTATGCGAACTGATAGTTTATATGTTGTTGGTAATTTGAGAACAGCACAAGTTATTTCGATTGTATTAATTATTGTGGGGATTGTTCTGATGTACCTTAATCGGAAGAAAAATTGGATTACTGTTCATTACAATGGTAAAAAACGCAAATAATTTATTAACCTGTTGATTTGTTTCAACAGGTTTCTTTTAAGATAACGAACATAAGCATTTTGGGGGAAACGATGAAGACTATTCTAACAAGAGGTTTACATAAAGGCCTAAGTGTCACGTGGACATTGAGTAAAGTGATTTTTCCTATTACATTAATCCTAACATTACTGCGATACACACCAGTCCTACCCTATTTTATTCATCTAATTGAGCCGCTTATGAGTGGCATTGGTTTACCAGGAGAAGCAAGCGTGCCACTAGTATTGGGATTTTCGTTGAATTTATATGCCGGGATCGCGGCGATTATTTCTTTTGACTTTACTGTGAAACAGGTATTTATTTTAGCCGTGATGTTGAGTTTTGCACATAACTTATTTGTCGAATCAACGGTCGCGGTTAAGGTTGGGGTTAGATGGTACATTGTGATTGTGATTCGGTTGAGCTTAGCTTTTCTTTCAGCTCTTGTGATTCATCACTTCGTGCCATTTAAACAAACACTCGCGCAGTATTCATTTGAAGAAGCACAGGAAGGAGCAGTATCAGGTGTCATTAATATTATTATGCATGCATTAACGACTGCATTTGATAGTGTATGGGGATTAGCGATTATTGTTGTGCCATTGATGATTGTGATGCAACTGTTTCGTGACTTAGGTTGGCTCGATACGTTGACTGAATGGCTTTCACCATTTACCCGGCTACTAGGCATTAAAAGTAACGCAGCGATGACGTTAGTAGCTGGACTCACCATTGGACTTGCTTTTGGTGCAGGTGTGATGGTTGAGGCAATTAAGGACGATCATGTAGAGAAAAAAGATATGTATTTAAGTTTTATCTTTTTGGTCAGTTGTCATGCCGTCGTAGAGGATACGTTGATATTTATTCCGCTTGGAATTCCCGTATTGCCACTGTTTTTTATTCGCTTATTGACAGCCATCATTCTAACTCGTATTGTAAGTATTATCTGGACAGAAGTTGAAAAAAATAAACAAATTATTTAGCGGAGGGTATTATGATTACTACATTATTATTTGATTTAGACGGAACATTAATTGATACGAATGCTTTAATTATTGCATCATTTACACACACATTGAAAAAGCATACGAAGAAAGACTATACAAAAGAAGAAATTTTACCGTTCATCGGACCACCATTAATTGAAAGTTTAACAAGTATAGACCCGTCACAAGCAGAAGCAATGATGGATACGTATCGTGAACATAATATTGGTGAGCACGAAACGTATGTGAAAGCGTATCCTACAGTAGTCGATACAATTAAACGTCTCCATGAGTTAGGATATAAATTAGCGATTGTAACAACGAAGATGACGGATACGGCTAGACTCGGTTTAGAAATTACCGGTCTTACACCTTATTTTGATGTCATCATTGGTTTAAATGAAGTCGATCATGCTAAACCACATCCAGAACCGGTATTAAAAGCACTAGACGCGCTCGGTGAAACACCGATCCATGCCCTTATGGTAGGGGATAATTCACACGACATTGAAGCGGGACAAAATGCGGGGACCAAAACAGCGGGCGTGTCTTGGACAATAAAAGGGAAAGACTTTTTAGCAAGCTTCAAACCGGACTATATGTTAGAAGAGTTAAAAGATCTGTTAGCTATTTTAGAGGTGGACTCATGCGACAAACAGAACGATTTAAAATAGAGGGATCCAATAGTTTATGGCAACTATATCAAACGGTCTCATTTTTTAAGGTAATGAAGAATTTTGTGGTGATTCAACTTGCAAGGTACACACCATTCTTACCTGTGAAGAACTGGCTATACCGTACATTATTAAGAATGGATGTGGGGAAACAAACGTCTTTCGCCTTAATGGTGATGGTCGACCTCATGTTTCCTGAGCGGATTACGGTAGGACACAACAGTATTATTGGCTATAATACAACCATTCTTACTCATGAATATTTGATCAATGAATATCGGTTAGGTTACGTCACCATTGGTGATGAGGTGATGATTGGCGCGAATTGCACGATTTTACCAGGTGTGAGAATCGGTGATGGAGCGACAGTTGCGGCGGGAACGGTTGTTTCAAAAGACATACCCGCCTATGCCTTCGCGAAAGGAAATCCAGTTATGATTACTGAAACAAAATAGATGGAAAGTAAAGAAGGGATTGCGGTGAAGTTAACAAATACAAATCGAGAAGAGACAATGCGACAGCTACTCGAGACAAGCTATGATGTGATTGTGATAGGTGGCGGTTTAACCGGGGCAAGTATTTTATTTGATTTACAGATGCGTGGTTTAAAGACACTACTAATTGAAAAAAATGATTATGCTTCGGGTGCATCTGAGAGTTTTGATTTACTTGTTTATGATAAAAATACCTATCAAACGTTACCCAAACAAAAGAAACAAGAATTATATCAATTAAATCAAAACCTAGGTAGAGCTTTTCAGTTTTTACCGGCGATTGAACTAATCGCGGCGGAGATTCCTGTTACATCAGAAATCACCAAAAAGTTGAGACCGTTATTTAAGAAACGTGCGATAGATAAGCCGGTTGCCTCGGTCAAATTATCTTTAACGCAAAAACAGCAATTTGAAGCTGTTGGAACGCTGATACATACAACGGTCCCTGTTATTGATACTGCTAGAGTAACGATTGATTTAATAAAAGCAAGTGTAGCTCTTAATGCCGATGCGATTAATTACGTAATGGTAACCGATGTGAATCGGTTAGGTGATGATTTATGTAGTGTGTTTGTTGAAGACCAAGTCACAGGTGAAATAAATGTTATTCATACTAAAAAAGTTGTGAATGCGACTGGCTTAGATAGTCCAGAACTACACAACCGTATACAAAAGAAACCGTTAACGCTGACACCTCGCAAGAAATATCAGTGGCTAGTGCCTAAATCAGAACTAACCATAAATTTCCCGGTCATTATTAAACAAGGATTATATTCTTATACAGTAACACTCATTCCAAGAGACCAAGGCGTGTTAGTGAGTACGGTTCGACCTAGCGGTGCTATACTTTCTACTAAAGCCGTTTTACTTGAAGTGAAAGCGGAAATTGAACGTGTACTTCCGGAGATAACTTTGGACATTAATCATGTTTTTACGTTTAAAACAACGAGTGAAGTTGATACAGATGCTGAAAAAACACCTTTTAATTTTTACAGATCAAGTCATAACGTTCTTACAGTAACTGGGAGTTCTATTTCGAATTATCGTCAATATGCCGAAAAGATTGGCGATGAAGTAACTAAACAATTCAAATCAGAGTCAGCCATTTTGTATGAACAATCAAATACGAAAACAAGAATTGTATCGGCAGATGTGTTGAAAGAATGGACAAAACCTTCAAAGGACGAAGCTAAAGTCTTGCAGCTGATGAATAGATATCAAATCGATCAATTGCATTTTGAACGATTAAGTCGTGATGTTTACAGATTATTGGACGATTATCCCATCCCGAGGCATTTATTTATTGAACTGCTTTACACGATTGAGTTTGAGGGGGTATATAAGGCATCGGACTTTATTCAGCGACGATTACGCTTAGGTGTGTTTGATTATTCAATACAAGGACCTATCATTTTACAAATAATAAGATTTATGGAATATCGTCTTGCGTGGACGAAAGAGGAGCGGTCCTATTATGAGCGTGAAGTCAATCAATTCATGACGGAACGTCGCCTATTAGGTTTTTGATAAATGGTGTGCGAATACTATTGACTATGCTATACTTACGTTGAAAGAACATTATGTATAAAAGGGGTATTAAATGACTGTGGAAAATGAAATGTCAGACCCAACCTTACCTACAAAAATTATTCCATTTATTCATGATGGAGATTTTTTCTTTACAAAAGGCGTGGACGCCTTTTATAAGAGAAAGTTTGATTTAGCCTTAAAAGAAGAAATAGATGTCTTTGAAGACGAAGACGATTTATTAATGTACCAGGAGACAGCTTTTTATTATCTCCAACATGAAGATTATTTAAAAGCAGTGACAATATTAGAAGAAGCGTTAGAATTGTTCCCGGAATATGATTTATTTCATTTTCAATCACGTTTTGCGCGATTTTTTAACGGTGAACAAAAAGCGATGTTAAAAGAAGAAGAAACCGCACTTATCATAGAACCAGACCAGCTTTATGCGCGCTTTAATTTAATGTTTTTTTATCGAGCTTTAGGTGAAGAAGAAAAATTAAATGAGATTGTGGCCAGTTTTAAGGGCGTCTATCCGATGCACCAAGAACAAGCGCTTAAAGTAGCAATTGGTTATACCTTAGCAGGGCATGAAGATGAGGCAGTCATACGTTTTAACCGCTTGCAGCATCGGACGGTTAAACACCATGTTGATTACTATAAGTACTACGCACTAGCACTTTACCGACATGGAAAAGTGACCGAAGCCGAAGCGTTGTTTGAAGAGGCAAAACGGCGTCATACACAACTGATTAACAAGAAAGCGCCATGGTTAGAACAACATATGAGCAAATCAGTGGACGAAGGAAAGTAAATATACCATAATGAGTATATGAAAGTTAACTCAGAATCATTACGATTTAAATTTTAATCAAAGAAAGGAATGACGATGTATATGACTGAAGAACGTATTTATGATGTGATTATTATTGGTGCAGGACCAGCTGGAATGACAGCAGCAGTTTATGCTTCTCGTGCTGATTTAGATACTTTAATGATTGAACGTGGTATTCCAGGTGGACAAATGGCCAACACTGAAGATGTTGAGAATTATCCAGGTTATGAGAGCATTCTAGGGCCAGATCTATCAAATAAAATGTTTGAACATGCTAAAAAATTCGGTGCAGAATATGCTTATGGTGATATCACAAGTATTATTGATGGCCATCGTTGCAAGACAGTAAAAGCAGGTGATAAAGAGTATAAAACCAAAACCATCATTATCGCTACAGGTGCAAAGTATAAGAAGATAGGTATTCCTGGAGAAGAAGAATTAGCAGGACGTGGCGTATCTTACTGTGCGGTATGTGACGGAGCTTTCTTTAAAGATAAAGAGCTTATCGTTATTGGTGGCGGTGATTCAGCCGTAGAAGAGGGTGTTTATTTAACACGCTACGCGAAGAAAGTCACCATTGTTCACCGTCGTGATGAGTTACGCGCTCAAAAGATTTTACAAGAACGTGCGTTTAAAAATGAAAAAGTCGATTTTATTTGGGATACAATTGTGACAGATATTAATGAAAAAGATGGTAAAGTCGGTTCAGTCACATTGAAAAATGTTCACACTGACCAAGTAACAGAGAAAACAGCGGATGGTGTCTTTATTTACATCGGTCTTGAACCACTTAGCGCGCCATTTGAATCACTTGGTATTAATAACGACGAAGGTTACATTCCAACTAATGATCAAATGGAAACAGACATCCCAGGCATTTTTGCGGTTGGAGACATTCGTGAAAAAACACTCCGTCAAATTGTCACAGCGACAGGCGATGGCAGTATTGCTGGACAAAATGCGCAGCACTACATTGAAGAGCTTGAAGAAGAGTTAGAAAAACAAGAACAATAAACTTTACCTGTTCTTAATCTCACTGTAATCAAACTGCAAAAGAAGTGGGGTATACTATAAATAAGTAATTAACCCCCCCTTTTTAATATACGAAAATGATTTGCGCAGTATATGAGCATTGGCTTATGTGCTGCGTCTTTTTTTGGGTTCTTTGTCAAATAGGGTTGGTATGAGTCATTTAAGTATTTTTTTAGTTAAGAGAACTATAATCTGTGAACGCGTATGAATGATAGACAGTGATAGACAGTGATAGAATGAAAATTTTAAGTGGAAACAATCGATTGCCACTGTAAGTTTTGCTATAATGGAATAAGAGTGTTAAAAAGGAAGCGAGTGAACGATATGCAACGAGTGACCAATTGTTTAATCATAGATCATGATAAAGTACTCTTATTAAAAAAGCCACGTCATGGCTGGTATGCCATGCCAGGTGGAAAAATGGAACCGAGAGAAACGGTACAAGAATCAGTTATAAGGGAAGTATTTGAGGAGACAGGTCTTAAAATAACCAACCCAAAAATCATTAGTATTGCCAACATACATAAGCCATCAGCTAAACCACCAAAGGATGATTGGATGATGTTTACGTTTGTCGCACATAGTTTTGAAGGCGCACTTGTAGAAACGTGTCCTGAGGGTGAGTTAGAATGGATCAATCTTCGTGACGTATCAACTATTCCAACAGCGCCAAGTGACCGAATTATTCATGATTATGCGCTAAAACACGACCGTCTATTATACGCGCAGTTTGAACTGGATGAAGACGATCAACTTATTAGCTTTAAAACGCAAGACGATTAAAGGAGGCAAAAAAATGGCAAACCAAAAAGAAACATCACTTGTGATTATCACAGGTATGAGTGGTGCCGGTAAAACGGTTGCAGTTCAAAGTTTTGAAGATTTAGGTTACTACTGTGTGGATAATTTACCCCCCGCTCTATTACCTAAATTCTTAGAATTAATGAAGGATGCCTCGAATAACATTAACAAAGTTGCGCTCGTTATAGATTTACGAGGACGTGAATTTTTTGATACTTTGTTTGAAAGCTTGGATACTTTGTCTGACTTAACTTGGATTGATGAGCACATTTTATTTTTAGATGCTCAAGACCAAACTTTAGTGTCACGATATAAAGAAACGAGACGATCTCATCCGCTTGCACCAAATGGCTTACCGTTAGAAGGTATAAAAAAGGAACGTCAATTATTAAGTGAACTACGCGGGCGAGCGCAGCATTTCATCGAGACAACAAATTTAAAACCGAAAGAATTGCGCGAAAAAATCGTTCAGAAGTATGGCGATCGTGAGCAAAAAATCTTTTCAGTTCACGCAATGTCGTTTGGTTTTAAGTATGGGATGCCGATTGATGCCGATTTGGTTTTTGATGTGCGTTTTTTACCGAATCCACACTACGTTGAACACCTCCAGCCTCAAACCGGACTAAACACAGAGGTAAAGGACTACGTATTTAAATGGGCAGAAACACAAAAATTTGTCGATAAATGGTTGGATTTACTTAGTTTTATGCTTCCTCAGTATAAAAAAGAAGGCAAGTCACAACTTGTGATCGCGATTGGGTGTACTGGTGGCCAACACCGTTCGGTGGCGCTTGCTGAGCATGTCGCTAAGTATTTTTCGGATCAATACACCACGCATGTCTCTCACCGTGATATTGATAAACGGAAAGGGCACTAAGTATGGAAGAAACGCTAAAGAAAGTTACCGTTCTTGGTGGTGGCACGGGTATGCCGGTGATACTTCGAGGCTTAAAGGAATATCCGATTGATCTGTCAGCCATTGTCACCGTCGCCGATGATGGGGGATCATCAGGAAGACTACGAACGGAAATGTCGATGCCTGCACCTGGAGATATTAGAAATGTTATTGCAGCACTATCCGAGGTTGAACCGATGATGGAAGCTTTGCTCCAACACCGATTTGACCTTGGAGAAGAGGGCTTAAAAGGCCACTCCATGGGGAATTTGATTTTGGCTGCCATGACGGCAGTGACCGGAGATTTTTATTTAGGAATTAAAGAGATTGAAAAAGTATTTAATGTTAAAGGTCAAATTTATCCAGTTGCTAATCAAAATCTCTTTCTTAGTGCGGAGATGGAAGACGGGGAGATTATTGTGGGAGAGTCAAATATCCCTAAAGCTAATAAGCCAATACACCGAGTCTTTTTAGAACCAGAAACAGCCGAACCGTTACCGGAAGCAGTTGATGCGATCTTGGTCTCGGACCTTATTATTATTTCTCCAGGGAGCCTTTACACGAGCACGTTACCAAATTTAATTGTTCCACAAGTCGCTAATGCTTTAAGACAAACCGACGCCGAAGTCGTCTATGTTTGTAATGTTATGACGCAAAATGGTGAGACAGATGGCTTCACCGCTTTTGACCATGCCCGGGTTATTTTAGAACATGTGGGTGACGGGGTGATTGATACAATACTTGTTCATAGTGAAGGCGTTAGCCAAGATATTCTCAATCTTTATTTAGAAGAACAAGCAAAACCCGTTGAGTATGATAAGGAACGACTAGAAACACTTGGCTTAGAAATAGTTGAAGGAAATATTATTACCGATCACGATCATGTCCTGCGACATGATAAAGATAAAGTCGCTAAGATATTATGTGGCCTTATTGGTATATGTGATCCAATAGAAAGGTGAATGTCTTATGTCTTTTGCATCAGAAATAAAAAAAGAGCTGACGCAAATTGATAACAATGATTGTTGTAAAGAAGCTGAACTTGCGGCTTTGATCCGAATGAATGGTGCGGTCTCTATCGCTAGAATGACTTATGTCCTTGATGTACAAACAGAGAATGCTGCGATTGCAAGACGTATTTACACATTAATAAAATCATTGTATCCACACCCAATCAAATTGTTGGTGCGAAAAAAAATGAAATTGAAGAAAAACAATGTTTATATTGTTAGAATAGAAGAAGGCGCAAAAGATATTCTATTGGACTTAGCTATATTAGAAGAGCCATTTGTATTTGTCAGAACAATTTCTGAGCAATATTTAAAGAAAACGTGTTGTAAACGCGCTTATTTAAGGGGAGCTTTTCTTGCGGGAGGCTCCATTAACAATCCAGAAACATCGTCCTACCACTTAGAAATTGCTAATAGTTATGAGGAACACAATGATGCCCTGCAAAAACTGATGAATGGTTTTGATTTGCATGCTCGAACGCTCGAACGCCGAAACGGTTATATCACTTACATTAAAGAAGCTGAAAAAATAACCGAGTTTTTAAACTACATTGGCGCACACCATGCCCTATTTAAATTTGAAGATGTGCGGATTATTCGTGATATGCGTAATTCGGTGAATCGGCTCGTTAACTGTGAGACGGCCAACTTAAATAAAACAATCGGCGCAGCTTTTAGACAAGTTGAAAATATCCGTTTTATCGAGAAAATGGTTGGTCTGGAAGCTCTACCTGATAAATTACAAGAAATCGCAAGACTCAGAGTTGACCATCAAGAAGTATCTTTAAAGGAATTAGGTGAGCTTGTTAGTGGTTCACCAATTAGTAAGTCTGGTGTTAATCACCGATTAAAGAAAATCGATCAATTTGCTGATCAATTACGCGGAGAATATCCGATACAAAAACAGTCCGAAACTCACTAACACATATTTCATAAATTAGTGTATAATGAAATTATTGTAAAAAAAATTTATGCTTTGTTAAAAGGAGTGAGTGGTTATGAAATGTATCGTCAATTTAAGCTCTAATCTTCAAATAGGTCTAGCGTCTACCTTTGTTCAACTAGCAAATTGGTTTTCAACAGAAATTCATATAACGAAAAGAGAGCGTCGTGTGAATGCGGAAAATATTATGGGACTGTTAAGCTTAGTTGTTGCTAGAGGAGAAGCTATTGATTTAAGTGGAACGGATAGAGACAGCGATGAAGCAATTCAGACACTCGGGATTTTTTTGTAATAAGACAATTGACCTAAAACTAAAAGCAACAATACCACTAGAGGTACTGTTGCTTTTTCAATAAATGTAAAGTAGAGGAGGAGATAATATGGCATTACATATTAACAATGTCACAAAACGGTTTGGGTCATTTACGGCAGTAGATGATTTATCCATTACCATCAATAAAAATCAAATTTTCGGTTTCCTTGGTGCCAACGGTGCCGGTAAAACAACGACCTTTAGGATGATTCTAGGACTTATTGATGAAACGGAAGGTCAGATTCGTTGGAATGATCAAAAAATCGATTACAGTGTAACAGATTCGATGGGATATTTACCAGAAGAACGAGGGTTGTATCCAAAAATGAAAGTAAAAGAACAGATGATTTATCTCGGTAGGTTAAGAGGAATGGAAAAAAGTTCAATTATTAAAGCGCTAGATTATTGGCTAGATCGGTTCAAGATTCCTGAATATAAAGATAAAAAAGTAGAGGAATTGTCTAAAGGGAATCAGCAGAAGATTCAATTTATTTCGGCAGTTATCAATCAACCTAAATTACTCATTCTAGATGAACCGTTCTCAGGACTAGATCCTGTTAATGTCGAACTGTTAAAGGAAGCTGTCATTGAGCTGAAAGATCAAGGGACAACAATTGTTTTCTCTTCTCATCAAATGTCGACAGTGGAAGAACTATGTGAATCGTTATGTATTATGGTGAAGGGGAAACCAGTTGTCCAAGGTGCGTTAAAGGACATTAAACGTCAATTTGGCAAGAAAAATCTTCTGGTTCATGCAGATATGGATTTAAGTTTCTTAAAAGATATGTTAGGTGTTGTCAAGTATGCTGAAACGGCACAAGGCTGTCGTCTGCAGATTAATGACGAGTCTGTTTCTCAAGACATATTAAAAGAACTGATTATGCGCGATGGTTTTATTAAACGTTTTGATTTACTTGAACCATCATTAAACGATATTTTTATTGAGAAAGTAGGTGAGTCTTATGAATAAATTTTGGGTCGTGTTATCTCAAACTTATTTAACTAGATTCAAATCAAAATCATTTATAATAATGACCGCACTCTTTTTAGTTTTCATTTTAGCGATTGGTAATATTGACCGGATTATTGAGTTATTTAATTCTGATGAAGAGACGTTAATTCCAACCGTCGCTGTTATTGATGAGACAAATCTGTATGAAGATTATTTAACAGATATCGAGAGTCAGTCTCTTCAGTACGATGTGTCATCGGAAACTGAGGCATCCCTTAATGAAGCCGTTTTAGCTGGTGAGATTGATGGGGTATTAACCCTGTCAGATGATGAGACACAGCCATTTACAGCAACACTTCGATTAGAAGATGTCTTAAATAACCGTCTTGAATATCAAGTAAATGAACATCTGCAGCAGCTGAAAGTCATGGTAATGACTGAGGAAGCCGGCATTGATGGTGAGATTTTACAGTCCATCTATTCACCTGTATCCTTTCAATTAGAAGCGATTGAAAAAGCAGACGGGACAACATCTAAAACAGAAGAAGAAATTAGTGGTGCACGTGGTCTCGTTTATGTGATGCTATTCCTATTATACTTTGCGGTTATTACGTATGGTCAAATGATCGCGACCGATATCGCAAATGAAAAAACATCACGCGTGATGGAAATCTTAATCTCAAGTTCAAGTCCAGTTTCACAGATGTTCGCCAAAATCATTGGGATTGCTTTACTTGGATTAACACAAATCTCAATTCTTATTGTGACCGCCTTTCTTGTCATTCAAACACGTGTGAACGACTTTGATGGGGATTTCTTTGAAGTCTTCGGTTTTAGTGATATTGACGTGTCCGTTTATGTTTATGCACTTGTCTTTTTCTTACTCGGGTACTTATTATATGCAACATTGTCAGCTATGCTTGGCTCACTGGTTAGTCGAATGGAGGACGTTGGTCAGTTAATGTTCCCAGTGATTATTTTAATTATTATTGCCTTTATGGTGTCAATGTTTGGGTTAGAATCACCGGAATCAACGTTAGTTACGGTGATGTCTTATATACCGTTCTTTAGTCCACTGGTGATGTTTTTACGGGTCGGGCTTCTCGGCATTCCTTTTTATGAAGTCATGTTAAGCATTGGTATCTTACTAGTAACAATTTTCATTCTTGGTTTTGTCGGAGCAAAAGTGTACCGTGGTGGTGTATTAATGTACGGCGGTGGATTTAAGCTGAAAGATTTAAAACAAGTCATGCACTTAAGTAAGAAGAGCAAATAGTAAAAACAAATAAGTGCGATCTCTTTAATTCAATAAAGGGATCACACTTATTTTTTCATGTTATGAAATATGTGTTCATTTTAAGGTCAATCTAAATATTATCTGTCTTCTGAAAGCAAAGTTGAGCATGAGAATTCAGGTCAACAATTACGCTAACATGAGGGACGTTATTGTGGGCATTACTTTATGGGGAGTGATTAACTTAATGATGTCATAGTTAACGTTTTAAATATGACCGAAAAAAATAATAAAGCGATATACTTAAACCATATTGTGTTTAATGCTTCAATTTAATAATGGAGGATTTATTTGATTGCCTTTAGCTTAGCGATATCTCTGAAATTATTAGCTGTTACAAACTCAACCATGGATAAATCATCTCTTATACCATCAACTCTGTCTACCATATCCGTTCTGAATTCTAATAGATCAGCTGTTTGTTCAGCAATACCATCAGTTTTCTTACCGAGAACAGTCATACCATCTTCGATGGCATCTAATCTGTTAATAATGTTACTTTGCCCGACTTTTAATGAGCAGACATCATCTTTCAATGAATGAACATCATCTTTCAATAAATAAACATCATCTTTCAATGAATGAACATCATCTTTCAATAAATAAACATCATCTTTCAATGAATGAACATCCTCTTTTAATGAGTGAAACTCTTCTTTTAATGAGTGAAACTCTTCTTTTAATGAGTGAAACTCTTCTTTTAATGACAGGTTGCTCTGGTGAATGGATTTTAACATATCCAATATTTCATTTTCCATTTTTACATCCCTCCATGTCTTAATGATATTATCTATAGTATATCATAAAAGATACGTAAAAAATGATGAGATGTTTTTCAATGAATCAAAAATATCCAGCTATCTAGTTAAATTTAATATTTGCATCTATCATTCATGAGTTTTTAGAGATTGACTGTTTAACTTTAAATTCTTGAATTGTAAAGTTAAATGCATAAACGATGTCTAGATTAAGTCAATCAATTTTGTTTGAAAATATTTATAGTATACATACTAAATAAGTGGCAGGAATGAATGGGAGAAACGTGCGTTCTCTGTTAAAATAAAAGAAGCAATAAGAAAGTTGGTGAATAGAATGAAAGAAACGATTCGCTTTATCCATAGTGCTGATTTACATTTGGATCGACCGTTTGTCGGCTTATCTAAGCTTGGATATAATCAAATAGAAAAAATTAAAAAAGGTGCTTTTTTTGCACTTGATCGATTAGTTGACCTAGCCATCAAAGAGAACGTTCATTTTGTTGTTATTGTTGGCGATATATTTGATCAAGCCAGTACGACTGTTTATGCTGAAGTAAAATTTAAGCAAGCACTTGAAAAGTTAAATCAAAAGGGGATTCATGTCTATGTCTCCTTTGGCAACCATGACTATCATCAAACAACTGAGATGACGTTTGACTATTTAGACAATGTTCATGTTTTTAATGATCAAACGGTCTCCTCTTTTACATATAAAAGTTCAGATGGCGCGACGGTTGAACTTCAAGGTTTTAGTTATGAAGCACGTCATGTGACGGAAGATGTTTCTCGTGGGTTTTCAGTTAGTCAATCATGTGATTATCTAGTTGGGATGCTGCACGGAAGTGTTGGTACATCAAAAGAACATGAAACATACGCGCCGTTTCAACTTGATTGGTTAAGGTCACTTAATTTTGACTACTTTGCACTTGGTCATATTCATAAAAGACAGGTGCTGAGTGAGATGCCACCGATTGTATACTCTGGAAATATTCAAGGTGGCTCTAAAAAAGAAACGGGTGAAAAAGGTTGCTACTTCGTGGAGATGGCAGATACGGGCACAACCTTTACCTTCCAACCACTTCAAAGTATACGTTTTGAAACGAAAGAAGTTGATGGTACATCTATTCATACAGTAGATGACCTTATTTATACACTTAGAAATATTTTAGCTGAACAACTTAAACATGTTGTCTTAGCTATTGAAATATATCAGCCAACAGATTCATTGATCTCGTTGTATCATACCCAAGGTTTTATGGATGTGATTCAGTTGTTAAATGAAGGAAATAATGCCCAAGCCTACATCATAGATTTATCGGTTGCACAACCTCCCGTTACGTTACATCAACACGATCCTTTCTTTCAAACACTAACACAGCAGTTTAAAGAGGAAAGCGATGGAGCATACGCAGATGAGTTATTTCAACATCACCGGGCGCGACGCTTTTTAGACGAACCAACAAAAGATGAGTTAACTTTGGCTTCAACTGATGCGTTTCATTACCTTTACTATCAACTGATCGGAGGTAATGATGATGAAGATTAATCTAGTCAACATCTATCAGTTTGGAAAATTAGTCAATCAAACATATGAGCTAAGTCAGGATAACTTAATTATTTTTAGTGGTAATAACGAGTCGGGTAAAACACATGTGCGATATTTTTTAACGTATATGTTGGTAGGTCTTAAAAAACAAGAATTAGAGCGATTTAACAATCAACCGAATCATATCTTCGGTGGAGAAATGTTAGTTCAATGTGATGATCGAGTCTTTACTTTATATCGAACAGATAAACTAAACCACCAGTTAAAGGTTCAAGATGAACAAAAGCATGATGTACCATTAGAGGAATTTAAGCAATATATACAACAAGTAGATCGAGAATTGTTTGATCGCATTTTTCATTTTGATGTGTTATCGATTCAAAAAGAACAGACAGATTCACCAGAACACTTAGGGGAATTATTATTATCACTCAGTATGTCAGGAACTGATGCGATTGAACGAACGGAAAAGAAATTAAAGCAAGCGCTCGATCAATTATTTAAAAAAAATGGCACAAACCCATCATTAAATCAACAGCTTAAAACACTAGAAGCGATGGAAAAACAACTGAAAGAATTAAAAAAAACAGAAACGGGTTATCATACACTTGAACAAGACATTAAAGAATCAGAAAGTACGATCGAGCACTGGCATGTTGATAGCGATGAAGTAAAAAAACAACTGACCTTTTATCAGACTTATCACCAGTTGTATCATAAAATAGAACTGTATCAACTGGCGGATCGTTACCTCAAGGAACATAAGAAGCCTGAGATAAAACGAGAAAGCAATAAAGCGGACGTTATCACTTGGGCTGATCGAGCACGAGATATAGCTCAACAGTTGTCTTATCAACAACAACAGATTGAACATAAAAAAGAACAAATTAAAGCCAGTCAGGTACGTCTTGGAGAAACTTCGTTGTATGAGTTTTTATCAACTATTCATGAACAAGAGTCATTTTGGCGTAAACAGGATCAGACAGGATTACAGGTTAAGGGCGAGCTTGAACAAATCGCAATCAAGATTCAGAATGAAAAGCGAAATATTGGCCTGGTGCTTGATGATGAAGAAATCCTACAATTAGCTTTGCCCAAAGAAAATGTAGAAGAGCTAGAAGTGCTTGTATCGTCATATAAATCTCTTGATGATTCAAAATCATCAAACCAAGCTGAGCTACAATTACTCCTCAGTGAGGGGGATGGCTTATCTTTTGAACGGCATCAAGTAGAAGAAGCACTTCTAAACGATTATGAACGCCGGGATATAGAAGTCGCTATTGAGTTATTAAGGGATACTAATAAACGAAGCATGACATCTAAATCATTACTACCTGGATTTAGTGTGGCCTCGGGTTTGTTAATCATAAGTTTTATCATTCTATATTCGATAAATAACTTACAGCCACCTATTATCATTGGATTAGTGTTAGTGTATATGATTGGTTTATTTGGTCTCGTCCATCTAAAACAACAATCAATAAAGTTAAATAAGAAAAAATTAACATTAGAAGAAGAAAATCAGTTGCAACATTATTATCATGTTTTAACTGAAGATGAAACGGCTAAAGAAAAAAGAGAGGAGTTAACGAGAGATTGGATGATTTTTACGCGTGATGTAGCAGTGAAAGAAAAAGAAATAAACAAACAAAAAGACAAGCAAAAACAATTAGCCGGAAAAATAAATCGATTTAAAGATCAGTACCCGTTCCTTAGTTATGTAGCTGAACCAGGGTATAGTAAGGTACTGGCGAGTGTTTATCAGTTAAAAGGCTTACTTGAAGAAAGAGTAACATTACTGTCAAGGTTACAATCGATTGAAGATAAGCTTCAGCAGTTTAAACAATCAATCGTCGATTATTGTGATACACCTGAGCAAATCTCAATAGAAGAAATGTTAAAAGTGGTACGTGAACAGTTTAATGAATTGACGCATAACCGGGAGCGTCATGTTGAACTAACTCAAGAGTTACACAGGTTAGAAGATGAGGAACAGCAGTTAGACGCTGCACTATTGCCATTGACTGAGACGTTAGCTGATGTCTATCAAGCTTATCAAGTAGATGATTTTGAAAGTTTTATTTCGCAACATGAAGCAGCGACACATTATAAAGATATGACTCAACAAAAAAGCGAAATGAAACAAAAATTAGCGATATACTTTTCACCTACAGAATTAACTCGCACATTGTCTGAGCCACTTATTAATGAGCGCTTACTTAAGGAATATCTCGATGATTATCATAATAAGCGACAACAACTTGATGATGAACATATGACAGCAATGGAACAGCTAGTTACATTAAAGGCAAAAAAACAACAGATGGAATCATCAACAGGCTACCGAGATTTATCTTATCAATTTCAAATGAAGCGGGAGGCGTTTAATCGAACAGCTAAAGAATGGTTAATATATAAAATCAGCTATGAACAATTGCTTAAAACGAAACGATTATTTCAAACATCAATGTTGCCAGGTATTTTAGCTAAAGCAAGTGAGGTTTTTCGAGTAGTTACAAATAATCGGTATCAATCAATTGATTATGACCAGGATTCCAAGCAATTATTTGTGACTCATAGACAAGGAACGTGGTTCTTATATGATTTATCACAAGGTACGCTAGATCAAGTAGTCATTGCGATTCGTTTGGGCACAGCGATTGTTTTAAATCAATCTATACACCTTCCCTTTATTATTGATGATAGTTTCGTTCACTTTGATCAACAACGCAAAAAATGCTTACTTAATTATTTAAATCAACAGGATCGTCAAAGTTTTTATTTTACAACAACACCTAAAGAGTATCTGACAGATTATCAAGTCATTGACTTAGAGGATAATTAGCATCTTTTCAAGAAGTAAAAGTCGTGATAAGATGGTACATTGATAGCGCGTGATGGGAGAGAAGTATAATGGAAGGAAAAGATGAACAGAAAATACATGAAGCTTATGAAGAAACGATTGATAAATTTATTCAAATGATCGCAAAAAATATGAGTCTTTATGGTATTACCCCTTCAATTGGCCGGTTGTATGGGAAAATATATTTTAATGAGGCACCAATGACACTGGACGATATGCGTGAGGCACTCGAAATGAGTAAAACAAGTATGTCAACAGGTGTTAGAGCGTTAACAGAGATGAAAATGGTGGAACCAGCTTTTAAAAAGGGTGTTAGGAAAGACTTATATAAGTCTGAAGAGAACTGGTATAAATCCTTCACGACATTATTTGGTAATCGCTGGCGGCATTTTACCGAAACAAATATTGAAGAAGCTGATGAAGCGGTTGAGACATTACTTAAAATAAAAAATCAAACAACAGATGAAGAGTGTATTGAAAGAATTGAACACGATATTGAACGACTTAACTATGCGAAAAATTATTACAAGTGGCTCATGCGGTTCATTCAAGTAGTTGAATCAGGCGAAATATTTGATTATATACCTAGAGAAGAACAGTCAGATTGACTGTTCTTCTTTTTAAATGGTAAAAAATAAGATGTTAAAGGTTAGAGTGGAATTTCTACTTACGGTAGTAAGCCATTTCTTCATTTTCATATCGACTGTCAAAGTAATCGACAAGGTGAATTAAGTAACCTTCTGCTGTTTGAGGTGCCCTAACGGCAGAGCCCCACTCAGGCAAGCCATGGTGACACAAAATACAATGATTGATTTCATGTATATGTGATAAGGATAGAGGGGTCTTCAACTGATTTAGCATCTGTTGCAGCAACATTGCGCCGTACGGGATGTGACCTACCATAACGCCGAGAGCATCCATTTCTATACCGCCTTGAGCACGTGAGTCCAGTTCTTGTTTATCTGCATACGGATAAAGAAAATCAAAGGCTTGGTAACTCTTTCCGGCATAATCATACTCTAACAATTTACCCAAGTCATGATAAAGAATAGACGTATATAAAACATCGAAGTTTATTGCCTCTTGATCTAGACTTACAAATTGATTCAGCATTTTATATAAATGATCAAGAGTATCTTTCCAAACAGGGCGTTTGCGCTCTGTTTTTTCCTTTTTTGCCTCAGCATAGACTTCGTGTTTGTATACTTTTTCAACTACGGCAATCAGGTATAATATTGCTTCAACAGGACCTTTGTCATGATGTTGTATAAAGTAGGTGAACCGCATTAAACCTGTCGTATGTTTGATTAGACCACCGATATAGTTATGATGAAAGCCTTTGGCAGCGGGAGCGAGTAAAAAGTCATCCCAAAAATGGCGTAGCGTTTCAAGTGCAAGTGTCTTATATGGTTCATTTAATGTTGTCAAATAAAAGATGAGTTCTTCTGCGATTTCTTTTAAATCAAGTTTAGGGAAAGGGAGCAAAGTAAAAGGTTCAATGGCTTGTTGAACCGGATCAAGATGGTTAATAGTTAATGATTTATTTTGATTGTATTCATCAACGACAGCTGATACATCGAATACACGGTGCTTTTCTAGTAAAGGTAATGTTTGTTTAATCGCACCTTGATTATCCCACATTTTTGCCCGGTACATTCCGTTTTGATTGCTAAATGTAAGTGTCAGGTACTCTTTGTTTGTTTTAGTAAGTCTTACTTCATAATCATTAAGCAGTAAGCGTTCTTGAACCTTTGTCCCAGCTTCAAAATGATCAAGCATAAAGGTAGCATTCGATTCTTTTATTTCAGGAAAGTTTAAAGATTGAATTATCTTATTTACTTCGTCATTCATATTAATTGAATAAACGATTTTTGAATGGAAATAGTCTATTGTGCGTGACATACCTTCACTTCCTTCTATATATAGTTAAATTCATCTTATCAGAATTACGATAAGGATGCTATTAGTTACAGTCATAGACACCTAAATTCTGTGCTAGTTTTGTTTGGTAATGTATCAGAAGCAAAATTTTTCCGGCTCACAAAAAAACACTTACAGAGAGTAAACTCTGTAAGTGTTTTTGATTAAAAAAATTTATTCTGCAGATTCGTCAGTTGTATCGTCTGTCTCATCTGTATCTGCGTCAGCATCTTCTTCCACATCTACATTTTCTTCTAAGTCAGCTGCAGGGTCTTCAAAGACGAAAGTATCTTCAAATTCTTCGACCAACACATCGATATCCGCATCCTTAAGTAATTGGGTGATTTTTTCTTGTGCTTGCGTAGAATCAACTTTAGTCGCTGCAATTTCAGATTCTAATTGATCGCGTACATCTTCTAATGCTTCTACATCAGTTTCAACTGGGCGCTTATCAGTTACATAAATAATGTGATAACCATATTCAGATTGAACGGGTTCACTGATGTCACCAATTTCTAATTCGTAAGCTTTGTCTTCAAATGCTGGTACCATTTGACCGCGTGAGAAGTAACCAACAGAGCCGCCTTCAACAGCAGAACCAGAATCTGTTGAGTATTCTTCCGCTAAAGCAGCAAAATCTTCACCACTTGTAGCGCGTTCATATAATTCATTAGCTAATTCTTCATCTTCAACTAAGATGTGAGAAGCTTGAACTTCATTAATCATACGGTTATATTGTGCTTCGATTTCTTCATCAGTTACTTCGACACCATCAGAAAGTGCTTTTTGTTGAAGCATTTGCATACGTAATTGTTCTTCAAATGCTGCTTCAGAAGCAATACCTTGTTGTTGAAGTAACATTTCAAACATGTCCCCGTATTGTTCACGGTACATATTCATTTGATCTTCAATGGCAGATTCATCAATTTCATATTTAGATTCTAAAATTGTTTTTAATACCATATTTTGAAGAACGCTTTCGCCTGCTGTTGCTTTTAATTCTTCATAAAAAGCATCCTTAGTGATGTTTCCTTCATTTGTTTCAACGACAACTTCAGCATCGTCTCCAGAACAAGCACTAAGTCCAATGAGACTTGCGGTAATTGTTGCAACCATAACTAACTTTTTCATTAAACACACTCCTACTTTGAATTATAAGACATTACGTCTTGTTTTGTTTTCTTTAGTTAATATATCATATTTTCACTTCAAAAGAGAGGAGGAATCTTAAATTCCTCGATTTTTACATATTTTTTTCATAGATATGTAAACGTGACCAACGTGTTTGTATAAGTGAATATATTCACCACCTATTTCATAAATGATGATTATGCATGGGGGATCATAAAAAAGAAGTTATCCAACATCGTTAAGATAACTTCATCAATACTAAGATATGTGACTGTCATCATTAATTTGTTGACAAGTTGATTTCAACTGGATAAATGCTTTTTCTAATCGTTCATGAAAGACAAGCATTTGTTTGACTTTTGTTTCAATCAGTTCACCTTGAGGTCGGGCGTTAATTTTATTTTCTATAGAAGACAAACTTTGTTTTTGTATAGATGTGTGACTTAGCCATTTATCAAGGTAGTAGTGCATAAATCTTTGAAATAAATCCTCAGTTGTCGTATATAAATCTTTACGAACGCCTTTTTTCCACACTTGATTTACTAAATTTAAATCAGATAAGTTTCTAATGCCGGTATTAACGGATGTTTTACTTTTTCCTGTTGTTTGGCTCATTTCATCAAGAGTCATTGGTTGATGGTTTAGAAAAAGGATTGTAAACAGTCTTGAATCACTCGGTGAGAGGTCAAAAAGTTCGAGCGTTTTTGAAAACTCATTAATTACATCGTCAGTTAAATATGGTTCAGGCTGCATATTCAGGCTCCTTTCTATAATAAGTATAAATTAAACCTAATATAAGCTTACATAAATTTCAAAGGTAATGGAAATGACATATCAGGTAGTAATTAAGAGTATTTGAGCGCATTTCTAAGTAAAAGTTTTGTTGCGTTTGTACAGTTTAAACTGTACGTAAAATATATTCGAAAACTACGGTTTTTAGCGGTTGAAGTGTTGACTGTTTCTAGGGTAAGCTATTAGAGTACTGCATTACGTCAAAAAACACATAACTTGTTTAGAAAATGTCTAAACGGGAAATAAAAAGTGAATACGTGAGTATTGACTCATGAGTATTGTATTTATAAAAGAGGGGTGAGATTATGCCAGTTATTGAGGTTAAAGGTCTATCAAAAGTTTTTGGTAAGAACGTAAAAGACTCTTTAAAATTACTGGATGAAGGTAAGAAGAAAGAAGAAATTCTCCAAGCAACAGGTGATACAGTCGGTGTTAACCGTGTCTCATTTGAAGTGAACCAGGGAGAAGTATTTGTTATTATGGGACTTTCGGGAAGTGGTAAGTCAACACTAATCCGTTTGATTAATCGATTGATTGAACCAACTGAAGGAAGCGTTATGGTTGATGGAGAAGATCTAGCACAAATGGACAAAGAGAATCTTCGTCGTGTCCGCCGTGAAAAGCTTAGTATGGTATTCCAAAACTTCGGATTATTTCCATTCCGCACAATCTTAGAAAATGCGGAATATGGTTTAGAAGTACAAGGTATTGAAAAAGAAGAACGTGCTAAAAAAGCGAAAGAAGCCTTAGAAATGGTTGGCTTGGGTAGTTACGTTGAGCAATATCCTAATCAATTATCAGGTGGTATGCAACAACGTGTAGGTTTAGCGCGTGCATTAGCCAATGATCCTGAAATACTATTAATGGATGAGGCCTTTTCAGCACTTGATCCATTAATCAGAAAAGATATGCAAGATGAGTTATTAGAATTACAAGATTCTATGCACAAAACAATTATCTTTATCACGCACGATCTAGATGAGGCGTTACGTATTGGTGATCGTATTGCGTTGATGAAAGATGGTTCTATCGTACAAATCGGTACACCAGAAGAAATTCTTACAAACCCAGCAGATGAGTATGTTGAGCGTTTCGTAGAGGATGTTGACCGTTCGAAGGTCTTAACAGCATCACATATTATGCATCGTCCTGAAACAGTTAACATTGAAAAGCATGGGCCACGTGTGGCGTTAGAGCGTATGCGTGAAGAAGGATTATCTAGTATTTATGTTGTTGACGGTCACCGGAATCTAAAAGGTTATGTGACAGCTGACGATGCATCCGATGCACGTAAGAAAGAAATTAAAGATCTTAATGAAATTTTACGTACTGACGTACCGAAGGTACCGCTTGATAAGCCGATGCAAGAGATTATCGAAATGATTTATGACACACCTGTACCAATCGCAGTCGTTGATGGTGAGAAACTTAAAGGTATCATTATTAGAGGGTCATTCCTTGCTGCACTTGCAGGTGAAGGAGAGGTGAAGTCTGATGTTTGATTTTATTCCAGAAATTCCAGTAGCTGATTGGGTCGATGATCTAACAGATTGGATTGTTGAGACATTTGCATTTATTTTTGATCCGTTAAAAAATGAATTTGGTGATTTTATTGAATGGATAGCTGATATGTTGGGTGCTGTTCCACCATTCATTATTATGTTGCTTGTAGTTGTCGGCGCCTTCTTTATTACGGGGAAAAAGTTCGGTTTAGCGGCTTTTTCACTTGTTGGTTTAATTTTTATTGAAAACCAAGGTTTATGGATAGAACTTATGTCAACATTTACACTTGTTTTAATGGCAAGTTTACTTTCTGTCATTGTAGGTGTACCTGTTGGGATCTTAATGTCTAAAAGTAAAGTAGCAGAAGCTATTATTTTACCGATTCTTGACTTTATGCAAACAATGCCAGCCTTTGTTTACTTGATTCCAGCTGTTGCATTCTTTAGTATCGGTATGGTACCAGGTATTTTTGCTTCACTCATCTTTGCGACACCACCAACCGTTCGTTTTACGAACTTAGGTATTCGCCAAGTATCAACAGAACTTAAGGAAGCTGCGGAAGCGTTCGGTTCAACAGGCGCTCAAAAATTATTTAAATTAGAGCTTCCAATGGCAAAAGGAACCATTATGGCTGGTATTAACCAAACCGTTATGTTAGCCTTGTCTATGGTAGTTATTGCATCAATGATCGGTGCACCTGGTTTAGGTAACCCAGTCGTATCAGCTCTACAACGTGCGCAAGCGGGTGCTGGTTTCGTTGCGGGTATCTCTATCGTTATTTTAGCGATTATTATGGACCGTTACACTCAAAGTATTTATAAGAAAAAATAAAGTTACGACTTTAGTTTTTTGAAGGTAACCTAGCTATGAATAAGTGAAGTGGTATCTGTAAAGATGTTCTTTGCTTAAATAGAGTTAATAACTTTTTCAGTGTAACTGAAAAGTTGTTATAGATAAAAAATTAAAAGGAGGACGATTTAATGTTTAAAAAATCATGGAAACATATTGGTTTAATGTTAGTTTTAGCTTTAACCCTTGTACTTGCTGCATGTGGTGAAGATGATAGTGCTGGTGATGATTCAGCAGATGAGAGTGAAGGTAATTTAGGTAATGAGGATATTGAATTAGTATACGTAGAGTGGGATTCAGAAATTGCCTCTACAAACGTTATCGCTCAAGTATTAGAAGAAAAAGGTTATGATGTTAACATTCGCGGTATTGATAACGCGATTATGTGGGAAGCTGTAGCAAATGGCGATGCTGATGGTATGGTAGCGGCATGGTTACCAGGTACACACGGTGATCTTTTTGAAGAGCACAAAGATAATATGGTTGGCTTAGGACCAAACTTAGAAGGTGCTAAAATCGGTCTTGTCGTACCAACTTATTTAGAAGATGTTAATTCAATTGCTGACTTAGCAGATTACACTGATGCATTCGGTGGCGAAATTACAGGTATTGAGCCTGGTGCTGGTGTTGTACAATCAGCTGAACAATCTTTAGAAGATTACGGTTTATCTGACTGGACAGTAGCAACATCATCAAGTGGTGCAATGACAACTGTATTAGGTCAAAAATATGATAATGAAGAAGCGGTTGTTGTGACTGGTTGGACTCCACACTGGAAGTTCGCTTCATATGACCTTAAGTATCTAGAAGATCCTGAAGGTACATTTGGTGGGGCTGAAACAATTGAAACATTCGTTCGTGAAGGTTTCGAAGCAGATAGCCCAGTAGCATACGAAGTACTTGATAACTTCTTCTGGGAACCAGCAGACATGGAAACAGTTATGTTAGAAATGGCTGATGGCGCTGATCCTGAAGAAGCAGCAGCAAACTGGATTGAAAATAACCGTGAAAAAGTTGATGCATGGTTAGAAACTTCAGCAGAATAATATAGTGTATTGTTGATTTTTAATCAACGATTGTAAACTAAAAAGGTATGCCTACAGTGTTATGTGGGCATGCCTTTTTTATATGTCACTGTTGCACTATATTGTGAATATTTTGTCGCTAATGTACCAATTTACTAAAAGTATTTTAGTAAAGGAAAACGACAGCCTGTTTAAAAGCTGTCGTTAAGATATGTGATTATGAGCGTTGGCTTTCTAGTTCAAGTTCTTCCAAACGCATTTCAATTTCTTTAAGGTATTGCTCGATATTATCTTGATGAGGTTTAATAGTCTGTTGCCACTGATCAATCGATTCTTTCATATCCGTTGATAAATCTTTAATCAACTCAGCTCCTTCTTTTGAGGTGGCGATGATTTGATCTGATAATAACTTACCGTTGACTTTCGCCTTTTTTATAGCTTCTTTTACCTCGTTTGCTTGTAATTTGAAGTGCTCACGGGTATCTTTTCCTGATCGTGGCGCATTAAGTAACGTGACACTCGCACCAACAGCACCCCCGACCACAAAACCTAATGCTAATGATTTAGCTTTCATTCATCCCACTCCTTTTTTCTTCTCTTCTTATTATCTTCTCGTAATTTGGTTGAGTCAAACCTAAAATAAGAAAAAACTTTTAAATAACTTAAATAAAATCCCCCTTAGCAGTAGATGCTAGGGGGAGCAATGTGTGCAAAAGTTATGGTATTAAGCAAATGACATTTGTGAACGTTGTAAGATTGATTGAACAATCGGATATAGAATAATCGTAAAGACGACATTAAATAATGTAGCGGGTAAAACAACGGCTATAAATAAAGCGATGAACGAACCTCCCATTTGACCGATAACAAAAAGGGCCATTGAAAGAAATACTGAACCACTTACAATCGTGCCAAGTGCTACTAATACAGGGGCAATAATTTTTTTGTTTAGTTGTTTAGGTACTAACATTAATAAGCCAAAGAATACAAAAGCTGTGATGGGTTTATCAACTAAATTTGAGATTTGACCTCCTGGAGCTGTCGTTGTTAAAGCTGAAATAACACCTGTCGCAATGCTTAACACAAGTACATAATTGGCTTTAGGGAATATAAGAATACCTAAGAACATCATTGGTAACATAATATCCGGTTTCATCCCAAACAATATTGGCGGTGTGATAATGTGAAGCACAGCCCCAATCCCCATAAATAATGCAAGTAATACTAAATCTTTTGTCTTCATCCTAATCTCTCCTCTTCTAAGCTAAACTATGGTATTCCATTTGTGTCCTCATGACCAAATGCGAATAGTTTTATCAATTATATCATATACTGAACTTTTGTAAAGTTTAAAAATTCTCACTAATTGCTTGAGCAACAGCAGAGCGCTCGTCACTTGTATAGTCATCACTGTGGGTAACCCACTTCGCATCATATCCGTCTGACTCATCATAACGCGGAATCAAATGGATATGTAAATGAAAGACAGATTGGCCGGCAAATTCACCAGTGTTACTTAAAACGTTCATTCCAACGGGATTAAAGGCTTTCTCGATTGCACGTGCGACTTTGGGTACACGCGCAAATAAGGTGCTTGCCACTTCTTCTTTTGTTTCATAAATGTTTTTTACGTGTGTCTTTGGTACAATAAGCGTATGACCTTTTGTTACTTGACTAATATCTAGGAAGGCAAAAACGTCATCATCTTCATAAACTTTTGCTGACGGGATCTCACCGTCGATAATTTTACAAAAAATACAGTTTGGATCATGTGTCATATACTGTCACTCCTTTTTTTTTAGTGTATCATGATTAATTGAAGAAAAGCAAAGAAGAAAGAGGAAGCAGATGAAAGGGAGGAAAAGCATATGTCTGATTTATTACATATCGACCATCTTAGCGGAGGTTATACGAGAAAAAACATCTTAAATGATGTGTCTTTTAAAGTGAACAAGGGTGAGTTAGTAGGATTGATTGGATTAAACGGTGCGGGTAAGAGTACAACGATTAAACATATTATTGGTTTAATGGAAGCAAGAGAAGGTAAAGTGGTACTTAGTAATGTTAGCTTACAAGAAGACGAAGAAAAGTATCGTAAAGCTTTTACTTATATACCTGAAATGCCGTTACTTTATGATGAACTAACCTTAAGAGAGCATTTGAAATTATCAGCGATGGCTTATGGGCTGGGTGAGCAATTATTTAATGAGCGTGTGCCACCACTTCTAAAAGCTTTTCGCTTAGAGCGTGAAATTGATTGGTTTCCGATTCATTTTTCTAAAGGAATGAAACAAAAGGTGATGATTCTCTGTGCTTTCTTGGTGGAGCCAGATCTTTATATCGTCGATGAACCCTTTGTTGGATTAGACCCCCTCGCTATTCAAGCTTTTTTAGAACTGATGGTCAAAGAAAAAGAACGTGGCGCTGGCATTTTAATGTCGACACATATTCTCGCAACAGCAGAGCGCTATTGTGATCGGTTTATCATTCTTCATAACGGAGAGGTTAAGGCAGAAGGGACGTTAAAAGAATTACAAAACCAATTAAATATGCCTAATCAAACACTTGATGATATTTACATCATGTTGACGAAAGAAGAGGATGGTGTAAATGGATAGTCAACAATTGTTTAAAGAACGCTTTAATGCGCATATAAAGCATGTGATGCGGTATGCGCAGTATATATTAAATGGTCATATTGCAATTGCACTGATTTTTTTAGTGGTTGCTATTGCCGTTGTTTATCAACAATTTTTAATAGAATTACCTGAGGCCTTTCCGGTTAGTTTAGTGATGAGTATATTATTATCACTTGTGATTTTATATAACCCGATTCAAACGTTTACCAAACAAGCAGACTTAGTTTTTTTACTGCCTGCGCTTGAATCATTGAAAGGGTTCTTTTACCGCGGACTTGTCTATAGTTTCTTTTTTCAAAGCTACTTAATGATTCTGATTCTTGCTGCACTTAGTCCTTTGTATCATGCTAGATTCACATCAGGAAACTATCTTTTTATTATTTTTTTGTTTCTTATTTTTAAATTATGGCATTTTATTATGAGTTGGGCTAGTCTACGGTTACGTAACCAAACATTACTGTTGTACACTAGAATGGGGTTATTTATTTTTCAAACGTTTGTCTGGTACAGTTATTTAAAAAGCTGGACAATCATGTTTATTCTCGGGGTTATTGGCTTGTTTATCATTCTCAGTTATCTATTGCATCTGGCTTTTGCTCAAAGCCTAGCACTCGATCAATTAATTACAAATGATCAGCATCGACTCGAGCGCTTTTATCGTTTAGCCAGTCTATTTACTGATGTAAGAGAATTGAGTACGCGGGTGAAAAAACGCCGATTATTATCGCGGATGTTAACGTCACGTGTGCTACTTAAACAGAGTGAGACCTATACGTATCTTTACCGACTTACCTTTAGCCGGAGTGAAGACTACTTAGGTTTGTCTAGTCGTCTAGTCGTCATTGGTGTGATTGCTTTAACTACAATCAATCAACCGTTATTAAGTTTTGGAGTAGGGATATTGTTTATTTATCTGATTGGCCTTCAACTACTACCGCTTTTTTCACATCATGATACGAAGTTATGGCTTTTGTTGTATCCGGTCAATAGACAAGAGAAAACCCATGCTTTTCTTCAACTGCTAACGGCTTTACTAAGTAGCGTTGTACTCTTGTTTGCTATTACTTTAATATTTCGTTTAACTGCACTTGATGGTCTATTGTTTCTGGTACTTGCGGGTGTTTTCTCTTATGGTTTTGTAAGGGTTTATGCGAAAAGTAAAATGAATAATAGAAGGCGATACTCATAATTAGAGTTTTTTAATGGAACGAATCAGCTAACCTAGATCACCTTATTAATGACGTGAAAAATTAAAACCAACAATGATATCAACGTCTCACACGCGTCTATCATTGTTGGTTTTTCTTTTACTAATTATACGATGCGATAAGTGCAAGAAATGTGTTGCTAGCAATTCTCATCGCTTGTTCATTAAAATCAAACTTTGGATGGTGATGGGGATAAAATGGCCCATCTGTTTTCGCGCCTGTAAAGAAAAAAGCCCCTGGTTTTTCTAATAAGTAATAACTGAAGTCTTCACCTGTCATCGAAGGGCGGGTGAAAGAAGCATCTGATACTCCTGGTATTTCTTTAGCGATATCTATGATTCGCTTTGCTTCAGCTTCATGATTTACAACCGGTGGGTAACCTTTCATATAGTCGAAATCAATCGTAATACCATAACGCGCTTCAAATGATTCAATAATCGCCGTCATTTCTTGAATGATTAAAGTTTGAACCTCTTTAGAAAATGTTCGAACAGTCCCTTCTAAGGTCGCTTTTCCAGCAATGATATTAAACGCATCTCCAGCTTCAATCTTTCCGATGCTTAAGACGGCGGTATCTAGTGGATCAATTCGGCGGCTCACAATCGTTTGGCACTCACTGACGAGTGCACTCGCAATCACAACAGCATCTTTTGTATCATGTGGCATTGCCCCGTGTCCACCGACACCATTAACCTCAATTGTAAAGCGATCAGCACCTGCCATAAAGTCCCCCGTTGTTGTATGAATGGTACCCACCGATAAGCTAGCCCAGAGGTGTGTTCCAAAAACATAATCCACACCTTCAAGTGCCCCGTTTTTAATCATAGGTGCCGCACCTCCCGGTGCAACTTCTTCAGCGGGTTGATGAATCAAAACAACATTACCTGATAAATTCTGTTTTTGTTGATATAAAATTTTTGCGGTGACAAGCAGTGTTGCCGTGTGACCATCGTGACCACAGGCGTGCGTCACACCGGGGACAGTTGATTTATATGGAACTTCTTTTTGATCTTGAATCGGTAAAGCATCAAAATCAGCCCTTAAGGCTATCGTTTTACCTGGCTTTGTTCCTTTAATTGTTGCAACAATCCCGTGACCACCAATATGCCTTTCATAATCGATGCCTAATTGGTCATAGTAGTGACAAATATAATCGGCTGTTTTTGCTTCATGAAATGATAATTCAGGATGTTGATGCAAGTAACGTCTGATGTCAATCATTTCGCTATAGTCTGTGTTCGATACATAATTATCCATTGCCATTATATTCACCCTCATCATATGTTTTTGCCATTATAACATAACACATTAAAACGATGTATGAATCGACATCGGGTATTGTTTTTCATTCGTATCGGTTTCATTTATAATGAAACAAGCAGGTATTTTATATAGAAATGGGTGAAGGAAATGTCAAACGTATTAAAAACAGTCATTGCACTTATGATTATTTTATCGCATTAAGGCGAGAAGACACCTTCCTCAAGTGCGTCAGCACTAGGTGGGTGATGAATCG
The DNA here is from genome assembly GCF_900115605.1 of Halolactibacillus halophilus. Lineage (GTDB taxonomy): Bacteria > Bacillota > Bacilli > Bacillales > Amphibacillaceae > Halolactibacillus > Halolactibacillus halophilus. The sequence continues at coordinate 56,677 of NZ_FOXC01000015.1, forward strand.
TTTGTTTTGAATATTTTTGAAGTGACAAACATATATTCTGTATGGTATAATTAGAGCATTAACAATGACCGTCACAAAAAAAGAGAGGGTGTATATCATGGGCATGAAGGCCATTTTTTCAAATCGCTTATATAAGCATAAAATCGACCCTGATTTTGTGATGTCCATGGATCACACCCTTCGGGTGTTTAATCAAGCCAAACAT
>NZ_FOXC01000033.1 GCF_900115605.1 Halolactibacillus halophilus
CAGTAAAATAAGCGTGTGGAATACTTATATGTCACAACAAAAAAGGCCCCTTTTTGTTGTTCACGTGATGTTTTATTGAACATCGGTGTTCCTTTGACAAAAGAGCCTTTTATCTTTTGAAGTGTCGTCAAGCGCGCCTTCGTCGCTTTTATTTTTCTTTTAACAGCGCTGATTTGTTCTTTTTTATTGCGCATGTACACGTTCTTTAATTCTTTTTGTGCGGATAGAAGCGCGCGTCCTTCTTGAACAGCGCTGTTCGCATAATAATCATTTAATCCGTAACGTTGCTTTAAACGTTGATGGATGGAGACGGAACTTTTCGCTTTCGAGCCCCTAAGCTCGCGGACCTCCGCTTGATAGCGAAAATGTTTGGCTTGATTAAACACCCGAAGGGTGTGATCCATGGACATCACAAAATTAGGGTCGATTTTATGCTTATATAAGCGATTTGAAAAAATGGCCTTCATGCCCATGATACACACCCTCTCTTTTTTTGTGACGGTCATTGTTAGTGCTTTAATTATACCATGTGGAATATATGTTTGTCACTTCAAAAATATTCAAAATAAACAATTCATCACCTACCTCGTGCTGACGCACTTGAGGAAGGTGTCTTCTCGCCTTAATGCGATAAACTAAGTCACGATAGCAGTTGGAGGAAAAACAATGAAACGCGGAAGTTTTCAAGCGATGAAACGATTAAATAAGTCATTGATTTTAAATAAAATATTAAATGATGGACCAATTTCCAGAGCTGAAATTGCCAAAGATATTAAACTCACCCCACCGACGGTGGGGACGATTGTCAAAGAGTTGATTGAACAACAAATTGTGAAAGAAAGTGCTCAAGGGGAATCCAAAGGTGGACGAAAACCGACGTTACTTGTCGTTGACCATGATGCCTTTTATGTGATTGGGATTGATGCGGGTCCACGGGATGTTACGATTGTCTTAACCAATCTACAAGCAGACATCATTGACCGCGCAAGAAAGGATGTCCCGGCGGGAATCAAAAAAGACGCTTACTTAAAACTCTTAATCGAAGAAACAGAACGGTTAATGAACCGTAACGCTAACTATGTCGATCAACTTATTGGCATTGGAGTAGCGATGCACGGGGTTGTTGATGCTGAGATGGGAGTTGGCCTTTATGCGCCTAACTTAAACTTGCGTGATATTCCGGTGAAGAAAGTCTTAACGGAACATTTTGATCTTGTTGTACAGGTGGAAAATGATGCACGAACATTAGCCCTTGCGGAGACATGGTTTGGTGAAGGTAAGGGTGTATCTAACCTGTTAGCCGTAAATATTGGCAGTGGTGTGGGGGCTGGTGTTGTGATTGATGATGAATTGTATCGTGGTAAAGCCCATATTGCGGGTGAGATTGGTCATATGACGATTGATTTACATGGTGATGTTTGTAGTTGTGGGAATAGAGGGTGTCTGCAGACAATTGTCTCAGGAGAAGCGATTCAAAAGCGAGCTGAACAGTTAATTAAAACGGGGGTAGACACACGATTAACGCAAGCGTCACCGACAGCTTATGACTTATATCAAGCGGCCGAACATGGGGATGCGTTTAGTCTACAATTATTAACAGAAACAGCTGAAGCGATTGGGATTGGTTTGACGAATGTGATTCATACTATTAATCCTGATCGAATATTGTTAAACGGTGGCGTGATGAAAGCGAGTAAGTATTTACTGCCTGATATCCAGCGCACTGTCGCTAGTCGGGCTCTAACAGACCAAGCAAAAGCCACCCCAATTCTTGTGTCAAAACTGGGCGATAATGCCTCGGCTCTTGGTGCAGTCGCACTTATTCTTGTCGAACTATTCAAACGTAATGGTGAGATTGATGTTTAAGCTTGCATTACGATTTTGTTATGTCACTATAATTATGCTTGTGATCCTTACAGGTTGCGGCAATGACAGTCAAACCGAAACAATCGAACAGCTACAAACACAACTCTCAGAACGAGAAGATTACGTAGCTCAGTTGACGCGTGATAATCAAGCTTTACGCGCATCGATTCAACAATTACAACGACCACAAACGTTCTCCTATATTGAACAACTAGATGAAGTAGCACGGGGGCATTATCAAGCCTTTCTTGAGACGAAGGATCTGACACATTTTGAATCGTTTACTTCAGCTGAAATGTTTGTCGTGTTTTTACACAGTGTTGTGACCGGGGAAGACGATGTAAGTACATCGATTCTTTATAACGATGGCTCATTTGCGGATGTGAGTGACTTAAAAGCCTATTACCAAGAAGCAGTCTTTCGTGGCTATATCGAGACAGCGTTAGATTTTCGTTATTTTTATGATCTTCATGTTGATGAGACTCAGTCACGTACTGATAAAGATGTCGTAAAAATGAGTGTGAAGTTTGAACTGTTTAGTGCCACCCATCTCGTAGAATTGCGTAAACAAGACGGGATTTGGAAAGTGGTTGCTGGGCCGTATCGTGAAGGTTAAGTATAGGTTAATCTTTTCGACAAAGCCCCATATAGAATAATTAAAGAAGCGGGTTCGCGTATATGAGCCTGCTTCTTTGTTGTAAAAAAATAAAAATCGACTGTTTAGGAAACATAACATTCAATCCATCTGACCGATGCGTTAATAAGCGGGTCGATACGGAGCTGATTTTTAAAAACGGTCGATAGCCACTGACTTGTTAGAGTGACGACATCGCTATATGCTGTAACTATCTCATGAGGCATCACTGTTAACAGCAAACGATAGCGAAAGCAGATGGCTAATATTCAAGTTCAAAATCCGCACGATAAATTCTTTAAAGAAACGTTTAAGAATCCCCAGGTAACAAAAGATTTCATCACGTATTATTTACCACCTTCTCTTGTTAAACAGATTGATGTGAACACCCTAGAGCCGCAAAAAGACAGTTTTATTAACAAAGAACTAGAAGAAGTCTTTTCTGATTTGTTGTTTAAAGTTGATATTAATCACGAACAAGGGTACCTGTATTTATTATTTGAACATAAAAGCTATCAAAGTCGAAATATTGCCGTTCAGTTACTTGAATATATGTTAAGGATTTGGAATAGACAGTCGCTCCGAAAAAAAGCGGATGAGTTGCCAATCATTTTGCCACTCGTCATCTATCATGGCAAACAAACCTGGCATATAGGCCAGTCGTTGGGCGATGTGATTAAGGGATTTGATACACTCACAGCTGATATGACACGTTACGTACCTGATTTTGATTATTTATTATTTGATGTATCGACGTACCAAGATGCAGAAATAAAAGGCGTTGCCCAGTTAAAGATTCTTTTTACGATCTGGCGTGACCTTTATACAAAAAATGATTTCAATGATATAGTAAAAACATTATAACAAGCCTATCCTAAGGGGAGTGATGTCATGAAGACCATAGCTGATGTGTTACGAGAAGAAGGAAAAGAAGAAGGTATTGCTGAAACGTTATTAACGTTATTAGGCCGTAAACTCGGTCAGTTACCACAAGATACACAAACGTAAATTCGTCAGTTAGATGAACAGCCTCTTCAATCCATTGTAAAAAACTATGATCAGATTCACACGTTGGATGACTTGATTAAGTATCTTTAGTTGTATAGTGTGGCCATATTAAGAAGTCAAAAGACAGGTATGATCTAAGAATATAAACCTAAAGCCACTCAACAGCTGTTGAGTGGCTTTTATCACGTGCTATTCTACTTCAAATCGGAAGCTTGTCTTCGAGCGATAGACCTCATTTTTAGGAAGGAAAACCGACGGGAAACCGTCATGAATAAGTGAGGCTGGTGAGCTTTGTGTTTCAAGACAAACCCCTAAGTATTTCTGTGACGGAGCTTCTTGTAATGTTAATGAATCATCAAGCGAATTTGATGTATACATAACCATACCTGGTTGATCGGTTTGAACCGTCAGTTTTCGTCCGCTTTTTGGATCTTTAATGATAACCGCATCACTTTTTGTGTCATCAAAGATAAAGTAGTGGTCATACCCCTGTAGAGCGACTTTATTTTGTGGATCGGTTGAATCAACTGCACCTCGGACTGTCCGTCCTTGCGTGAAGTCAAAGGTTGTCCCTGATACCGGTAAAATCTTGCCGGTTGGGATAAGCTCCTCATCCAATTCAACGAACTGACTTGCGTCAAGTATAATGTCATGATCAAGAATTGTCTCTTTTAAGTTACCTGATAAGTTAAAGTAACTGTGATTGGTGATGGTAAGCACGGTGTCCTTTGTACTGACAGCTTCATAACGAATCGTGAACGTATTATCATCAGCTAAGACGTAGCTCACTTTATACGTCACCGTACCTGGATAACCTTGATCACCGTCTTCACTTGTGTAGTAAAGCACCGCTTCAGTACTCGTCTCGTGTTCAAGGGTTTCGATTTCAAATACTTTTGTATGAAGTCCACCAGGTCCGCCGTGTAAACTATGGCCATTTTCGCCTTCGGGCACGTGATACGTGTCACCGTTAATAACAAAAGTACTGTTTTCAATGCGCCCTGCAACACGGCCAATTAAGGCGCCAAAATATGTTTTATTGTTTAAATAATCCGCATAATCACGGTAGCCGAGGACGACGTTCTCTTTAACACCGACTTTATTTGGGGTTATGATCTCAGTAATAATTCCCCCGTAATTTAAAAAGCTGACAGACATCTTGTTTTTATTTATGAGTGTGTATAGCTGCCAATCATGACCTTCGACCGCTATCGGTTTCGTTGTGATTGCCAATATAATCCCTCCTTGTTTTTCGTGTTATTGGTTACTTAAAGGTTGGTTAAAAAGCGTTTAAATCCTTCCTTACCCGTATTATTCGACTTAAACACCCCAGAATCCTGTAAAACACGGACGAATTTTTCAGCTAAAGCTTGATCAACGATTGCGTCAACATTGTCTTTGGTGATTGTTTCCGTTTGTTTTAATTCATCAGCCCAAGCTTTATGGTAGGTTTCAATTGTTTCTGCGCCTAAAAGATATGCTTTCATCTCATCAAGTTCGGGCTTTAAGCGCGGAGGTAGGACGGCAAGACCCATCACTTCAATTAAACCGATGTTTTCTTTCTTAATATGATGCACATCCTGATGGGGGTGGAACAAACCATCAGGATGTTCAGCGGTTGTTCGGTTATTTCGTAACACCAAGTCAAGCTCATACTGGCCATCACGCATGCGCGCAATAGGCGTAATTGTATTGTGTGGTGTCTCATCTGTATAAGCAAGGATATCAGCTGCCTCATCACTATAGTCACGCCACGTATCTAAAATATGGGCACCGGCCTTAACGAGTGGTGCTTTATCTTTATGTTTTAGACGGATGACAGACATCGGCCAATTGACGACAGAAGCGTCAATCTCAGGGAAGGACGCAAGTGTGAATGTGAATAAATCATCGGCTTCAGTCATCCCGAATGAATAGCGTCCGGCTTGATAGTGATCATGGCTTAGAATACTGCCGCCAACAATCGGTAAATCTGCATTTGACCCAATAAAGTAATGCGGGAACTGTTCAACAAAGCTGAGTAGTCGGGTGAAGGTTGATTCACTAATGACCATTGGACGGTGTTCTTCGCAAAAGACGATGCTGTGCTCGTTGTAATACACATACGGTGAGTACTGGAAGTACCACTGTTCCCCGGCTAAATTCACATCAATCACGCGGTGGTTTGACCGTGCTGGGTGTCCAGTGCGGCCAGGGTAGCCTTCATTTTCAATACAAAGTAAGCACTGCGGGTACTTCACATCTTGTTTCAGTTCACGTTCACGTTTAATTTGTTTGGGGTCTTTTTCTGGTTTGGATAAATTAATTGTAATATCGACCTTACCAAACGATGTTTGACGTTCGTATTGAATGTTTTTGGCGATGCGCTCGGTTTGAATATAGTGACTGTTTTGGCTAAGCGCATAAAAGTAATCGGTCGCTTTTTTGGGGTCTTCACCATAGAGCTGATTAAAGGTCGCATTAATATCGGTTGGTTTTGAAAGAAAAGTATCCATCATTTTTGCATCCAGTTGTTCACGCTCATCTAGCGCGTCACTGATCACCCCCCGCTTTGTGGCATCATCTAGTAACACTTTTAAGCACTCAGGAATGGTGCCTTCAGTTAGTAATGTGTCTGGGGCGGTAAAGGTCTGTAAGTCGAGTAGACCAAGGATCTGATTGCGCGCATAAATCCGGTCACGCGCTGTGATTAAATCAGCCTCAATCGCTAAATCAATTAAACGTTCAATATAAGATGTGACCATATTTATGCCTCCTCGTAGCCATGTGGGTGTGCTTGGTGCCAGCGCCAAGCATCTTGTAGAATCCGGTTGATTTCGGTGCGCTTCGGTGACCAGCCTAAAATTTGTTTAGCTTTATCACTTGAGGCGATGAGTGTTGACGGATCACCAGCCCGGCGTTCACCAATTTTTGCTTCAATCGGATGATTCGTGACCTTACGTGCCGCATCGACGATTTGTTTAACGGAGAAACCGACAGAAGAACCTAAGTTAAAGATGTTACTGTCGCCACCGTCTAATAAATATTTAACCGCTAAAATATGGGCATCGATTAAGTCTTCAACATGAATATAATCGCGGATACACGTGCCGTCTTCGGTTGGATAATCATCACCGTAAATCGTAATATGTTCACGTTGGTCTAAGGCAACTTGTAAGACAATCGGGATTAAGTGAGTTTCTGGATCATGATCTTCACCAATCGCCGCGTCGTCTCTCGCCCCGGCCACGTTAAAGTAACGAAGGGAAACATAACGAATACCGTAGGCTTTTTCACACCAATGCATCATTTTTTCCATCGTGAGTTTTGTTTCACCATACGTATTGGTTGGCACTGTTGGCATGTCTTCAGTGATCGGTACTTGTTTAGGTTCTCCGTAGGTCGCCGCTGTTGAAGAGAAAACGATATTTTTAACACCTGCCTGTTGCATCGCTTTTAAGACGACTTGTGTCCCGTAGACGTTGTTATCAAAATATTTCAATGGGTCTTCCATTGATTCGCCGACGAGTGAGTTGGCCGCAAAGTGAATCACGGCTTCAATGTTTTGGTTTGTTAAAACATCAGTCATAAAGGCTAAATCACGGATATCACCTTCAAAGAAATCGGCCTGTTTATGGATGGCGTCTTTGTGACCGGTTTGTAAGTTATCGACCACACTGACGTTATGATTTTGCTCTACTAATTGATAAACGGCATGAGACCCAATATATCCGGCCCCGCCTAATACTAAAATATTCATTTGTTTGCCTCCTTAGCATCATTCATATCATTAAAACGGTTGTCTAAACGACTAGCTTGATCAGTTATAGTGCTTTTGCGCCATCACCAATCGTTGCTTCATAGAACGTTGGTGCGTAGCCAATTTTGTCTGTGTAGATGCCTTCTACGTTTCTTTTAAAAGTATCAACTTGTGCTTTTTCAACGAGCGCAATCGCACACCCACCAAATCCAGCACCAGTCATGCGGGCACCGAGCACACCTGGTTGTTTAACGGCAGCTTCTTGTAGTGTATCGAGTTCAAGACCGGTGACTTCATAGTCATCACGAAGCGATGCATGTGAGTCGTTTAGTAACTTGCCAAAAGCAACTAAGTCTTTTTCATGGAGTTTTTTAAAGGCTACTTTTGTGCGCGCATTTTCATATACTGCGTGACGGGCACGTTTTTGTTTTGTCTCATCACTTATTAAATACCGGTGTTGGTCGAAAGCGTCAACCGATAAATCACCTAGACTTTGAATGTCGAGTTCTGTTTGTAAGTCTGCCAGTGCACTTTCGCATTCGCTACGTCGTTCATTGTATTTTGAATCGGCGAGCTCGCGGCGCTTATTTGTGTTCATAATCATAATAACATAATCCCCGAGTTCAACCGGAGCATATTCATATTGAAGCGTATTACAGTCGAGCAGAATCGCATGTTTATCCTTTCCCATGCCAATCGCGAATTGATCCATAATCCCGCTATTGACACCAATGTAGGTGTTCTCGACATATTGACCGAGCTTAACCATCTCAACGCGGTCAATTTTGAGGTTAAATAACGTTTCCAGTAAGACGCCGGTTGCAAGTTCGATCGAGGCGGAAGAAGATAACCCAGCCCCGTTTGGAATATTACCAAAGTAAAGCACGTCAAAGCCCGAATCAACAGTATAATCGTGCGTATTAAAAGCGTCTATCATCCCTTTAGGGTAGTTGGCCCAGTTATCTAACTTTTGATAGCTTAAGTCATCTAATGAACTGGTGATCACACCAAGGTCTTCAAAGTTCATCGAGTAAAAGCGTATCGCATTGTCCTCTCGTCTACGGGCAACCGCATAAGTACCAAATGAGATGGAGGCCGGGAAGACGTAACCGCCATTATAATCCGTATGTTCACCGATAAGATTGATCCGCCCTGGCGCAAAAAAGGTTTGAATGTCGCCACCCTCACCAAAAACGCGTTCAAACGTACTTACTAATGTGTCTGTATTCATGTTTGTTCATTCCTTTCAAGGATAAGTAGTCAGAGAATATAAAACTTAATTAAATTAATTTATTAACTATTCATATCATATCACGGCGGTTAGGGAAATGCAACGGAGAGAATCATTTTTTAATCAAAAAGTAACTTGAGAGTGGATGTTTTTTGAGTGTGTCTTAACGGAAGCCTGACAGATGGCAGCTAAAGTGGGGACATATTAAGCAAGTTCACTGATTTTTCAATCAGTCTTTGCTATAATGAGGGTGGAAACATAAAGAAAGTGGGGATGAGAATGGATATTGAAACACTCATTAAAGAGAGGCGATCGGTCTCATTATTTGAAGATAAACCTGTCAGCACGGAGTTAGTAAAAGAGATGTTAAAAACATCTGCCTGGGTACCAAATCATAAAATGACACAGCCGTGGCGCTTTACTATTATTACTGGCGAGACAAAAGATCAACTAGCGAACTTAGCTGGTGACTTTATGTCACGCGGAAAAACTGGAGAAGACAAAGACCGTGCGTTTAATAAAGCCTACGGAACGTTTAGTCAAGTACCAGTCTATGTGATGGTGTATATGGATGAAAGCCATGAATTAAAACGTCGTCAAGAAGATTATGCGTCAACGAGCTTAATTATTCATAACTTAAGTTTAATAGGCTGGGAGAAAGGGCTCGGGATGATTTGGAAAACAGGGCCACTGACTGATACAGAAGCGTTTCGTGAATTGATTGAAATCAAACCAGGTGAGAAGTTTGTCGGGATGATTCAACTTGGTTACGCTAAAAAAGTACCAAGAGCGATGCCACGGATCGATCTTGATACGCGGATCACTGAATTAAATTAAAGTTTAACCAACAAGAGGCGTCATCATTGTTAAGATGGTATTCCTTTTTTTGAAGGAGATTGTGGTGACAAATATATGAATTATTTAGAAGGAGGCAATACGGATGCAACATGAAACAAAAACACCATTTCCAACGGATTTTCTCTGGGGCTCAGCTTCAGCGGCTTATCAAATTGAAGGCGCGCATGATGCTGATGGTAAAGGACCATCAGTTTGGGATGTGTATACGAAAATTCCCGGGACGACTTTTAAAGATACGAATGGAGATATTGCGGTTGACCACTATCACCGCTTTGAAGAAGACGTTAAACTGATGCATGAACAAGGCTTAAAAGCGTATCGTTTTTCCATCGCTTGGTCACGGATTTATCCAGAAGGTAGCGGTGAGGTGAATGAACAAGGGCTTAAATTCTATGATAAACTGATTGACTTATTGCTGCACTACAACATTGAACCTATTATTACAGTCTACCACTGGGATGTGCCACAAGCCTTGATGGATAAGTATGGTGCCTGGGAATCACGTGAGATCATTAAAGATTTTGATACATATTGCCAGACACTTTTTAAGCGTTACGGTGACCGGGTGAAATATTGGGTCACGTTAAATGAACAAAATATTTTTGTCGGTCTTGGCTACCAAAAAGCGCTTCATCCACCAGGGGTAAAAGATTTAAAACGGATGTATGAAGCCAATCATATCGCCAACTTAGCCAATGCAACAGTGATCAATAGTTTCCATGCGCTCGTATCAGACGGACAGATTGGGCCAAGCTTTGCTTACTCACCAACTTATCCATACGATGCTGATCCAAAACATATTATCGCCCAGGAAAATGCGGAAAGTTTAAACGCACACTGGTGGATGGATGTGTATGCTTTTGGGCGTTATCCGAAAGTGATCTGGAACTATCTAGAGAAACAAGGGCTTACTCCGACGATTGAAGACGGTGACTTTGAGTTGTTAGCTTCAGCTAAACCGGATTTTATGGGCTTAAATTATTACCAAACCGCGACGATTAAACATAACCCGCTAGACGGTGTCGGGGAAGCGGCAATGAATACGACTGGTAAAAAAGGTACGCAAGAAGAATCCGGGATAGAAGGGTTATTTAAACAAGTGTCTAACCCGTATTTAGAAACGACCGATTGGGATTGGACAATTGACCCGGATGGTTTACGCGTCGCACTCCGACGGATTGAGAGTCGCTACCACTTGCCTATCCTCATCACCGAAAATGGTCTCGGTGCGTTTGATACATTAGAAGACGGTGACGTTGTAAATGATGATTACCGAATTGACTTCTTAGAAAAACATATTGTCGCCATACAAGACGCTATTAGTGACGGGGTGACGGTGCTCGGTTATTGCACGTGGTCATTTACTGATTTACTCAGTTGGCTGAATGGTTATCAGAAACGTTACGGTTTTGTTTATGTCAATCGTGATGAAGAGGGACCAAAAGATTTACGCCGGATTAAAAAGAAGAGTTATTATTGGTATAAGGACGTTATGGATCGTAACGGTTTAAAAGAGTAAGGTAATCCTATAATATTTTAATGACGCAACGGATGTAGATAACACAGTTGTATAATATCAAAAGCGGCCGGTCACTAGTGACCGGCCGCTTACTTATACGTATGGTGAGACAATCATATGTCAGCTAGGACGGTAATCGTTTGATCACCGTATGACTCTTGGTGTTGTTCTGATTGAAAACCGATCACAAAAAATGCAAGTATTAACATTAAAAACAATACGAATAAACCTTGACGCACCGCTTTTTCCCCCTAAATTAAATTCCTTTCTCAATTGTATATGATAAGATAAAGATTGAAAAGTGAAAAATTGTTTTTACTATCAAATTACACGATTCAGAAAGGGTGGCTCACTATGGGTGACGCAGTGACAACAGGAAAGGTTACAAAAATAACATCGATCGGTGAAGGGTTACGAGTCTGTCTTGACTTCATTGATGAACTCGACCCACTTGAAGGTGTCTGGATTGGCAATACCGGAAGTGGCTACTGCTTAGCTCTTTCAGAAAATCGTGAAACAGACACGTATCCGAAACGGCCATTTAGAGTGAATGCTGGTGCTTATCATCATTATTTGATAAAGGAAAAAGATACAACGACGTATCTGGCTGAAGTAACACCGGGGGACGCACTAACGGTGATAGGTCCTGATTCCAAACGGCTTGTCACTGTCGGTCGGGTGAAAAAAGAATACCGTCCCTTTTTAAGGCTAGAACTTGAAATAGATGACCAGGTCGTATCAGTCACCGTCCAAGATGCGGATAGTGTTTACTTACTATCAGCGGATAAGACCCCCATCCAGGCGCAACAGTTGACTGCCGGTGATATGTTAACCGTAAGACGTGACCAACCTGGACGTCATTTAGGTGAGCGGATTGAGGAAGACATTACCGAAATATAAACGGTATGAAAGGATAGAACGAGCAAGATACATCAATTTTTAGAAAATTCACTATTTTAGTTGACAAACTATGCAGTTCATACTAAGATAGTTGTAACTTAAAAAATGATGCGTAAGGAAGAAAAGAAGAGTAGTTTTATCAAGCTAATCTAAAGAGAGCTGGTGGGTGCTGCGAACCAGTGATGGGCGATAAAATGAATGGGCTTTTCAAAGCATTAAACCGAAATATACGTGGTATAGAGTAGGCTTTAACGGGTGTTGTTTTGCCGTTACCACAAAACACAGGCTGATTGGTCTGACTTTTTATTAAGGTGGCATAACGAGGGAACTCGTCCTTTTAGGACGGGACCCTCTTTTTTTATAGTTAAAATCGAGGAGAAAGATAAGTAGTGACGGCTGTTATTTTAAGCGAGCTGATGGTTGGTGTGAATCAGTAATAACCCCGTTGTGAATGGCCTTTTGAGTGCAGGAGTGAAAGTAGAGTAGCTCATTTGCCGGAGTGATACTCCGTTATCAAGGAAGTGTAGAGACTATAATCTCTAAACAGGCGGTGGTACCGCGGTTTGTTATAAATCGTCCCCTTATCTATTCTTTGTGATGGATAAGGGGATTTTTTTATTCCGATGATAGCACGATTGAATTAATCGAATAAAAATTAAGTTGAGTCAGTAGAGATGAAGGCGAGAAGACTAAAGGGGGAGAAACGGATGCGATTTAAAACACGGACATTTTCAGGAGACGTGCTCACACCAATTACGGTGTACCAACAGATGCAGGGGAAACAGAAATTTATTTTAGAAAGTTCACTCGGTCATGGTGAAAAGGGTCGGTATTCATTTATTGGACAAAATCCATTTAAAGAAGTGATTGGTGAAGACCAAGCAGTCACCATTATCCATCACCATACCGGCGATACAAAGAAGGTAACAGGTACTCTGCCGATAGAAGTAGTTAAACAAGAGATCCCGCGTATTGACTTAGGGTTACCATATTTATTTTACGGCGGGGCGATTGGCTATATTGGTTATGACGTCATTAGAGGCTATGAAGACATTGGCGAGGTGCTAGAAGATGAACTTGACATGCCTGATGTACATCTCTTATTTTATCAAGAAGTGATTGTGTTTGATCATAAAAATCAAACCGTTACCTTAATATCAGTGGACTTAACCAAAGACCGTGATGAGACAATGTTAGTTGAAGCGTTGGATCAACTTGAAATAGAAATTAGACAAGCACATGAGGTAAAAAAAGAGCCGGAGCTACAAATTACCTTTAAACCCACACTGTCTAAACAAGCATTTATGGACAAAGTGACACAAGCAAAACAACATATTATTGACGGAGATATTTTTCAAATCGTCTTATCCCAGCGGCTAGTTGCTAAGTATACCGACGACCCTTTTGAACTGTACCGAAAATTGCGTGTCAGTAATCCGTCACCTTATATGTATTATATTCAATTTGGTCCTTATGTCGTCTTAGGTACATCACCAGAAAGTTTAATCCAAGTCCGAGGCGATGAGGTCGTCACCAACCCGATCGCGGGTACAAGAAAGCGCGGAGCGACAGAGGAAGAAGATGAGACACTCGCCCGGGAATTATTAGCTGATGAGAAAGAACGCGCGGAACATAAGATGTTAGTGGACCTAAGTCGAAATGATTTAGGCCGGATTGCGAAAGTCCACTCAATTACGTTACCTAAGTTTATGACGATTGAGCGCTATGAACATGTGATGCATATCGTCTCAGAAGTACGAGCGACGCTTGATGGGTCAATGGATAGTCTCGACTGTCTAACCGCTACGTTACCTGCTGGTACCGTCTCAGGTGCACCGAAAATTAAAGCGATGCAGTTGATCAATCAATTTGAAACGAAAAAACGCGGGGTCTATAGCGGAGCTTGTGGTTATATTAATATGAACGGGGACTTAGACCTTGCTCTCTCAATTCGGACCATGGTCGTTAAAGACAATCACGCCTATGTCCAAACAGGGGCTGGGATTGTCTATGACTCTGATCCGTTAAGTGAGTATGAAGAAACATTAAGTAAAGCCAAATCGTTAGTGGAGGTGTTTAAGCGATGATGTTACTAATTGATAACTACGATTCGTTTACGTATAACTTGTTTCAATATATGAGTGAGCTAGGTGAAGATGTTAAAGTTGTGCGCAACGACGCCATTACTTTAACAGAAATCACTCAATTAAACCCAGAAGCGATTATTCTCTCCCCTGGTCCCGGGACACCGAAAGATTCCGGTATTTGTTTAGATGTGATTGCAGAGTTAGGTACTGTGTATCCGATCCTTGGTATTTGTCTCGGTCATCAAGCAATCACGGAAGTATTTGGCGGTGTTGTGAGCCATGCGAAACATGTCAAGCACGGTAAGCAGTCGATGATCACCCATCATGGTGAGGATCTCTTTACCGGCTTGCCAGCTGAAATTAACGTGATGCGCTATCACTCTTTGGTCGCGATTGAAAAAGATTTTCCGAACTGCCTGACGATTACCGCACGCTCAAATGACGATGATGAGATTATGGCACTTAAACATAACACGCTACCGATTTACGGGATGCAGTTCCACCCAGAATCGATTGGCACAACCGATGGTCATACGTTATTAAATAATTTCATTCAGACCATTAGAAAGGGGACAACACAATGAAATCCTACCTAGAGAAGATTACCCGTGGCGAAGATCTAACCATCACAGAAATGGAACAAGCGACAAGGCTAATGTTTGACGCATCAACGGACCCTGCCGCGGTTGGTGGTTTCTTAATTGGTCTGAAACAGAAAAAAGAAGCGGTCTCAGAACTGACCGGTTTAGTTAATGTGATTAGAGCACAAGCTGTCTTACTACCAGAAGCACTACCAAAGGCGATGGATAACTGCGGTACCGGTGGTGACGGGTCGATGAGCTTTAATATTTCTACGACCAGCGCCTTTGTCGTCGCTGGGGCGGGCATTACTGTCTCAAAGCACGGTAACCGGAGTATTTCAAGTAAGACAGGAAGCGCGGACGTGTTAGAAGCGCTCGGTGTCAATATTAACTTGAATCCAGATCAAACCTATAAGCTTCTTAAACTCAACGGTATTGCCTTTTTATTCGCACAAAATGTTCATCCGAAGATGAAGCAAGTGACTGGCATCAGACGAGCGCTTGGTATTCCAACTATCTTTAATCTGATTGGCCCGCTAACAAATCCTGTCGAGTTAACGACACAACTGGTCGGCATTTATCGTCGTGATTTATTAATGGAAATGGCGGCAACACTTCATCAACTCGGAAGAAAACGAGCGGTTGTTATAAATGGGCCAGACTTTATGGATGAAGCGGCCTTACATGGTGATACGCACGGGGTGTTGGTTGAGGGCGGAGAATTGTTGCCTTTTACGATCTCACCAAAAGACGTTGGCTTAAATTATGTTGATGTAAGTGAAATCAAAGGTGGCGACGCCTTAGAGAATGCTGAAATACTAAGACGTGTGTTAGAGGGTGAATCTGGTCCACACCGGGATACGGTATTACTTAACGCGGCCCTAGCCATATTTGCTGAGGGTACTGCTCAAACAGTTAAAGAAGGTGTTCAACTTGCGAAAGAAAGCATTGATCAAGGTCATGCGCTTAAAAAGTTAGAGACAATGATTGCTTTTAGTAAGGAACAAGAGGTGACAACATGAGCATTTTAACCAAGATTATCGAAACGAAAAAACGAGAAGTAAACAGGTTGAAACAAACACTAGACCCAAATAAAGCGCGGACAGTCCCGCACCTGTCTTTTCTTGATCAGTTTCAAACCCAGCCGTTTCAAGTGATTGCTGAGTTTAAACGGGCGTCACCATCAAAAGGAATCATCAATGATACACTCGATCCTGTTACTCAGGCAAAAACGTATGAACAATACGGGGCAGGGATGATTTCAGTTTTAACGGATCAGTCATATTTTAAAGGGGCCATCGATGACTTGATTGCCGTCAAACAAGCGGTCAATATTCCGGTTTTAAATAAAGAATTTATTATTGACCCTGTTCAACTTGATCTTGCCTATCAAGCTGGGGCTGATGTGGTCTTACTTATTGTGAGTGCACTGACAGACGAAGCACTTAAAGACTTATATCATTATGCGATAAAACTCGGTCTAGAAGTCTTAGTTGAAGTACATGACCAAGAAGAACTTAAGACGGCTTTAGCACTTGGGTGTCCGCTTATTGGCATAAACAACCGCAACTTAAAAACATTTACGACATCGATTAATCAAACGCTTGACTTAATGCGGGCGATTGATTTGAGTGGGGTCCACATCATTAGTGAAAGCGGGATGAAAGAAGCGAGCGATGTTTTAACCGTTAAACAGGCGGGGGCTTCAGGTGTGTTAGTTGGTGAAACGTTAATGACACAGAATCCAAAACAATTGATTGGAGCGTTTTTAAATGACTAACGAAGCACTTGTCAAAATTTGCGGAGTAACAGATATCATGACGGCGCATATCGTTGAACAAGCAGGCGCTGACTTGATCGGCTTTGTCTTCGCAAAAAGTAAACGCCAAGTCACACCAAAAGTCGCAAAAACAATTAGTCAATCATTAGAGACGTCAATTAAAACGGTCGGTGTGTTTGTTGACTGTCCGAAAGACACCGTTGAACAAATAGCCCGTGACGTTGGTCTAGATTACGTTCAGCTTCACGGCAGTGAAACGCCAGCGGAAATAATGGACTACAACGTCCCGGCGATCAAGGCGTTAAAGTTAACAACAAAAGAAGACCTCACGCAATTAACGGCATATGACAAAGTATGTGCGTATCTACTTGTCGATGGTCCGATGCCGGGTTCAGGTGAGACGTTTGATTGGACGTGGCTATCAGAGATGTTTTTTCATACCCCGCTTTTACTTGCGGGAGGACTTAATGTAGACAATCTTGATGCGGCCAAACGTCTAGCGACGATCAGTGGTTTTGACGTCTCTAGTGGTGTTGAAACAGAGGGGAAAAAAGATCATCAAAAAATAACGGCATTTATCAACAAAGCGAAGGGTAGGGAACAATATGTATCAACAACCAAATGAATCAGGGCACTTCGGTCAGTTCGGGGGAAGGTTTGTCCCAGAAACACTTATGCCAGCGGTACTTGAATTAGAAGCGGCTTATAATGAAGTGAAAGATGATCCCGACTTTTTAAAGACGTTTCACTATTATTTAGCTGATTACGTTGGAAGAGAAACACCGCTCTATTATGCAGAACGTCTAACAGAAAAACTGGGTGGGGCAAAGATTTATTTAAAGCGTGAGGATTTGAATCATACCGGTGCCCATAAAATTAATAATGCGCTTGGTCAAGCGCTACTCACCAAACATATGGGGAAAAAGAAAGTTGTCGCTGAAACAGGTGCAGGCCAACACGGAGTTGCGACTGCTACCGCATGTGCCTTACTCGGACTTGACTGCGTCGTCTTTATGGGTGCAGAAGATATTAAACGGCAAAAACTCAATGTATTCCGAATGGAACTGCTTGGGGCAAAAGTAGAAGCCGTCCATCATGGCAGCGCGACCTTAAAAGATGCCGTCAATGAAGCGTTGCGTTACTGGGTCAGCCATGTTGAGGATACCCACTACATTATCGGGTCAGTTGTTGGCCCGCATCCATTCCCACAAATCGTCAGAGATTTTCAAAGCATGATTGGTCGGGAGACAAAACAACAATTTAAGGAGAAAACTGGCACGCTACCAGATGCGCTGATTGCCTGTATCGGTGGTGGTAGTAATGCGATGGGGATGTTTTATCCATTTGTCGATGACACGTCCGTTAAGATGTATGGTGTGGAAGCAGGTGGCCACGGGGTTGAGACCGGCAAACATGCGGCGACTCTTACCGGTGGCAGTGTTGGGGTCCTGCACGGAACGATGACGTACCTACTCCAAGATGGTGATGGCCAGATCACCGAAGCAGACTCGATTTCTGCCGGCCTTGATTACCCAGGTATTGGGCCAGAACATGCCCACTTAAAAGATATTAATCGCGTTGAATATGTTTCTGCGACCGATAAAGATGCTTTATTTGGTCTTAAGCTCTTATCTGAAACAGAAGGTATTATTCCGGCACTTGAGAGTGCACATGCGATTGGGTATTTACCTGAGCTCGCTCAATCGATGGGAAAAGATCAATCGATTGTCGTTTGTTTATCAGGGCGCGGTGATAAAGATGTAGAGACGGTGAAGGCGGTATTAGGGGGACAAAATCATGAGTAAACAACAATTAGAGACGCGTTTTAAACAGATCCTTGACCAGGGTGATAAATTGTTTGTGCCTTATATTATGGCAGGTGACGGTGGCCTTGATGTGTTAAATGAGCGGATTGATTTTTTAGCAGACTGTGGAGCCAGTGCGATTGAACTTGGTTTGCCGTTCTCTGACCCGGTTGCAGACGGAGAAACGATTCAACAAGCAGGCATTCGTGCCCTTAAGAGTGGTACAACCGTTCAAAGGGTATTTGATACATTGAAACAGTCAAAAGATAGAAATATTCCTATTATTTTAATGACCTATATGAATCCGGTCTATCATTACGGCATCGATGCTTTTGCCAAGGCATGTGTGGCCTCAGGCGTGAGTGGTTTGATTGTACCAGACTTACCGATGGAAGAAGAGCAGGCGGTAACAGATGTACTTCACCAATATGACTTAGCGCTTATTCGACTTGTCGCGCTTACGAGCCCCGTTGCACGTCAAAAAGAGCTGAAAAAGCGCACGGAAGGCTTTTTATATGCGGTGACTGTGACGGGGACAACCGGCGAACGTCAAACCTTTACTGACCGGGTACATCAATATTTAGCTGATTTAAAAGTAGGAGCAACTACACCGGTGCTAGCAGGCTTTGGTGTTTCATCTGAAGAACAGGTGAAAAATCTAGCCCGGCATTGTGATGGTGTCGTGGTCGGAAGTCGAATTGTGAAAGCTTTCCATGATGGTGAAAAAGATGTCATTAAGGCGTTGATTGAGGCAAGTAAGCAGTAATGATGACCGTTAAGTATTAGACCACAAATATTGAAACAAAAAACAAGCGCCCGTTTATGGACGCTTGTTTTTCGTTTATATAAAAGAGTAGGGTAACTTTATTTAGCTTCGTTTGCCATCGCATTGAGTGCTACTTGGTTCAAGTAGTTTACTGGCTTATTAAAGTGTGGTTGGAAGAAGAAGTCGGTTAAGGCTAATTCTTCAATCGTCATGTCACGAGAAATCGCAACAGAAACGGTATTAACTACTTGAGTAAGGTCAGTATCTGAAATAACCTGTGTACCAAGCACACGGTGGGTGTTTTTATCATAAACAAGTTTTAATTTAATGATACTGTTTTCTGGCATGAAATCTGGTCGATACGTGTCTTCATAGAAAGCAACACCAATGTCCATATTATTCATTTTAGCTGCACCCTCTGTAAGACCTGATGAGCCTAAGTGGTGGTTGTATAACTTAAGACCTGATGTACCTTGTGTACCTGGGTGCTTTAAGGTTGGTTTGACTAAGTTTTGTGCCACAAGTGTACCCATTCTAACCGCGTTAGTTGCGAGTGGAATGTACTGTGCTTTTTTCGTTGGGTTATAAGGAACCGCACAACAGTCACCTGCAGCGTAAACATCTTTCACGCTTGTTTGCATATATTCATCAATCACAATGGCACCATTTGGTAACATCTCTAATTGATCTTTAAATAGGTCTGTGTTTGGACGGAAGCCGATACATAGTACAACGAGTTCAGCTTCTACTTCTCCTTTATCCGTTACAACGCGTTCCACTTTATCTGTACCTTCAAAGCTTTTCACGAGTTCTTGTAGACGGAGTTCGACCCCTTTTTCGCGTAGTGTTGCTTCAACAGGGTCAGTGAACGCTTGGTCAAGGTAACGGTTTAAAATGCGCGTTTCGGCATCAATTAATGTGACATCTTTCCCGTTTTCTTCAAACGCTTCAACAAGTTCAACACCAATGTAGCCACCGCCAACAACGGTTACTTTTTGTACGTCTTCTGAACGACGGATAATTTCTTTTGCGTGATCATAGTTCTTACATAGCACAACATTGTCTAAATCAAGCCCAGGGAATGGAGGGGTGATTGGCCAAGAGCCGGTTGTGACAATCAGTTTGTCATAGCTATGAATCGTAAAGTCATCTGTTTTTAAATCTTTTGCTTCAAGCTGTTTTTGTTCAACATCGACTGTGATAACTTCGTGTTCCATATGCATGTGAACACCTTTATCTTCAAATCCTTCTACTGATGCGTAGAAAAGTGATTGCGCATCATCAACGACGCCACCAACATAAAGAGCAATCCCACAAGATAAGAAAGAGACGTTGTCATTACGTTCGAACACATGAATCTCAGCATCCGGGTATAACGCTAATGTATTTTTAATTGCGGCTGTTCCTGCGTGTGTACATCCAATTACTGCTACTTTCATTTTTCATTCCTCCAATAAATTATTAGTATTTTTGTGTTGTTTAGTATAAATGGCTTGTGTTTGTATTTTAAATCACAAGTGATTGGAAAAAGGAACCCTCTTAATTCATGTGAGGGAAATGTTTGTGATTTCATTTACAAACTTATTATACTACTTTGTTTAAAATGTGACAAGAGTTTGAATGTTTTTTCACAAACTATTTTTAAGAATGTTGATAGAATAAGGTTTTTCTCACCACCTGTAATAAAATTCACAAAAAGTTCACACATCCATATGTTGCTTTGTTCACATTATAAGTAAAAAAAGGAAGGTGATTGATACTGATAAGGTGATATCGTCAACATAAATATTATACCCTTATGAGAGAAAAACTATGCATCTGTAAGGATAAAAAGTAAAATTGTTGCGTCGTCGTGTTTCAAAGTGACGCGTATCTAAAAAATCAGTCATGTGATAAAAACTCAGGTATTATAGCATGAAGGATCATTGTGGTAGGCGTGATGGGAGCTAAAAATGAAGGTTGTGTAATATTTGGTGTTGGTGAAGGGATTTTAAGTGAGATAGAGATTGCTCTAAAATAACTCACTAGCACCTCTTTTCTTTCTAAATATAGAAAACAAGTGAGTTCCCCTGTAATATTAGTTTTAACCACAAAACCATTAGAAGGGAACTCACTTGTCTATGTCTCATACTATATGAATTGCCTTTGATATTCAAGATGAAAATATTATTTTTACAGAGGATTGTGCCCGCGCGGGCACAAAGAAGGGCCATGCCTGCACATTTCTAGAAGGTACACTCACGTATACCTCGACGTATTGTGATTGTTGCTACGTTGAAAACGAGGACTATACTATTATTAAAAATGGCACAAAAACATCGACGGTTGTTATTCCAGTTGGGGTAACGAAAAAGGCGTATCTCAAATTAAGAAAATAGTGCTTCTACTGTAAATATTGTCAGACAACATTCATGGTGAAAACATCGCTAGTTAATGAAGGATGTTTCATCTCTAAAGATATGCGCCTTCAAGTTAGGGTAAAATCAGCTGAAGCTCGTTCAGTAAAGGATATTGCCCGTGGTTGTGCTGTTTCGCCTACAACGGCCGCACTGAAGGCATTAATAATAAAATCAAAGTCTTAAATCGTGGCGCTTATGGTTATCGTAATTTCAAGCACTATAATAACCGTATTCTTTTACATTTTGCGTACAAACTAGTTGAACCACAGAAGAAAAAACACAAAATAAAATACATGTTTCAGTTGCACAAAAAGAGCCGAAACATGTGAAATATAAGCTTGAAATTATTGGTTAAAAATTCTCGCCAACCCTATTCGACAAGAACCAAAATGAAAAAAAGAGCCCGGAGGCTCTTTTAATGATTTACGCATACATAGCAGTAATCTGTTTTTGTAGTTTTTGATCAGTCACATACTCATCGTAGCTCATTTCTTTATCGATCACACCTTGTGGCGTGATTTCAATTAGACGATTAGCAATACTGTTAATAAACTGATGGTCATGTGAAGTGAATAATAGTGAACCTTTAAAGTTGATTAAACCATTATTGACACTGGTGATTGATTCTAAGTCCAAGTGGTTCGTTGGCTCGTCAAGTACAAGGACGTTGGCGCTTGAAAGCATCATTTTTGCTAACATACAACGCACTTTCTCTCCACCAGATAAGACTTTTGCTTTCTTTAAGGCTTCTTCACCGCTAAATAACATACGGCCAAGGAAACCTCGTAAGAATGTTTCGGTCTGGTCTTCTGGTGAGTATTGACGCAACCATTCAACAAGTGTGAGCTCGTTATTTTCAAAGAACTCACTATTGTCTTTCGGGAAGTAAGCTTGTGACGTTGTAACACCCCAAGTGAACGAGCCACTATCAGCTTCTTGTTTCCCCATTAAAATATCAAATAAGGTTGTTTTAGCGAGTTCGTTTTTACCAATAAAGGCAACTTTATCATCACGGTTAAGGGTAAAGCTTACGTTATCCAATACTTTAACACCATCAACTGTTTTTGAAAGGTTTTCTACTTTAAGTAAATCATTTCCGATTTCGCGTTCTGGTTTAAAAGCGACATAAGGGTAGCGACGTGACGATGGTTTAATATCTTCAAGCGAAATGTTATCCAACATCTTCTTACGAGACGTTGCTTGTTTTGACTTTGATGCGTTCGCACTAAAGCGCGCAATAAAGTTTTGTAGTTCTTTAATTTTTTCTTCTTTTTTCTTGTTTTGGTCTTGCGCCATTTGTAGAGCAAGTTGACTTGATTCGTACCAGAAATCATAGTTACCGACGTACAGTTCGATTTTACCAAAATCAACATCAGCAATATGGGTACAGATCTTGTTTAAGAAGTGACGATCGTGTGAGACAACGATGACCGTGTTCTCAAAGTTAATTAAAAATTCTTCTAACCACTGAATCGCTTGAATGTCTAAGTGGTTGGTCGGCTCATCGAGTAGTAAAATATCAGGTGTACCAAAGAGAGCCTGAGCAAGTAAAACCTTTACTTTTTCTGAACCGGATAAATCACTCATTAATTTATCGTGTAAGTCTTCATGAATACCAAGACCTTTAAGTAAAATTTGTGCATCTGATTCGGCTTCCCAGCCGTTCATTTCCGCAAATTCACCTTCAAGTTCAGCTGCTTTCATGCCATCATCCTCAGTAAAGGGGTCTTTGGCATAAATCGCATCTTTTTCTTTCATGACTTCATGAAGACGTTTATGGCCCATAATTACTGTTTCAGTCACTGGGTAACTTTCATAGGCGAAGTGATCCTGTTTTAAGACGGCTAATCGCTCGTCTTTTCCAAGTGAAACGTGACCACTTTGAGGTTCAACTTCTCCTGAGAGGACTCGTAGAAACGTTGATTTGCCGGCACCATTTGCGCCGATTAATCCGTAACAATTGCCTGGTGTGAATTTAATATTCACATCTTCAAATAATTTTTTATCATCAAATTGCAAACTTACATTTGTTGCTTGTAACATCCGTGCATTCCTCCATCATTAAGCTCATAGAGCCTACTTTAGATGATTCCTGCCTGTTAGTCAATATTAATAGCTTAAATATAAAAAACGATTGTATGCTTAACGTTAAATTGAGCTACCCTCACCTAACATTCTTACGAATGTTTGAGGAAGGTGTCTTTTCGCCCTAAAGCGATAAATTAAATGAAGCAAGGATGCTTCTTCATTATTAACGAATTATGGTTTAAAAAGGATGGGATTATCGCAATTAGTATAAATTACCGATTTTTAAACGGAAATATCGATGATAATCATCTGTTTTTGTGAATTGGTCTAAAAATGTTCCAAAAAATTGGTGACTAAAGTCATAAATTTGTGTAAAATAAGGAAAGATAAGGGGTGAAGCTATGTCAGATGGTATCGGAGAAAAAATAAAATATTTTCGTATCAAGCACGACTTAACACAAGAAGAACTCGCAAAAGGGATTGTCTCAGTCTCTTATCTCTCAAAAATCGAACGCAATGCCGCAGACCCAAATCCAGAAGCGGTGAAGAAGTTATGTGCACGTTTAGAGATTAGCCCTGAAAAAGTCCTTGATGAAGATATCGCTAACGACGTTATGCGCTGGATGGAAAGTCTCTTAAAGCGTGATCTTGTCCTTGCGCATGATTTATACCAAGACATTCAAACAAAAATCGAAAAAGTAATTGATGCGGATCTGTTTTGGTTAGTTAAACTACATGCGCTCTATTATTTTGTGCTAACAAAGCAAACAGATAAAGCCAAACGTAAACTCAAATTATTAAAACAAGATCAAAAACATTTTTCTGAAAGAGAAACGTATTATTGGCTAAAGTTCAAAGCCCATTTTGAATATTTAGAATCAAGTTACGAGAAAGCGTTCTTACACTTTCAAGAAGCAGAAAGACTATACAATGATGTATTTAAAGAAGATAGTGAAGAATATTACGATCTCATATATCATGTTGCTAAAACAGCTACGGTTCTCCATTATTCATATCATGCATCTGTTTATGCTGAACGCACGCTTGTTTATTACCGCGATCATTATCGGTTAGAACGCGCAGCAAAATGCCACATTTTAAAAGGTGTGAACTATAAGCGAATCAAAGAGATGGATGAAGCATTAAAACATTTTGAACTCGCAGAAGCTCTGGGTAAACGCTTGTCGAGTGATACAATTTTATTTCGCGTTTATGAGGCGATTGGGGAGTTGTTTCACGATTTAAAAATGCCGACCCAAGCGATTCAGTATTACTCAAAAGCGTATGGAGTAGTGAAACACCAATTTAGTGTGCAAGAACTGATTGCGATACTCGGTCATGTCAAGACATACATTCAATGTGATAACAAAAGTCTTGCTAAAGACTGGCTAACAAAAGCTGATGCATTATTAAAAACTGAAAAAGACATGACACCCCGTTATGTCTATCAAGTAAAAGTGCTACGTTTTGTCTTATATGGTTTTACTAAGCAGTTTGAAAAATTACTTGTCAAAGAAGTCATCCCGTATTTTAAATCACGAAAGTTATATATTGCTTATGCAGGATATGTCAGGTTACTCGGAGATTATTATTACAATAACCGTAAATACAAACTTGCGGCTGAATATTATGCTGAAGCGCATCAAGCGATGGTCGATATTAAACATATGGACAATAAGTAGGGCCTCCTAAATTAAGGGGGTTTTTCTTTTCTGAACAGTCGACTGCCTCATCACTCGCGCCGTCGCCGTTTGGTTTTGTCTTTGATTTGTTTGGTAGTTACCGTCCGATTTTACTGATAATGTTGATTTTCCCGGCCTTCGCGTTTATCTTTAACTTTATGATGCGTCAGCCGAAAAAGAGTGACAATACTTTGATCTCATAGAAGCGTAAGGGAATAAGAATAATCATGCACCAAATAAGAAGGAGTGATCGTTATGTTTTGTCCACATTGTGGCAACGAAGCGCCTAATACGTCCATCTTTTGTCCGACGTGTGGGGTGAATATGGAGGAATACTTTCAAGCTGCTGATGTTTCATCAAGCAAACAAGCGAATAAAACTGCTGAAGATGTCGTTGTGAGTGAACCTGTAAATCAAACAAAACCGCTGCATAAACAAGCGCATTGGCAAGCGTTTGTTGATACGCGTTACCACTTTTATGATCAAAAGTGGTCGATGACATCACAACCGGACATGAAGGCCGGTTGGAACTGGGCAAGCTTTTTTGTCGGGGTGTTTTGGCTCGGTTACCGTAAGATGTACCGAGAAGTATTAATTCTGATCGGTTTGTTTTTCTTGATTGATTTTGTGGCAGCCATGACAGGGATTTATGCACTAAGTCACTTACTCCCCTTTGCCATCTACATTTACTTAGGCATGAAAGGAAATGCGCTCTATTACCAGCATGTAAGAAAAAAGTTAGCCGAACTACAATATGATCACTTATCTATGGAAGCTTATCGTGAGCATGGTGGTGTGAGTGGGACCGGCGTTGTTGTCGCCATCCTATTACTATTTGCTTATGCAGGGATTTCTACAGTCATTTTTGGTTTTTAGATCTGGAGGATTTCCTCCAGATTTTTTAATAGTATAGGAAAGTATAAAATTTTCGTTGATATACCAAGGGTTGGAACGTTATGAAGAGTTGAAATTTATTGAGGAAAAGGGTTAAGATAATAG
>NZ_FOXC01000034.1 GCF_900115605.1 Halolactibacillus halophilus
TTGATGAGTAATTCTTTACTCTGGTTTCAAGCACTAGCTTGTCTTACTTTATTTCTTAACTTTACTGTGTGTGTTATTCAGTTTTCAATGGTCAAATAAATGGTGGGCCTAAGTGGACTCGAACCACCGACCTCACGCTTATCAGGCGTGCGCTCTAACCAGCTGAGCTATAGGCCCATAATGGAGCGGGTGAAGGGAATCGAACCCTCATCATCAGCTTGGAAGGCTGAGGTTTTACCACTAAACTACACCCGCATCAATCTATTATGGCGCGCCCGAGAGGAGTCGAACCCCTAACCTCTTGATCCGTAGTCAAACGCTCTATCCAATTGAGCTACGGGCGCTAAATTTGCGACGTTAACTATTATATTATATTCAGCACCGAAAGTCAATAACTTTTTTGGTGCGGTCGAGAGGACTTGAACCTCCACGGGTTATTCACCCACTAGGCCCTCAACCTAGCGCGTCTGCCATTCCGCCACGACCGCTTAAAAAGCAAGGTCAAGAATAAAAAAGTGAGCCATGAAGGATTCGAACCTTCGACCCTCTGATTAAAAGTCAGATGCTCTACCAACTGAGCTAATGGCTCATTGTTTTTAAGGAATGTCGGTAAGAAATAGAAAACCTTCAAAACAATTCGTTTTAAAGGAATCGGCATTCTATCTTTATTACTTAAAAAAATAAAATGGCTGGGCTAGCTGGATTCGAACCAACGCATGACGGAACCAAAAACCGTTGCCTTACCGCTTGGCTATAGCCCAATGAAAATGGCGGTCCGGACGGGACTCGAACCCGCGACCTCCTGCGTGACAGGCAGGCATTCTAACCAACTGAACTACCGGACCAATATGAAATTAGATGGTGACCCGTACGGGATTCGAACCCGTGTTACCGCCGTGAAAGGGCGGTGTCTTAACCGCTTGACCAACGGGCCATCTGTATTAAAAAATCAATGGCGGAGAAGGAGGGATTTGAACCCTCGCGCCGCTTACACGACCTACACCCTTAGCAGGGGCGCCTCTTCAGCCACTTGAGTACTTCTCCGAAATGGCTCCACAGGTAAGATTCGAACTTACGACCGATCGGTTAACAGCCGATTGCTCTACCACTGAGCTACTGTGGAATAATATGTTGTTTGCCGCATCAGCGACGTATAATAATATACTATATATGAAGTAAGTTGTCAACAAATTTATTGAAAAATGTTTTTTAAACATTGTACACTTCACATCAACATCGTCGCGTTGACGACCTAAATAAAATTACCATATTTACGACCGATTCGTCAATAGGTTTTTAATAAAAAAACAAAACTTTCACTCAGGCAGTTGATTGTTTCTCATGCAACACGCATATCCTCATCCTTTTCTTTAAATCTATCTTTAGCCAAGTGTTCTTTCATTTAACGGCCCTTCGCAACGACCACAACGATAACGTGCTGGATTCATTCGTCGGCGTCTTTCATAGCGTTGCCCGCAAGTAAGACACGTATACAAATATCGCTTATTCGATGCCCGTCTTCTTTTCCCCTTTAAAGAGGGCAGCATCTGACAATGTCTTGGCGCACTTGTTTCTTTCATTAATTGTTTAAAATCCCGATCACGATGCTGATACCCTTTATTTTCTAAATGCAAATGATAATGACAGAGCTCGTGTTTAATAATTCCAATTAATTCTACTCTTCCGCATTCAATCAAATATTTCGGATTAATCTCGATGTTATGCGTTTGGAGTAAGTATCGTCCGCCTGTCGTTCTAAGTCGAGAGTTAAATACAGCTGTATGGCGAAAAGATTTATTAAAATACTCAAGTGATATACTTTCTACAAGGCTTTGTAATTCTTCATTGGTCACTTTTTTCACCTGTCTTTTAAAGTCAACCGGCACCAGAACACCGGTTGACTTGTTTCTATTTATATAACCTCATTCATATGCTGTACACGCGGCACTTTTCGTCCACGCTTACGCGCATCATTATACTTGTTTATCTGGTTGAATCATCGTTAGGGCAATGCGGCCTTTTTGGGTATCCACACTGTCAACCCATACAGTGACAACATCACCAACAGAACAAATATCCATTGGGTGTTTAACAAAGCGGTTGGCCATTTTAGAGATATGCACCAGTCCGTCTTGTTTTACACCGATATCAACAAACACACCGAAGTCAATCACGTTTCTGACTGTTCCTTCTAGTTCTAGGCCTGGTGTTAAATCTTCCATTGATAGAATGTTCTTTTTAAGTAACGGTTGCGGGAACGCATCACGCGGGTCGCGTTCTGGACTTTTGAGCGCTTTAATAATATCTTCAAGCGTTAACTTACCTATTTCTAATGCTTCAGCTGTCTCTTGAACATCGGACTGATCAAGCGCATCAATCAATCGCTGATCTCCTAAATCTTTTGTCGTATAACCCATTTGTTTGAGTATTGCTTTCGTTTCTTTGTAACTCTCTGGGTGAATCGGTGTCCGGTCTAATGGTTCTTTCCCATCTAATATACGTAAAAAGCCAATACTTTGTTCATATGTTTTCTGACCAAGGCGAGGAATCTTCTTTAACTCCGTACGTGATTGAAATTTACCGATCTCATTCCGGTAATTTACAATATTTTTAGCGACCGTCTTGCTTAGTCCTGAGACATACTGTAGTAACGATTCAGAAGCTGTATTCACATTGACTCCTACTTTATTTACGGCTGTTTCAACGACAAATGATAAAGCTTCATTCAATCGCTTTTGACTAACATCATGTTGATATTGACCGACACCAATTGATTTCGGATCAATCTTCACAAGTTCTGCTAATGGGTCACTCACACGTCTTGCGATAGAAACGGCACTGCGCTCCTCTACTTGAAGGTCAGGAAACTCTTCTCTTGCAAGTTTTGAAGCTGAATAGACACTTGCACCAGCTTCATTCACAATAAGGTACGGCATGTCACGTTTACTCTCGGTAATAACACCCGCGATAAATTGTTCCGTTTCTCGTGACGCTGTTCCGTTACCAATAGCAATTAAATCAACATCAAATTGTTTAATATAGTCAAGTACTGTTTTCGTTGCCCCTACTACATCTTTACGTGGAGCGGTTGGATAGATGACACCTACTTTTAACATCTTACCCGTTTCATCAATGACCGCTAGTTTACATCCTGTTCGAAAGGCTGGGTCGACCCCGAGAATTGTTCGCCCTTTTAAAGGCGGTTGAAGTAAGAGATTATTTAAATTTTTTCCGAAAATATCAATCGCTTGTTCTTCTGCCTCTTCCGTTAAAGTTGAGCGGATTTCTCGTTCAATTGACGGTGCGATTAAACGCTTGTAGCTGTCACTAATCGCGTCTTCCAAAAATGATACTAAATCAGACGCTGTGTTTCTTTTAATGATTTGACGTTTTAGATCTGTCTCAATCCGGTCAACAGGCGCTGAGACACTCACTCTAATAACGCCTTCTTTTTCTGCGCGATTAAAAGCGAGTACGCGGTGACTAACAAGTGTCTTGATTTTCTCTTCAAAGTCATAATACATCTCATAGACTTTTTTCTCATCAATCGAGTCATCCTTTACGACGGATTCTATTTTCCCTTCACGTAAAGTCAGTTGACGAATATGTTCACGGTAGCTTGCTTCATCACTGATCCACTCAGCGATAATATCATTGGCTCCAGCTAAACAATCCTCTACCGTTAATAACGCATGTTCCTCATTGATATAAGCTTGTGCTGCTTGATTTAAATCGGTCACTGTTTGGTTAAAGATCGCCTCAGCAAGTGGTTCTAAACCTTTTTCTTTTGCGATTGTTGCTTTTGTTCGGCGTTTTTGTTTATACGGCCGATACAAATCTTCAAGTCGCTGGAGTTGTGTTGCTTGTTTAATTTCTTCTGTTAATTCCGGCGTTAACTTATCTTGTTCATCAATAAGACGCAAGACTTCTTCTTTTCGTTCTTCTAATTGAGTTATGTATTGATATCGGTCTTCAATCGCTTTAATTTCTACTTCATCTAAGCCGCCGGTTTGTTCTTTACGATACCGTGCGATAAACGGAACGGTATTCCCTTCTGTTAATAAACCAATAACTTCTTTTACCGTTGCTTGTTTAATTTTCACATCTTGTGCCACCATATCTAATAAATGGCTAGCTAATTGTGCTGTCATTTGACATTCCTCCAGTTCTCACTCTTTATTCTACCAAACTTTTTGTAAAACACAAAAGGAGTAAAGGTCTCCCTTCACTCCTAAATCGATGGCTGACTTACTGTCCTTGATTCGGTAAATACCTTAAAACAAGTAAGGTCGTATCATCATCACGCTTTTCAATCATCGTGTCATGAAATTGATCGGTAATATCATGCACGTCGTCTGATTGAAACAACACGTGTGACAATTCTTTTGCGTGAACCCCATCCGAGAACACCGCGAATAACATCCCTGATTCAAGCGTATTGCTTACTTGTTTCATCTTACGCGGATACACACCGAGATAACCCGGAATAGGAATATTCCGCTTCTTTAGCGTCGCTTGGTCAATCGTCATAAGACCAATATTTCCAATCGACGTATACGAATACACTTCTCTGAGGTAATCGAGCTCCAGTATCCCTAACACAACGCCGCGCTTTCCGATAAGTGCTTGATTTAATAGCTTCACCAGTACGTCACCGGAAGCATAGGGATGTTCCTTGATTGTATCAATCACAGCTTGCGATGACTCTTTTGCGACTTCACCAGACCCTAAGCCATCCGCGACGACACACACAAAACCATCCGCTGTTTCGGTATAGTAATAACTGTCACCGCAATAATAATTTCCTACTTTTGCTTTTTGATAGACCGAAATATGGACGTGGTCAAACACTGGCATTAGTCATTGACCCCAATTCCATCTGCTTGTAGTGCTTCGCGTAATTTTAACAGCGCACGCCGTTGGATTCGTGAGACATGCATTTGTGAAATATCAAGTAAGTCACCCGTCTCTTTTTGACTTTTATTTTCAAAGTAGGTGTATTGTAAAATTTTCTGTTCACGCTCAGTTAGAATTGGCAAGACTTTTTCAAGCAGCATACGTAAATCCGTTTGATCGAACGCTTCATCTTGTTTCCCAATGAGATCAAGGATTGATACCGTTGAGCCATCGGAATCGGCTTCAATCTTTTTATCAACAGACAGCGCCTTATAACTTTGCCCCATTTCCATGGTCTCTAGCACTTCTTCTTCTGTTACCTCAAGGTAATCGGCAATGTCTTTAACAGACGGAGATCGCTGATTAAGTGTCGTCAATTCTTCTGTTGCTTTTTTGATTTTTGGTCCAAGTTCTTTAATGCGACGCGGAACATGGACACTCCATGTTTTATCACGAATAAAACGTTTGATTTCCCCAATAATCGTAGGGATCGCGAAAGACTCAAAGGTTTTACCTAATGTCGGATCATAACGACGAATAGCCGCAAGTAACCCAAGCATCCCTACTTGTACAAGATCTTCATGAATCGAATTATTTTTCGCATATTTCCGCGCAATTGAACGAATAAGATCTTGATAGGTTAAGACGATTTTTTCTTGAATTTCTTCATCTTTTGGATTCTTTTGTAGGTGTGCAATCCACTGGTAAACCTCATCTCCACGCTTATTGACTGGTTGAGATTTGGTCGTCATCAATGCCCACCTCATTTGTAGGAAGATTTTTCGTCATTAATACAATCACGCCGTAATCACTTTTAATTTCTACTTTATCCATTAATGCATCAATAAGGAAGAGTCCAAATCCACCTTCACGTAAATTTTCAATCGGTTCTGATTGTTGATACGGTCCCGTTTCTTGTTTTACTTCACTCAAATTAAAGCTGCCACCATGGTCTGCGACCATGACTTCTAAGCGGTCTCGATACAACCCAAATCCTACTGTCACTTCTCCGCCTTCATTCTCATCATACGCATGCGTTGTTGCATTCGTCATCGCCTCTGAAATGGCTACCTTTAAGTCTTCTATATCCTCATAGGTAAAACCCATCCGATTAGCTATTCCAGATACACTTAGACGAATCACACCAACATATTCTGGTTTGGCTGGTAACTTCATCTCAATAAAATCAAAATGTTCCATTCTATTCTCCACCCCGTGTTGTTGTGTCAATTGAAATAATTGAATCCAAGCTTGTTATTTTAAATAAGCGGTGTACCCGTTCCTGAAGATTCACAAGTGTTAAGGTTGAACCATGCTCTTTTGTCGATTTTAATGCACTAATAAACACGCCTAACCCCGTTGAGTCCATATATGTGACATCTTTTAAATCAACTACGATTTTTTCCGCTTCCTTTGCTGTTGCTGGTAAAAGCTTCTCTTTTAATAAAGGCGCCGTATACGCATCAATTTCTCCTTTTATAGTTAAGGTTGTTTGATTGTCTGTTGTTGCGACATCAATTGATAAATTAATATTCATTCTGTACCTTCCTTCCACCAAGTCAATTGCTTTATGTATTTCCCGAATACACCTGTTTTTAAACACTCATCACGTTTCTTTTTTCAAAATGATCAAAGTAAAATCATCTCGCAAATGGAAATCTTGCAATCGTTCAAAATGTTTATACACTTTCTCCACTGCTTCTTGAGCCGGTAAATGCAAATAGTCTTTAATGACTTCTAATACTTCATCCCGCTCAATGAAGCGGTCTCCTAAATGGCATTCTGTTACACCATCTGTCAAAAGAATAATCGCATCTCCATCATGAATCGTCATTGCCTCTTCGTTATAACGTGCATCAGAAGTTGCCCCAAGCACGAGTCCCCTCGCTTTAATTTCGCTAAAGGATGCAGTCTCTTGAAAATAGAAGAAACCCGGCTCATGTCCGGCCGAACTAAAACTAAAGGTATGATTCTTCGTATTATATGAACCATAAAACATCGTAATAAACATACTCGTGTCGACGTTCTGTTCGACCACGCGATTAAGACTTTCTAGTATTTGAGCTGGTTGTCTTAATTGTTCAGGAAAACTGTCCATGGAATACTTAATCATTGACATTGCAAGCGCTGCTGGTACACCTTTACCAATCACATCTGCTAAGGCAATGCCTAATGTACCATCAGACCCTTCAATAAAGTGGTAGTAATCCCCGTTCATTTGATTGGCAGGGACACTGACAGCACCGATATCTAACCCTGTAATGGTCGGTTTTTTTGTCTGAAGGAGCGTTTTCTGCATATTCGCGGCAACTGATATTTCAGATTCAAGTGCTGATTGTTTTTCACGTAATGACTGGTACTCTTGTAAGGCTAGACCATATGAAATCATCGCTTCTAAGAGGAAATTAAGTGAATCACTCACCTCTTGTTGCAAGTCTGGATACAGTTCTTTAAGCGCCTTAATGTGTACATGAATAATTTCTTCAGGTGAGACATTATGTTGAACAGATAACTTACTGAGTTGTTCCGCTTGATAAAGGGCTGTTTCATCATGCGTTAATAAGTATTGTTTCAAAAATTTTCGATAATCATCTAAATCTAACCGCTCTTTTTTCACTTAATCACCTTCTCTTAACTTATCTGACCCACTTAACTGCCGAAATTTCTGTTCCTTCACCCCATTCGGAGTTGATTTCAAATGTATCCATAAGGCGCTTGACACCAGGTAATCCCGCGCCTAACCCCCCTGAGGTTGAATAGCCATCTTGCATAACTTGACTTAAGTCACGGATTCCCGGCCCTTCATCCACCGCCACGATTTTTAAACCTTTTTTACCTAAGTGATCCACCATTTCGAAATAGACTTTACCAATACCGGCATATAAATAAATGTTACGGGCCAACTCAGAAATAGCTGTCGCAATACGCGCTTGGTCAACAGTACCAAAGCCGAGTTCTTTTGCTTTCTCACGCCCTAATTGTCTCGCACCAACGATGTCCCACTCTTGTCGTATATTTACACAGGGCTTTAATTCCATCATTACCCCTCCAGTTCCTGGCGAAGTTTTATCAACCCTTGCTCTAAGTCTAAGGCCGTTTGAACATCTTGCATATGGATACCAAGTTCAATTAACGTCATAGCGACCGCTGGTTGAATACCGGTTAAAACAACTTTCGCTCCCATCAAATCAGACATAGTTACCACATCACCAAGTACTTTGGCAATGAACGAATCGATGATATCAACACTCGTTAAATCAATAACGACACCTGTTGCGCCACTTTTGTAAATTTTATTTAGTAAGTCTTCTTGAAATTGAATCGCTGATTGGTCATCTAAATCAATTTGAATTGAAATAAGTAAGTAATTGTGCAGTTTCAAAATTGGAATTCGCATATGTTCACCCCTCCGTTAATTGATTCATTATGTCTTCGACAATCGTTTCTTGTTTCTTTTCACGCTGAATGGTGCGCCCTGTCAATTCAAGCGCCGTTTCAAATCCTTTACGTAAAGATGATTTGGTTGGGAATTTCCCTAAATCTATTCCCAAATTGACAATTGTTTGTGCAATCTCCGGTCGAATACCGACAAGAATACATTTCGCGCCAATGAGTCTAACAGCTTCAGCTGCTTGAATGATATGATGGGCTACCATTGTATCTACAACCGGAACACCAGTGATATCAATAAGGACAACTTCCGCATTATGTTTAATTACACCAGTAAGTAAATTCTCCATAATTTGTTTAGCTCGTTCGGTATCAATCGTCCCAATAAGCGGCATAATGGTAATATTTCTCATAACAGGAATCAGTGGCGCAGATAATTCTTGAAGCGCAACGCGTTGAAGTGATACGGTATGTTCCCAGCTACCTGAGTATTCATTGACTAATTTATTAATTATTGGATCAACCCAAGTATCAACTCGATCTAAAATTACCGAAAAGAAATCTGTATCAATTTGATCATGTTGACTCAACACAAAATCAATTGTGACTCGGCGGAACGTTTGTAAGCCATCGGTTAAATAACTAAGGGGCCAACCTAGATTTACTAATCGTTCTGAAAATGATTCTAATTCCTTTGTTAATCCTCCGCCACTAGCTAAACTATCAAAAATAACATTCACAAATTCTCGATTCGTACTTTGAAATAACTCATCAGAAATTGATGAGGTGTAATCATTCTGGCGATTTTCTGACACTATTTTCAACCAATTTTTTATTATGACATCGCTATTATCTAACACGATTCTATCTACGCGTTTGGGCACAGCTATTACCACCTTTTCCTATAATATATGTATGTATGAAAATGATAAGACATTTTTAAAGTATCTCTACTTTACCATTAATAAGCTAAAAAACCAAAGCAACCAAATTAAACCTCTCCATACTATTTTACTAAACTTTCAGTTATTATAAAAGTTATCTGAGTGGTTTTCATACTGTTTTCGTTCGCTTTTTTATTATTTACTTCTTTTCCACCTCAGCTAGCCAACCTCTCTTAAGTTACATTTAGTAAATAAACAGTCTTTTTTATCAATTAAAAAAAGTACTTGCCCACTTCTAAAGTTAAAAGACAAGTACTTCCTTTCTTTAAATATTTGCTAGACCCACACTAATCTCTAACGCCCGATCAATTTTATCCATCATCGGCTGATCGAGATGGGTGATTTTATCTGTTAAGCGTTGTTTGTCAATGGTGCGAATTTGTTCTAGAAGAATCACAGAGTTTCTTTCGAAACCGTATTTTTCCGCATTAATTTCCACATGAGTCGGTAGTTTAGCTTTCTGAATTTGGGCGGTAATAGCTGCGACAATCACTGTCGGGCTAAATCGATTGCCAATATTATTTTGTATAATTAACACCGGTCTAGTCCCACCTTGTTCTGAGCCAACAACCGGTGAAAGGTCCGCAAAATACACATCACCGCGTTTTACTATCAAAGTCAATCGCCTTACACCCCACTCACTAGGCGCTCTGCCTCCTGTTCAACTAAAAAGGCTTCTGAAGCGATGGTTAAATTAATTTTGGCCATTTCTAAATAGCCTTGTCTCATATCCTCACGGATTTGTCTTTCTCTTCGTTCTTCGAGGTAGCACTTTGTTGCTTTAAAAATTAAATCTTCAAAGTCGCACTGATCTTCTGCCATTACTCCCTTGACTTCATCCAATAAATAGTCAGGTAATTTGACAACAACTTCCTGCATGTCCATTGACAAAACCAACACCTCCAACACGATTTCTGTTCAATTATGATCTCTTTCATCATATCATTTAAGTGCCTAAAATTAAAGGTTTAATTGACATATTTTTAAAATTTATTCGTAAAAACGTGTAGATAAAACCTTGATTTCAAGAGGTTTTATCACTTTTTTAACATCAGGACGTGCTTTCATTAACATATATCCTTGGTAATCGCGAGGTGAGCAAACAGCAAACTTCATAATTAATCGTCCCCAAGTGTTCTGCCACCTCTTCTAAAGTAATTTTTTCTGTTTGATCCTTACCGATAAATGTGACCATGGTCCCGATCGGGTAAGCCTTGTCTAATTTCACCATGCACTGATCCATACAAACACGCCCAACAATCGGCATACGCTTCCCTTCAACCAGAACTTCAAAATGTTGGAATCGTCGCTGAATCCCATCACCGTAACCAATAGGGAGCGTACCAATCCATTCATCCGTTTCTGTTTCATAAGTGAGTCCATAACTAATCTTTTCACCCTGCGGCAATTGTTTCACATGGACGAGCTGTGTTGTAAGAGAGAGCGCCGGTATCAATTCAAACGGTGAATGATCTCTTACGTAGATCGATGGGTACAGCCCGTACATACTGATACCAACTCTTACGGCATCATACATATCCGCAGGAAATCGCATACTGGCAGCACTATTTCCCGTATGATAAAGAATCGATTGCTTATACCTTTGTTTAATTGGCTGAATTAGTTCTTTGTAATGCGCCTCTTGATAAAGATAATACGAGTCATCAGCTGCGTCAGCTTTAGCAAAGTGAGTAAAAATACCAACAACATTAAAGAGTGGATCATCCACTGTCTCTAAAAACATAGCCACATCTTCAACCGTCCTTAAACCGAGACGTCCCATACCGGTATCTAACTTAATGTGCAGGTTTAGCTGATTGCTAATGTGCCGTTTTGCTTCTTCTAACCAATCTAGTTGAAAAGCGGTGAGTTGAATGTCTAAGCTTTCTGCCTCACCACTAAATGCTGGATCGGTATAGCCCATCACAAGAATAGGCGCTTTGATTCCCGCTTCTCTTAACGTGACAGCTTCTTCTAAAATTGCGACGCATAGCATTGATGCTCCAGCCTGAAGCGCCGCTTTCGCTACTTCAACACTGCCATGACCATAACCATCCGCTTTTACTACCGCAAAAATCGTTGTCTCTTTTGGTAACTGTGTTTTCAACATCGCTATATTTTGTTTTATGGCATCTAAATCAATCATGACTTGTGCATTTCGGTACTGCATCGTCTAACTTCCTTTCTTTACTAATTCTGTGATGCTAACCTTTTTTTACGTTGCTGGCTTAGTACTTATATTCAATCCATTCGACAACCGTCGTGATTTTCGTTTCTAATATTCAGCTATTAAAAAAAATGTTTAAGCTTTGTTTTTCATTAGCCTGTATAAAACTAGCCGCTTCGACTGATTACGCCTAGATAAAGGCTCGATAAGCTTCACTTAGCTTTTCTACTACATCAGTTGGTGTGATATCAAACGCTGTAAACTCTTCTTTAACTGCAACATCACTGGCATAACCGTGCAAATAAACTGCATTACATAAACCGGGAAAAATACTCTCATCTTGCATCATGCGCACCGAGGCAATGCCACTTAAAATATCCCCACTCCCACCTTTACTAAGAGCTGAGTTGCCAGTTGTATTAATCACTTGGTCACCCGTTGGTGAGGTGATGATTGTATAGGCCCCTTTTAACACAAGGTAGACGCCATATTCTTTTGCAAAAACTTTCGTCACTGTAAAGGGATCCGTTTTTATTTCCTCGACTGTACGCCCCGTAAGTCTAGCAAATTCTTTTGGATGAGGCGTGAGTACAGTCGGACCTTGTCGTTTATTTAAAATGCTAATATCACGCGCTAATAACGTTAAGCCATCCGCATCAATCAGAACAGGGGCGTTTGTTGTTAATATTTGTTGAAATAGTACTTGTTTTTCCTCCGTAAGACCAAAGCCCATACCAACAGCAATCGCTTGGTAATTCATTAATAACTGTGGTGATAATTGCTCGCTTGTGCGTGTCATCACCTCATGTGGTAGCTGTAAGAAAGGGCGCGTCGCTCGGTCAATCATCACACTCACAAGCCCTGCACCAGACTTTAAGGCCCCACGCGCACTTAGTTGAATTGCTCCAGGCATATCTGCACAACCACCTATGAGCAATACGTGACCATAAGTACCTTTATGACCAAAGCGTTCCCGCTTGATGAGGGTTCGTCTCACATCAGAAGACTGCCAAACGCTTCGACTAATTTTGTCTAATTCACCTGTCGGTAAGCCAATAGAAATCGTCACTAACTCACCATAATAACCAGCCGTCGCCTCAGTGTAGGCCGTGATTTTCGGTGCTTCAATGGTAATTGTTTTTGACGCCTTTACGACGCTACTCATCGAATCAATCGCTTCACTGACACCACTTGGTACATCAATACTGTAAATAACGGCCTCGACTTGATTCATCAGTGTGACATAACCCTGCATCGGTTCACGCATTGGCCCTTTGTATCCGGTCCCAAATAACGCATCAATCACAACCGTTGCTTCATGTAAATACGGGATGGCCTCAGGAAAATCATAAATAATCTCAACGCCAAAGCGCTGCATGATATTTAAATGCACGTATGCTTCTCCTTCGATTTTATCATTGGTCACTGTCTGAATCACGGTCACGTCATACCCTCTATTTTTCAGTTCACGCGCTACAACAAAACCATCACCACCATTATTCCCTGGACCAACGACGACTACAATTTTGTCCTTTTTTGTTAAGTCACTGATCACGGCTTCAATAATAGCCCGACCCGCATTTTCCATTAAGACTTCTCCTGGCATATGATAAGCATTAAACGCCAACACATCTACTTGTTGCATTTCTTTACTCGTCAAACACTTCATTTGCTTCCTCCTGCCTTTACTGTAAGTTATGTTTCGATTCTAAGACTATATTTGCGACCGCCGATGTTTGACTGTGGGAGATGGAAATATGCCTCTGGTACAGATCATCTCCCGGGAAGTGTAAGGTTGGTTTACCTGAGACTTCATTTAAAATCACAATATCACAAAAATTCAGCGTGCCCAACCCTGTTCCTAACGCCTTTCCAAGTGCCTCTTTTGCCGCAAATCGACCAGCCACAAATTCTGTTCGTCGGCTGTCTGTCATTAATGCTTGATATTTTTCTTGTTCCTTAACAGAAAGTATTTTTTCAATAAACCGAGGATTGCGCTTCATTATTGCTTCTATTCGAGCAATATCTACTATATCGATTCCAATGCCTTTAATCATGTTTGTCACCTATTTCTTTTATCAGAATGAATGTTTTTCACACATATAGTATATCAGATTTGCAAGTTATGCGTTTCATTCGGTATACTTCTTTATAGGTTAACAACTGATTTTAAAGAAGAAAAGAGGTCTATTATGTTTTTTAGAACGGAATCATTCAAAGATTTTTTTAGATATTACCCGGTCGTATCCGGGATTATCGTTATTCAAGTCGTTATCTGGTTATTGATGTATTTTGAAACATCACTTGGTTTTACAATCTTAAATGAAGGTATCGGAATGAATGCCCTCGTTAGTCAAGGTGAATATTGGCGCTTAGTCACACCGATTTTCCTTCATGACTGGCAAGGCATTACACATATTCTCTTTAATTCCTTTGCCCTTGTACTTTTCGGTCCAGCGCTTGAACAGATGCTAGGTAAAGTGAAATTTGTCATTCTGTATTTAGGTGCGGGTATTTTTGCGAATGTGTTCGACTACTTAATTGCGATGGATTCAACGACGCTTTCACTCGGCGCGAGTGGCGCTATATACGGGATACTTGGTCTAATTGTCTACATGATCTTTTTCACTCCTGGCCTGATTGATCCTGCCAGCAGACAATTGGTTCTAACTTACGTGATGATTGGTCTAGTGATGACATTCATTCAACCAAACGTAAGTGTTCCAGGACATGTCTTTGGTTTAGTTGGTGGTTTTAGCTTTGGACCGCTGCTTGTCAATAACGTGAACCCTTATCGCCGACCAAGACCACGACCGAGACGCATGCATCAAAGCGGTGTTAACTTCGATCCAAACCGCTGGAAAAAACGCCGCCGCTTTAAACTAAACGGCAACGTCTCAGCTATTCTTTGGTGGGTGTTGTTAATCTTAGCAGTGATTGGTTTTATCGGACCGGTTATTATACCGTTTTTAAGATAACTACCCAGAGGATAGACTATCTTTCCACCCATTTGCCGAGATATAAAAAGAGGAAAATAGTGTCACCCTGCTGATGAATATTCAAACAAACAAGCCTGCTGTAGCAAGTTTCTACTTGCTACAGCAGGCTTGTTATATCAGGTCAAATGAATACTCAAAATATTTAACTTAGTCTTTCTTGTCTATCGTTTTTACTTTCCTAACGACAGCTCCTTCACCTGTTCGTGAAAAATCACTTCTTCCATTCATTTTCACACCTTTTATGAAAGAAAAAAACGCAAGGGGGTCTGATTTAGATCAGATCCTTGCGTTTAGTTATTATCAATCGCGCTTATTTGAGTTATTTGAACCGCGCTTGTTATTAAACTTACGGTTACGGCCTTTACCTTTATTGTTGCGGTTAAAGTTATGACCTTTGTCACCGCCACCTTTACCACGATAGTTACCTTTGCCTTTACCGCCACCGCGCTTCACGCTAAGTGGTGTTACAGATGATAATGTAACCGGTGTTTGACGTCGTGATTTCGACATAATCTTAAGCGCTGCCGCCACAAGTGTCACTGAATCGTACTCATCAAGTAATTCACTTGCTGTTTCACGGTAGCCATCTAACCCTTGCTTTTCAACAGCACGTGCAAGCTTATTGACAGCGAGTTGTTGTTGTCCACGCTTTGCTTCATCGTGGCTTGGTAATTGCATGCGATGCATTTTTGATTTCGTTGTCTTCTCAATTAAGTGAAGATGTGGCATTTCTCTTGGTGTGATAAATGACACGGCCACCCCTGTTTTACCAGCACGGCCAGTACGACCAATTCGGTGAACATAGCTTTCAGGGTCTTGCGGAATATCAAAGTTATACACGTGCGTGACATTCGAGATATCTAGTCCACGCGCAGCAACGTCAGTTGCGACAAGAATTTCTACACGGCTATTTTTAAATTTATTTAACACACTCATACGCTTACCTTGTGTTAAGTCACCGTGGATACCTTCAGCTTTAAAGCCTCGTGCTTGTAAGCCTTCTGTGACTTCATCGACACGTTTCTTTGTACGACCAAAAATAATTGCAAGAGAAGGTGTTTGAATATCAAGCAAGTTCGTTAACGCATCGAATTTTTGCTTTTCATGCGCTTCAAGGAAATGTTGTTCAATATTTTCTACTGTCATTTCTTTTGCTTTTACTTTTACTTCTTGAGGGTCACGCATTAATGTTTGCGCAATCTGACGAATCTCTTTTGGCATCGTCGCTGAGAAGAGGAGAGTTTGACGGTCTTCAGGGATTTGTTTTAAGATATCACGAATATCTTCGATAAAGCCCATGTTTAACATCTCGTCTGCCTCATCTAATACGGCTGTGTGCACAAAACGCGTATCAATTGTTTTACGACGGATATGGTCAAGTAAACGTCCTGGTGTTGCAACAACAACATGTGGACCATCTTTTAATCCGCGGATTTGTCGGTCCATTGGTTGACCACCAAAGATCGGTAACGTACGAATACCTTTAAATTTACCTAAACGGTGAATTTCTTCTGATACTTGAATCGCAAGTTCACGCGTTGGTGCTACGATAAGTCCTTGAATTTTACGTTGATTCTTATCAATCTTGTCAAGCATTGGAATACCAAAAGCGGCTGTTTTACCTGTTCCTGTCTGTGCTTGTCCAATAACATCTTTCCCTGCAAGTCCGAGCGGGATTGTCTGTTCCTGGATGGGTGTTGCTTCCTCAAAGCCCATCTTGTCGAGAGCTTTCATAATTACGTCTGAAATACCTAATGATTGAAATGTTGCCAAAGTCATTCTCCTTTTTGTTTATATCTCATCGGAATCGTTACGACACGTTAACACTATTTACACGTTCAAATGAAAACGGCGCAGCTGATGTTAAAAATTTATCTTCATGTACTAGCTTACCCTTATTCATCATTCTTACTACTAAAACAACAGAGGTGAGCTAATAAGTATGGGTGAAGACCAGCGTTATATTAACGTGAAAAAAAAGCCGACCCTAAAAACAGAAGCGGCTTGGTTACGAGCATTCAATGGATATTAATATCTTATCACACATACGCCACAAATTCTAGCATGAAAACTCAAGCTAACCTTTGATTCATCACGTTTTCACGTTTCTTTCATTTCAAATAATATAAATGTAACAGCTTACAACTCACTACTAGCGCAAATCCTTGCATTTCATTGCATTCTCTAATAATATTATAGTCAGAATATTTTTTTACGGTTTAACAATACATGAGAGCTAGGTGAAGAGATGACAATCCAATTAACAACTGACAGTGGTGCTGATGTACCAAAGCATCTACAAGCGGCACGAGATATTAAAGTTGTCCCTTTATTCGTCCGTTTTGGTGAGGAACAATATAAATCAGAAGACTTTACAACTAAAGACTTTTTAGAACGCGTATCAACAGGCAAAGTCTTTCCACATTCGGCAGCGCCTTCACCACAAGATTACTATGATACCTTTAAAGCCATTGACCCGTCACACCCAATCATTCATATCAGTCTGTCGAGCGGTGTCAGTGCTTCTTATAACCACGCCATTATGGCTAAAACACAATTACTTGAAGAAGAGCCGGGTCGAGAGATGTATTTAATTGATACGAAATCAGCCTCCAGTGGGATGATCTTAATGTTGGAAGATGCCGTACAAATGATGGAACAAAACGCGTCAGCAAAAGACATTGCCCACCACCTTGAAAGTCGCGTTCCATACTTACGCACAGTCTTCTTACTTGAGACGATTGACAACCTCATAAGCGGGGGACGCTTAAGTCGTGCGAAAGGTGCGATTGCTAAAACATTAAATGTTAAACTCATTCTCCATGCGAGTGAAGAAGGTAAAATTGATGTCTTAGAAAAAGTGCGTGGTGCCAAAAAAGCGCATCGCCGCTTCCACGAACTCATTGGTGAGTATATTAAAGACCCTGCCGAAAAAGTCTTTGTGATGACACATGGCTACGCGAAGGAAAAATGTGATAATGCGTTAGACAAAGTTAGAGCGCGTTACCCATTTAAACACATCCATCAAGCTGAAACTGGACCAGTTATTGCAGCCCACGCTGGTAAAGGTGCCCTCGTGATGTCATTCTTTAGTGACTTATCGCACGAAGAGAAAAAATAATACGAATATAATCCCTCTGATGCTAAGGCATCAGAGGGATTATTTATCTAGCGAATCATCACGTTTAACAAACAGCTTACGCCTTTATGTGAGCGGTGTCTCTTTTACTTCCTTTTTATGCACAGGCTTCATTAAATACTCGACGACACTCCCAACAACCACTTCTTGGTCATCCCCCAAACAAATCATATGTTTAGAATCTAAATAGTAAATAACATCGATATCGATTGGAATATCTTTATCAAGTGCATGCGTCGTTTGATACGGTACAAGCCCATCTTCCATCCCTTGTAACACGAGGGTTGGGGTTGTAATATCTTTTAAATAGGGTTCAGTTACTTTGACGCATTTCACAAATTCTAGGTAGGATTTGATTGGAATTTTACCTTGCTTATGGTGATAGTGTTTATAGGTGAAATTCTCTTCCAATTTACCAATAATCCGATCTTTCACCAGTTGTGTGACTTCTTTTGTTAGTTTAATTAAATTAAGATATTTACGTGAAGGTGACAGCATCACTAATTTATCTGCCCCGTACTTCCCGGCTAGATAGCCCGCAAGCATGCCGCCCATAGAAAAACCAACG
This sequence comes from Halolactibacillus halophilus, assembly GCF_900115605.1. Taxonomy (GTDB): domain Bacteria; phylum Bacillota; class Bacilli; order Bacillales; family Amphibacillaceae; genus Halolactibacillus; species Halolactibacillus halophilus. Next base: position 18,104 of record NZ_FOXC01000034.1, read on the forward strand.
AGATAAATCGTATCAACCTGTTGTTTTAAGTCCTCATAAGCTGCTTCTACCGTCTCAATCCACTCCTGGTGCGTATGAGGAAATAAATTTAAATCTAGCCCATGACCTGGTAAGGTTGGCACTTTCACTAACCAATCCGTCTTTGCTTTTAACCGTTCGGTTAAAGGTGCAAGCTCATACGGTCCACCAGTGAACCCGTGTATCAAAAGAACACCTATCATGTCTTTCCCTTCTTTCTATTTACTTTTCATCTACAAAAAGACCGCCCAAGCGATGGACGGTATCAATCATATAAGTCGATTTAATAACTGTTTAATCCGTTGTTCTTGAAAGCCGAGCACTTTCTTACCTTTTACGATGAGGGCAGGCGTCGCGTAAACATGTTGTTTTTGTAACTCGCGCAAATGTTCCTTATCACTCGAGATATTTTTCAACTCGTAATCTACTGCTTCTTTATTAAGTAAATCCACCATCCGATCGCATTCATCACATTCATCACTGACGTAAACATGCACTTCGTTTTCCATTTCGATTCGCCTCCGTACCTTGGTGCAAGTTCATGATGTCTCGCTCTCAACAAACTTTTCCCTAGTGTGTGTATTTTCCGTATCATTAATATATTTATTAAGCTACTTGTTATATAGCCATATTGACCTGGTTTTAAACATAAAAAAGAGAACGAATCTGTTTAATTAAGATTCGTTCTCTTTTTGAAGTCGATCAGCAAATGTACCTAGCTTTTTAAGTAACATAATTGCTTCGATTTTTTCGTCTTCTGTTAGACCATTGGTAATACGCTCAATTTGCTTCCAGTGATCGGGGAAAATCTCATTAAGTAGCGCCACACCATCAGTTGTAATCGCGGCATAAGTGACCCGCCGATCTTTTTCTGATTGGGTTCGTTTAACGAGCCCCTTTTTTTCTAGCTTATCAACAACATAAGTAATGCTCCCACTCGCTAGCAAGATTTTATCGCCAATTTTTTGTAGCGGCTGATCCCCCGAATGATACAACAATTCTAATACACCGAAATCAGTTGTATTAAGCCCCTTACTTCTAATATCATCAGCAACTTGGTCACTTACCGCTCGATAAGCTTTTGATAAGACAACAAATAATTTCAGTGATGGGTCTTGTTTTTTCTTTTCATATTCATGTTTATCTTCTATCATGTTTTTTCGCTCCCAAATCTCTTAGATATCAGCTCTACTGTTATTAAACCGGTAATCACCGACGCTAAACCGTAGACAAACGGTTCATAGACCATAAACGCCAATCCATACCCAACCATATAAACCAAACTTAAACTATAAATAATCGTTTCTTTTGGTCGATGTGTTGTCAGTTTATTTATAACACGGTTTAACCACTCACGATTTAATATAACCGCGATAAGTAGAAAAGTAAAGGATTCAAACGGTGTAAATGCCAATCCATACAGGAAATGGGAATAACCAATTAGACCGAGTACCATCAACATGAGAGAAAAGATAGAGTAAACACCATAATAGCGTGACCACAGTCCCTGCCTCACTGGTAAACTTTTAAGCAGAGGACGGTCAAAAATCGATTGAAAAATAACGTTGTTCATACGAATGAATAACAACACAAAAATAACGAAACCGATGCGTAAAAACATTGGGCTTTGAAGCGACAGCAGCACCACAATGACAAGTAACTGCATCACCATCTGAAGAATGGTCCCTTTTTGTTCTGAGACATGTTGCCAAATGAGTCGTGCATATAACTTCCACATCGTCTTATCAGACAGTTTTTGTCGGTACCGCTTTTTCTCATACCATTCTTGTCGCTCGATTGGGACGTCTTTTACTGCTGTTTTTGAGAAAAACAGTTTACTCAACAGCGTGCGGTAACTTTTGTAATCACTGACTGTGATAATGTAATCAAGATCCTTCACCTGCTCAATATAAATAACACCGACGACTAATCCTGCCGCAAGCATCAAAAGTAGGAACGTTAAGATAGTAAAACGCTGCTCCCCAGTGGAAACAACTAAAGAGACAATAATTGCGAGTACGCCACTTTGAATAACGAGACGCTCTAAAAATCCGCGCCATCCCGTCATTGATGCCAAATACACACGTGGGATAATCAATCCTACTTGTGTGATAAAGACAAGGATAATGAAACTCATGATTGGCTCTATATAAATCGGGAAAACTGTGAGTAAAAAGATAGCGATACCGCTATCTATAATGAAATAATTAAGGAGCTGCTTAAACCACAGTAACAAAAATAAATCACGTCGTTTGTGACTGACATACTCCATTAATCGTTCACTTGAGCTATAGTTTAAAATCGGGGCTTTTTTAAATAAACCGATTTGCCCTACCATAATACCAAGAAAAATCATGTCACGGCTGAAAACCACTTCACTCACTTGTTGCAACAGTGCTCGATATTCATTTAACACATCACTTAACACAAGTCCGCCAATCACAAGAAACGGGATCAGGTAAAAAGCAGTAACAGGGTCAATCACCATAGCGATTATCTCTCGGTTAGTTCGATGACGTTTTTTCGTTCTTTGCCAGTGAATCCAACTGAATTGTTTGATCGTTTGTTTACGCATTAATCAAACCGCCTTTTTAGTTCACCTAAATCTTGTTGATTGCCTTCTTTAATGAGCTTACCTTGATGTAACATAATATAGCGGTCCATAATACCCGATAATTGATCGAACTGATGGGTTGTTAAAATGATCGCTTGTCCCGCTTGTTTCTTCTCCTTAAGAACGGTCGTTAATTCTTGTTGCGCATATACATCCAAACCAACAAATGGTTCATCAATCAGTAACAGCGGTGCATCGATAATAAGTCCGGCAATTAATTGAGCTTTTTGTTTCATCCCTTTTGAAAGTTCAAGCGGAAATTGATCAAGCTCACCCGCTATTTCAAAGCGGTTAGCTAAATCATAAATCTCATTCACTTTCTCATCTTTATATTGATTGTAACTTTCCAAATAGAGCTGAAAATGTTGAAAGACTGTTAATTCCGGCAATAAAAATGGTTGTTCGGGTATGTAAACGACTTGTTGTTTATAAAGAACGCTTGGTGGCGTTTCACCAGCAAGCGCTAATATACCCCCTCTTGGTTCAATTAAGCCCATTACAGTCTTAAAAAATGTTGATTTTCCCGCACCGTTATGCCCAATCAAAGCGACGACTTCCCCTTGATTGACTGCCAAAGTTAAACCATCTAACGCCAACGTCTCGCCTTGTTTTACCACAAGGTCTGTTGCTGTTAACACAGACATATCCTTTGTCACCTTCCTTATCAATTGGTTTAATTATTGATCTTTACCGAAACCTTAAACGCTCTCACTTTAGCAAGCGTTCAAAATAGTAAAGTGGCACATCTCTGTCGTCATCAGGACGTTCCGCAATCCACTGAAATTCATGTTTTAAGAAAAACTTTTGTGCATGAGGATTATTTTTGAACGTATCTCCATTAATCGCCGCTTTATTTGTTTCTTCTGCTAATTGCAAGATGGCTGCCATAAATTGATGACTGATGCCCTTATTTCTATGGCTCGGGCTCACGGCTAAACGTTTGATGGTTAAGGCGTTTGTTGTCGTAAAAGGAATCTCGCCATATTCTTCGTGTCCGGTATGACTAAACGTACACATACCTGTGATACCCTCTGCTTGTTCACAGACATATAGTTCAGATTTTTTGATATCGCGCAGGAAATCTTCGCAGCTTGGATAATTACTAGACCACTGCACACTGCCGCGTTCACCCATTTCTTCAATGACTTCTTTAACAATACCCATAATAGCAGCAAGATCTGTTTCTATTGCTAGACGAATCACACGTTCACCTCATTCTTAAAAGCCTTTATTTTGTTTGTCTCAGATATATACGCAGCATCTAAGCAACATTTACGACATTGTTAGCTTATCCCTCTGATTTATCAACAACAGCGGCACCAATGATATCTCCTACTACATTTGAGGCTGTACCACCCATACCAATTAAAGCATCTACACCAGCAATCAGTGACACAACTTCCAGTGGTAAGTCAAACAAGGTGAGAACAGCAGCTAACGTCACGAGTCCCGCTGCTGGAATACCAGCTGTACCAATCGAAAGCAATGTACCAATTATGACAATTGTAATCAGATCGACAAAAGAAAAGTTAACCCCTGTCACATTGGCAGCGAAAACAATTGAGGCCCCCATTCTAAGTGCCCCACCGTCTGAATTAAAGATGGCACCTAATGGTAAGGTGAAATGAACAATTCTTTCCGAAATCCCAGCCTTCTTAGCACTATCCATCGCAACTGGTAGCGAAGCGATACTACTCGAGGTGAAAAAGGCAGTTGTAAAAGCCTCTCTTGTATTAGCATAAAAGGAACGAATCGGAATATGAAAGATCCGCAGGATTCCCGTGTAAACAACAAGCCACAAGATCACGAGTCCTAGATAGAAGACGCCGGTAAATTTAAGTAATGATGTAAATGTGCCCCACCCTTGTGTACCAAAAGTAGACGCCGCAATCGCGAAAACCCCAATTGGTGCATACAGAAGAATCCCGTTTAAGATATTGAAAAAGAGTGTATTTGCCACTTCAAAAAACTCTTGTAAGTAATTACCGTATTTTTTCATCTTATCATCATGTGAAAACATCATATGCGACATCGTAAAGCCAACAATGACCGCAAGGAAAAGAATGGCCATTAAATTCCCTTCACTAAATGCAGCAAAGATATTACTCGGTACGATATTTAAAAGTACATCAGCAAAGTTTGGATTACTTGGCTGATCAACCGTTACATTAGGTAAGGACAACGCCTCACCCGGATTGATCCAAAGCGCTAAGCCAAGTCCGATCAGAACCGCAGCGGCCGTCGTTGTACCATAATATAAAATCAACTTGCCACCGGTTCGTCCTAATTCTTTCGGATTCATTTTGTTTACAGCAAGCACAACAGTTAAAAAGACGACTGGTGTCGCAATCATACTTAAGAGATTAATCAATATTGTACCAAGCGGTTTTAAAACCTCAGCAGAAGGGCCTACGATGACACCTACTAGCAAACCTAATACGAACCCGACTGTCATTTTTACGATTAAAGAGGTGTTTTTATATTTTCTCCATATGCTCATGTACCGTCACTCCTATTTTTATATTTTGTGAGTTCATTATATGTGAAACTGTCTGTTTTACCAATCCTTACGTCTTTAAGGTATTTCCTATTTAGAAACACTTACGAGCAAACCTCGGCTCTGTAGACAAAAAGGCGCAGTCGATTGACTACACCTAAGAGATTACTCTGTTTCGATGACTTCTTGGTACTCCATTTGTCCTAACATATAAGCAACACTTAGACCAAAACCAAAGGCGAGGATACTAAGTAACCAGTCCATCATTCCTTCCGGAAGTCCCGGGAAAATAACGTAAATCGAACCAATCACAAGTCCAATGACGACCGCATAGGTCGCATACGTATAGTTTGTTAAGAAGAACTTAATCACTTTACTCATCGTAATAATACCAAAACCAATCCCAATCGCAGTGACAATTAAAATATCTATTTGCATTTCCTTAACTGCGTTAAGGATCGTCCCGTATGCACCAATAACGACTAAAATAAGTGAGCCACTGATGCCTGGTAAAATCATCGCTGTACTCGCGATAAAGCCCGCTAGCATTAAATACCCGTAAACACTTGGGGTAATCGTTTCAATAATAAACCTTTCATCGCCATTTAAAAAGCCCATCATTGCGGCAATCCCAACACCGATTAAGAGTAACACATAGTGATACGTTTTAAATTGATGCTTACTGTCGGCTTTTTTAAACAGATACGGTAAGACACCTAAAATTAACCCGAGAAAAGCAAATTGGGTTGGTGTCGGATAATGTTCAAATAGCCACGTAATCGCTTGGGCTAAGACGAGGATGGAAATTAATACACCCATTCCTAACGGAATAAGAAAGCCTAAATGTTTCTTCCAATCCTTACTAAATAGTCCGTTAATCGATAAGATCAACTGATCGTAAATCCCTAAAATCAAGGCAATCGTACCTCCGCTGACACCAGGAACCACATCACTTGCGCCCATCATCATGCCACGGTATATATTTCTCCACTCCATACAGACACTTCCCTTTACAGATAAATAGTTTTTTAAAACTGTTCCTTATTATAACAAATATCTCATTCAAGTGATACTAGAATAAGAAAAGCTCGGCTAGGCCTCGCCCTTTTTGGGCTAGAGGTTAGCCGAGCTTTTCAATTCTGGATTTTTATAAGTGATGCCATGAAGGCTTG
>NZ_FOXC01000036.1 GCF_900115605.1 Halolactibacillus halophilus
ATAGTACTCAATAATTAAAGTCGAAATTTGACATAAAAAATAAGCCATATCAAGGCTTAAGAGTGCTTTTAAAGAAATGAAGTGTCAAACTCCCGAGCTGGCTTATTTAAGCAATGTTCGCTTCATTAAAAGATATAAAACGGGAATGCAACACAAATGAAATAGGAAAAGCCAACAGAATATGTTAAAGTAGTGAGAGATTCTAGTAAAATATATAACCGTATAAAAAAACCTGATGGAGTGTGTTCTTATGAAGAAAAAAATAAAAGTAATGCCTGTATTTGGTACACGACCAGAAGCCATTAAAATGGCCCCACTTGTATTAGAATTACAAAAACGTTCAGATGAATTTGACACGATTGTCACTGTTACAGCACAGCACCGTGAGATGTTAGACCAAGTGTTAGATATCTTTGAGATTACCCCAACGTATGATTTAAACATTATGAAACAAAACCAAACGCTCGCAGAAGTAACGACCCGGGCACTTGTCGGCTTAGATGAAGTGATAAAAGAAGCACAGCCTGATATCGTCTTAGCCCATGGAGATACCACGACCACTTTTGCCGCCTCACTCGCTGCTTACTATAACCAAGTCGCGGTTGGACATGTTGAAGCGGGGTTACGTACGTGGAATAAATACTCACCGTATCCAGAAGAGATGAATCGTCAACTAACGGGCGTCATGGCTGACTTACACTTTGCGCCTACAGCCCAGTCAAGAGATAATTTACGGACAGAAAACAAGCAAGACGAGTATATTTACATTACTGGTAATACGGCGATCGACGCATTAAAAACAACAGTAAGTGATGACTATACTCACCCAATGTTAGATCGAATCGGTGATAAACGTCTCGTTCTAATGACGGCTCACCGTCGTGAAAACTTAGGTGAAAACATGGGACAAATGTTTCGTGCGATTCGCCGTTTAGCTGATACACACGCGGATATTCATGTTGTTTATCCGGTTCACTTGAATCCAAAAGTACAAGAAAAAGCGAACGAGATCTTAGGTAATCATGACCGGATTGATCTAATCAAGCCACTTGATGTTGTGGACTTTCATAATTTTGCCGCGCGTGCAACTTTAATCCTTACGGATTCAGGTGGAGTGCAAGAAGAAGCCCCGTCACTCGGTGTACCCGTGCTTGTTTTACGTGATACAACTGAACGCCCAGAGGGTGTCAAAAGTGGCACGTTAAAGTTGACCGGTACAGATGAAGACACGATCTATAATGAAGCACATCTTTTACTAAGCGACAAACAAGCTTACGACAAAATGGCAAAAGCCTCTAACCCTTATGGTGATGGTTTAGCTAGTCAGCGGATTTGTGAGGCGATTGAGTCTTATTTTGATCCATCAAAACAAAAACCAGCCTCGTTTGAAGTGAAATAAGTATAACGATGATAAATCTAAGAAATAGTCTCATCTCTGTTTAATTCAGGATGAGATTATTTTAATTTTATCTTATGTTAAAGCACATTTTTAAATGAATACTTTACCGCATTTAAAGTCAAACGATAATGAAAGGATTAAAAAAGGGTCAAAGAGAAGAATTATTAGCCAGCTAAGTTTGTGAATGTAAAAATATTCATGCGGTTTTTCATGTGCATTTTTCACAAACTTCAATGCGCATTAAACCCACGTAATTACTGAGGTTTAACTCGATTTTAGTTGAGGAAACGCTTTATCTTAAGAAATTTTAAATGTAAACGCTTTTATACCAAAGAATTCGAGTAATTGGGATGCATTTTTTAAAATCGGTGCTATAATGTGAATAGTTGGTTTTTAACGATCAAATGAGAGGCAAGGTGAATCCGTGTGGAGACTTATTATGCTATGACAAAAAAACATCATCAGATTTTTTTCGTCATACTGATCTCCATTGCATTGGTGACACTGTTATTACAAGGACATCCCATCTTATTTGGTTTACTACTCGGTGGAGTAGTAAGTTACGTAAACTTATGCTTACTACAATGGAAGGTGACACGCCTCGTGCGTGTAGTCACAACAAACAAACGTTTTGCGACGGCTGGGACAATTTTAAGAATTGGCGCAGCTTTACTTGTCGTTGTTCTTGTTGAATACTATTTGACACACATTCCGGTACTTGCAGTGATTATAGGTTTAATGTTTAAGTACGTCGTTGTTCTTATTGCTGGTTTTTGGTCGCTGTTAGAAGCTAAGAAATTTATAGAGAAGGGGGAATAATAAATGGAACATGGTGCACCTATTGTCGAGAATATCTTTGGTATTCCGTGGCTAAGTGTTAACCTTTCAACCGTTTTAATGATGGTCGTTTCTAGTACCATTACTTTCTTTGTTGCGTTCTTTTTAACTCGCAATTTAAAGATGAAACCGACAGGAAAACAAAACTTTATCGAGTTTATCGTTGATTTTGTTAAAGGTATTATTAACGACTCAATGGACTGGCGGACAGGTAAGAAGTTTTTACCGTTAGCACTGACGCTGATCACGTTTATCTTTATTAGTAATATTTTAGGGGTTATCGTGACAGGGATATTTAATGGGATTGTGTGGTGGAAATCACCAACGGCTGATGCAGGGGTCACGTTAACGCTTGCGGCTTTTATTATTATTTTAACGAATTATTATGGGCTTAAAATGCGTGGGACGAAAAATTATGCCAAAGGTTTTGTTAGCCCAGTGTCATTTATGTTGCCATTTAAGATTATTGAAGAATTCACCAATACGATGACGCTTGGCTTCCGTTTGTATGGGAATATCTTCGCAGGTGAAGTATTGCTGTCACTGCTCGCGAGTTTGGCTTCAGTGACGCTCATCGGGGCCATTATACCGATGATTTTATGGCAAGGTTTTAGTTTATTTGTCGGCGCGATTCAAGCTTTCATCTTTACTACCTTGTCGATGGTGTATATGTCACACAAAGTTGTCGATGATCACTAATTACGAATCATCAACCATATGGATATGCGTATGGAACGATTCGTATGAACCGAATAGCTATAAGTTGAGTGAGAACACTGTCTTTCATTCATGAACGTAAGAGTCAAACTGAACTAAATTTAAAAAAACAAATTTAAACAATCCTAGGAGGAAATACACATGAACGCAATCGCTGCTGCAATCGCTGTAGGTCTTGCTGCTTTAGGCGCAAGTTTCGCTAACAGTATTATCGTAAAAAGTACAATCGAAGGAGTTTCTCGTCAACCAGAATTACGTGGGCCACTACAAACCATCATGCTTATTGGTATCGCACTTGTTGAGGCGATTCCAATTCTAGCTGTCGTTGTTGCCTTTATGATTCTTTAATTGATGAACGCCTAATAATAACAGGTAGACAAAGAGAGGAGTGCATAAAGCATGCTGACGACAAATATGTTAACCCTCGGTTCACAAACAGTCGGTGGTTTTCAACCGTTAGATACCGTTGTTGTTTTAGTGAGTTTTGCTATTTTAATGATGCTACTTAAGAAATTTGCTTGGGGACCAATCATTAAAGTGATGGAAGAACGCGAAAACTTCGTCGCGACTGAAATTGAAACAGCCCAAGATAGAAACCGTCAAGCACAAATGGCAATTAAAGAGGCTGATGATAAATTATTAGAAGCACGTCAAGAAGCAAAACACTTAGTTGTGACTGCGAAACAACGCGCAACAAAATTAGAGGAGTCAATTGTTAAAGAAGCAAAAGATCGTTCTAAACAAATGCGAATCGATGCTGAAGATGAAATTGAACAAGAAAAACGCGAATCATTCCAAGAAATGCAAGAAACGGTCGCAGAAATTGCGTTCCAAATTGCGATGGATATTATTCAAAAAGAAATGAGTCAGGAAGATCAAAAACGTTTAATTAAAGAACGTTTAGATACATTAGGAGACGATCTTCTATGAAAAATTCACGTAATGCAAGACGCTATGCTGAAGCATTATATGATGTGGCAAAAGACCACGCGCATGAAGACCAAATTGAACGTGAGTTACTCACGGTGCGCCAAGTGTTTAGTGCCCCGTCTGACTTAGTCGATTTCCTGCAAGATCCAAAACAATGGATGAACCGGGCGCGGATTATTAAATCAACGTTTATGACGTTCTCAAGTGAACTGGTGAAGTTGTTACTGATTATGGTCGAAGACCATGCCGAACAAGACGTGCCGGGGATGGTTGATCATTATACGTATTTGATTAATGAAAAGCGCGGGGTTGGTGTAGGAAAAGTCTATTCAGTCACGTATTTAACGCCACATCAACTTGAAGATATTGAAGCACATTTTGCTAAAGGCTTTGGTTATGAACGCTTAGCACTGCAAAATGAAATTGATGAAAGTGTGATTGGCGGGTTTAAAGTCGTCATAAACAACCGTGTCTATGACGTATCGCTAAAAGCAAAATTAGAAGATGTTAAACGGAAGTTTGTTCCGTTGTATAAACGATGATAGGGGTGACATGAGATGGAAATCAGAGCGGAAGAAATCAGTGCCCTGATCAAGAAACAAATCCAGTATTATCAAAAAGACACAGAGATTAAAGATATTGGGACCGTTATTGAAACAGGTGACGGGATTGCGCAAATTTATGGACTGAATAACGTGCTCTCAGGTGAGCTTGTTGAATTTGAAACGGGCACAATGGGCCTTGTTCAAAGTTTAGAAGAAGACCGGGTTGGTGTTGTTATTCTCGGGTCGCATCTATCGATTCGTGAAGGAGATGAAGTAACCCGTACAGGACGCATCATGGAAGTGCCTGTTGGGAAGTCGCTTGTTGGCCGGGTAGTTAACCCACTTGGACAACCGATTGATGGTAAGGGCGATATTAAAACAAGAAAAACGCGCCCAATTGAACGCGAAGCACCGGGTGTTATGGCACGTAAATCGATTCACGAACCACTTCAAACCGGACTAAAAGCGATTGATGCGCTGGTGCCAATTGGACGTGGTCAACGTGAATTAATTATCGGTGACCGTCAAACAGGAAAAACAACGGTGGCGGTTGATACCATCCTGAACCAAAAAGATCAAAACATGTATTGTATTTATGTTGCGATTGGACAAAAAGATTCAACGGTTCGTGCGACAGTAGAAACATTCCGTCGTCACGGCGCACTTGAGTATACGATTGTCGTTAATGCCGGTGCGAGTGCACCAGCGCCACTTCAATACCTTGCACCTTATGCAGGGGTTGCGATGGGCGAAGAGTTTATGTATAACGGTGAACACGCGCTTGTTGTTTATGATGACTTGTCAAAACAAGCCGCAGCTTACCGGGAACTGTCACTCTTACTTAAACGTCCACCAGGTCGTGAAGCCTTTCCAGGTGATGTGTTCTACTTACACTCACGTTTACTTGAACGGGCAGCTAAATTAAATGATGATTTAGGTGGCGGGTCGATGACGGCGTTACCGTTTGTTGAAACACAAGCAGGTGATATTTCAGCTTATATCCCAACCAACGTAATCTCGATTACGGATGGACAAATCTTTTTACAATCTGATTTGTTCTTTAGTGGGGTAAGACCAGCGATTAACCCTGGTCTATCTGTATCACGTGTTGGTGGATCAGCCCAAACAAAAGCAATGAAGAAAGTTGCGGGGACATTAAGACTAGATCTTGCCAGTTACCGAGAGCTTGAGTCATTTGCTCAGTTTGGTTCAGATTTAGATAAGGCAACCTTACAGAAATTAAACCGTGGTAAACGAACGATTGAAGTGTTAAAACAAGGCTTACACAAGCCGATTACGATGGAAAAACAAGTGATGATCATTTATGCGCTCATTCATGGCCAACTCGATGAGATTCCTATTGAAGACATTCTCCGCTTTGAAGACGAATTTTATGATTATCTAGATGCTGCCTATCCACAAGTATTACGCGACATTCGTGAATCAGGCGAACTCGCTGCAGAAGAGGATATGAAAGAAGCTATCACGACATTCCAGCAACAATTCAGTCGATCATACTAAGGAGGCGTGAAAATGGCTTTGTCATTACGAGGCATTCAAAAGAAAATCGAATCAACACAAAAGACGAAGCAAATCACCAGTGCGATGCATATGGTCGCGGCCTCTAAGTTAGGTAAGTCAGAGACTTCGAATAATGCCTTTGTGCCGTATGCGGAAAAGATCGAAGAAATGGTGAGACATATTGTCTTAAGTTACGGGGAGCATAGTCACCCGATTTTGATCCCTCGCCGTGTGAAAAAAGTTGCGTACTTAGTGATGACCTCTGATAGAGGTCTCGCCGGTCCGTTTAATTCACAGGTGTTAAGAAAATTAGAGAATTTAATTAATGAACGTCACCGTCAAAAAAGTGAGTATACGATTATCGCAATTGGTCGAATTGGGAAAGAATATTTTAAAAACCGCAATATGCCAGTACTGCGTTCAGCGACAGGGTTACCGGATCATCCTTACTTCAGTGATTTAGAAGACTTGACATATGATACGGTTCAGTTCTTTATTGATGGTGAATTTGATCAATTAGAGCTCGTGTATAATTATTTTTATTCAGCGATAAGTCAAGAAGTCGTGGTGAAAAAAATCTTACCACTGATTGCAGAAACAGAAGTGGATGAGCTACGTCATGAAATGCACAGTCCATTCTTATTCGAACCGAATGAGGATCAAATATTGAAGACACTGTTACCGCAATATGCGGAAAGCTTAATTTATGGTGCCTTTCTTGAAAGTAAAGCGAGTGAAAACGCCTCGCGAATGAACGCGATGCGAAATGCAACAGATAATGCCGACAATATGATTTCAGATTTACGCTTGCAGTACAACCGTGCACGTCAAGCACAAATCACGCAAGAATTAGCGGAAATTGTAGGTGGCGCAAATGCCCAACAAGGCTAACTTGTTTGCCGGTTTAGGGAGGAAATAATCGATGAATAATGGACAAGTCGTACAAGTAATTGGACCGGTCATCGATGTCAAATTCGAAGACGGAGAATTACCAAAAACAAATGATGCGCTTATCGTCACAGCGCACCAGAACGACCAAGACGTAAAAGTTACACTCGAGGTTGCCTTACACTTAGGGGACCATAAAGTACGAACCATCGCGATGAATGCCACAGAAGGTATTCGCCGTGGTGATAAAGTGATTAATACAGGACACCCCATCTCTGTCCCGGTAGGGGAAGAGACATTAGGACGGATTTTCAATGTCTTAGGTGAAGCGATTGATGGCGGAGAAGATGTGGCTGAAGATGTGCAACGCAGTGCGATTCATCGTCCATCACCTGAATTTAGAAAACTATCAACCGAAACAGAAATCTTAGAAACAGGGATTAAAGTTGTTGACTTATTGGCTCCTTATATTAAAGGGGGTAAAATCGGTCTCTTCGGTGGTGCTGGTGTTGGTAAAACGGTACTCATTCAAGAACTGATTCACAACATCGCCCAAGAACACGGTGGTATTTCAGTCTTTGCTGGTGTTGGTGAGCGTACCCGTGAAGGGAACGACTTATACTTTGAAATGAAAGATTCTGGCGTTATCGTTAAAACAGCGATGGTGTTTGGACAAATGAACGAACCACCAGGTGCTCGGATGCGGGTTGCTCTTACAGGCTTAACGATGGCGGAATACTTCCGTGATACTAAACGTCAAGATGTATTGTTATTTATTGACAACATCTTCCGTTTCACGCAAGCAGGTTCTGAAGTGTCAGCCTTACTCGGCCGGATGCCATCAGCCGTTGGTTACCAACCAACGCTCGCAACCGAAATGGGTCGCTTACAAGAGCGGATCACTTCAACAACTCAAGGATCAGTCACATCCATTCAAGCGATTTATGTACCAGCCGATGACTACACTGATCCTGCACCAGCAACAACCTTTACGCACTTAGACGCAACGACAAGTTTAGACCGTAAACTATCAGAGCAAGGGATTTATCCAGCGGTTGACCCGCTAAGTTCTAGTTCACGCGCGCTTGACATTGAAGTTGTTGGTAAAGAACATTATGACACGGCCCGAGAAGTGCAACAAACGTTGCAACGTTACCGTGAACTACAAGATATTATTGCGATTCTTGGTATGGATGAATTGAGCGACCAAGATAAACAAATTGTCCAGCGTGCGCGCCGAGTACAGTTCTTCTTATCACAAAACTTCCACGTGGCCGAACAGTTTACTGGTCAAGTGGGTTCTTATGTCCCGGTCAGTGAGACAATTCGTGGCTTTAGGGAGATCTTAGAAGGTAAGTACGATGACTTACCAGAAGAAGCGTTCCGTCTTGTAGGGACGATTGATGAAGCCATCCAAAAAGCAATGCGTCTGTCAGAGTAGGGGGCCGTTTATATGGACAAACAGTTGACAGTAGAAGTTGTTACACCCGATGGTCAAGTCGTTAATGACGTTTTTGATATGGTTGTTGTTCAGGCAAAACAAGGAGAAATTGGTGTTTTGCCCAATCACACGGCAATGATTTCTCCGGTTGTCATTAGTACAGCGCGTCTTAAAAAAGATAAAGAATCGATGAAGGTGGCGATTGGTGGCGGGTTTATTGAAATTGAAAATAACCATGTGACCATTCTCGTCCAGTCCGCTGAAACACCGAAGAAAATCGATGTGGAACGGGCGCGCAAAGCTAAAGAGCGTGCGATGCGACGAATTAAACAGCATCGTAAGGATGTTGACTTTAGACGAGCCGAACTCGCGCTAAAACGTGCGATTAATCGATTAGACTTGGTCGGTGAAGATAAAAAGATGTGAGATGAATCACTCTAACTAAAAAAGTCTAACAAAGTACGGGACGTTGTCACTTAACGTTTTAGACTATAAACCAGATAAAAAGACTTTAACTCAAGGACGAACTTGTGTTAAAGTCTTTTTACATAAGTCTTTTAAACAATAAATTACGCTTATATTGATTTAATGAATAAATTAAAAAAGAATCTATTTCCCGGGAAATTGTTGAAAGAAGGTGAAAGCATGTTCGTAGATTTAGGTGTACAAGCTGCCATTAGTATCATTTCACATAGTGTGTTTATTATTATTACCTGGCGCGCTTTAACATCCATCCGGTTTGATGTGTTGTTTAAAAAACATAAAGTATTTGAAGCTCGGTTATTTATGGTGATTCTCACCATTGTCATTGCCAGTGTGCTCAGTCATTTCTTTTTAGATTTACTTAATTGGTCCCAGCAACTGCTTTATTTACTTTAATCAAAGATTAAAACCACCGTTCTTTTAGTTTTAAGCTTAAATAACTAAAAGAACGGTGGTTTTTGCGTTGTATGTCTTTCGTTGTGTTTTTTATATGTTTTGGTTTTAAAAGTTGTCGTGGCGGAAGTGATTAATATCCGGTGGGAATCATATCCCTAGGTTTAGATAATTCCGCCCTAATTAATCACGTAAAAGGCATGTCGCCGTATGCGTAAGTAGTGAGCATGAATCAGTGCGCGAACAACACAATTCATCAAATGATGAGTTCGATCAAGCAACAGTCAGGAAACTAGACGATGACGTCACGCTAAAAGGCCTAGAAAAAACAGAAAATGTAAGCTGTTACAAACGACTCAATTCGTTCATTGCGACTATTTACACAGATAATAGAAACATTTATAGTTGTGATAGTTTCATTATTCATGATATGATAAAGAGCGATGAGTTTTTAATGGAAGTAATTTAAACATTAAGTGTAGAGTATTTAGAACAGTAATCTAACTAAAGTTTACATATAATGACGAAATAAAAGAAACAACTGACACAATATGATCTAGAGAACATTAAAAAAGAAAAACAATAATTAGCCAGTCGGGTAAGGATAGCGGGAATGTCTAGTTTTTTATTGGCACGTCTACCCTAACGATTGAAAAACTAATAAAATAGCGTGTTTTCTTTAGAATGGAGCGAATAACAATGGAAAAAATAATTATAAACGGTGGTGAAACACTATCAGGAACGGTACGTGTAGAGGGAGCTAAAAATGCGGTATTACCAATTATTGCCGCAACGATTTTAGGACAGATGAAGCCATCGGTTTTAACTAATGTGCCTGCACTGGCAGACGTTGGTACAATGAACGATGTATTAACCAATATTGGTGCTGACGTTAATATGGTTGATGATAAATTGACGATTGATGCCTCAGGTGATTTAACAACGGAAGCACCATTTGAATTTGTGACGAAGATGCGAGCGTCTGTCTTAGTGTTGGGGCCGCTTTTAGCGCGTTACGGTCATGCGCATGTCGCGATGCCAGGTGGTTGTGCGATTGGCTCACGTCCGATTGATCTACATTTAAAAGGTTTTGAAGCGATGGGGGCAACTGTAGAAGTTGGGCATGGTTTTGTCGAAGTTGAGAGTAAAGGACGCTTAACGGGTGCCACTATTTATTTAGATATGGCCAGCGTTGGCGCGACAGAAAATATTATGATGGCGGCGAGTCTTGCTGATGGGACAACCATCATTGAAAATGCAGCGAAAGAACCTGAAATAGCTGATTTAGCTGATTTTATTAATGGTATGGGTGGACGTGTCTTTGGTGCTGGAACGTCAACAATCACGATTGAAGGAGTCGAAGAACTAACAGGAACCGATCACACGATTATCCCAGACCGAATTGAAGCAGGCACCTTTATAGTTGCCGGTGCATTAACGGGTGGTGAAGTGACGGTACTTGGTGCGCGCTCACGTGATTTGCGTGCGGTTATTTTAAAACTTACTGATATGGGGGTTGTCGTTGAAGAAGTTGAAGGTGGCTTAAAGGTTCATCCGACGGATGAACTGGTTGCAGTCGATATTAAAACCTTGCCACACCCAGGCTTTCCAACGGATATGCAGTCACAAATGATGACCTTGATGCTTAAAGCAAAAGGCACGAGTATGGTAACTGAGACCGTCTTTGAGAATCGATTTATGCACATCGATGAATTCCGCCGCATGAATGCAATGATGAAAATTGAAGGCAGAAGTGTCGTTATTGACGGGGAAACAAACTTACAAGGTGCAGAAGTAAAAGCGACGGATTTACGCGCAGGTGCTGCTCTTGTGTTAGCAGGTCTAATTGCAGAAGGTCAAACGACCGTGACAAACTTGTATCATATTGACCGTGGTTATGTCGATTTTGTTGGAAAATTAAAAGCACTTGGTGCGAATATTGTGCGAGTGAAAGATGAATCAATACAAGCAGTTGAAGTAAGTCTTTAACGATAGGTTTAAATACAATGAGTCATGTTCAAAGACGTTGTTGATGTCAGTTCTATAACTACATCAGCAATGTCTTCTTTTGTGTGGAAAAGTATTGATAGACTGAATGACTGCCCATCTATTTAAAAGTTAAGGGAAATTCGGTATAGTTAATGATAGATTATAGAGCGGTAATGTATGATGAGCCATTACGACGTTAAAGATGGAAAAATATTTGAGATTTAAAGGGAGTGAGTTCGTGCGAGGGATTTATTTTTTTCTATTAACAGCGATATTATTAGGTGGGTTAGTTCAACAAGGTTTATATTTTGATGAGAATTTTTATCCATATCATATCATCTTACATTTATTATTTATCATCTTTTTAATTCGGATCTGGTTGTATAAAGAAAATGTCTTTAAGCCTTATCTGATCTTTATGCTGATACCGATTACTTACGCATTGCCGCTTTTCTTTGAACCGGCATCCGCCTATCTAGCGATACAAGGTGTAATACGCGCAAGTTCGACCGTTGCTTTTTTTATTATGGCTGTTTATGTCTTTCATAAAGACTCACTGTACCATCGGTATGTGCCATATATGATGCATGGAATCGGTCTTATATTAAGTCTCCATATGTTGTTGTTTGACCTTGGGATTTTAACCGAAGGACATTACATTATGATGGGTCGTTATGCAGGTTTAGTTGAATATGCGAATACTTTCGGTGTACTTTTAGCTGCCCTATTTTTTTATGGTCTCATTCAGTTTGAACGAACACAAAATAAGTGGTTAATGACTTTCCACCTTTCAGTGTTACCAATGTATCTATTTATGGTATTCAAATCCCAGTCGCGTGGGGTCCTATTATTGTCAAGTTTAATCTTTATCGTTGTGATTGGTCTATCGAAAACAAAACAACAACTCAAGCTCTTACTTGTCAGTAGTCTCGCCCTTGTTACGGCTCTAATGTTGTATCTGGCGATAGAGCAAGTAAATGTTTTCAGAATGATTGTTCTCGTCGCTTGTTTGAGTTTACTATTTAGTCGCGCTATTTGCGAGTGTCTAGACAGATTGCCTAAAGAGATTACATTTAATCGTTTGGTCATACCTCTCGGTATGGTCACTTTGATTGGCTTTAGTTTGGTCAATATTTTAAATGAAGGACTCTTATACGATATCTTACTTGGTTGGTTTGAACTCGACATGAGCAAACTAACTCAAACAAGAACGTTCACAGAACGACTGGCATTTTTAACTGACGGTTTTTATATTTTTGGAGATGCGCCCTTTATAGGGCATGGCGCACGCGCCTGGGCATTAATGTATCAGTCAGTAAGAAGTTATGACTACCAATCATTAGAGGTGCATAATGGCTATTTAGATATTTTAATAGAAACAGGTATTATTGGCTTTAGTGTCATTATGTTGCTGATTGGTCTAATCCTAAGACAAGTGTATAGAAGTACAGACACATACATAACGCTTATGCCTGTTTTTTTGATTATGGGCCATAGTTTCATGGATTTTAATTTGTCATTTGGTTATGTATGGTTTTTCTTAATCATAATGACTGCGAATCAGATTGATTTAACAGTAAACCTGATTACGATAAAGAGGAAGACCGAATAAACAGTCGTCGCAATCAAACAAAATGAAGCAGACAAACTTGTAACACGTACCAAATATAACAATCAACAGGTATTGCTTTTATTACGGATCAGGAAATTGAGTAAGTCAAATCAATGCGTTCTTAAAAATTGTTGAAACCTAACCTTTATATTGACCCTCTAATAATAAGATATTCTTAGAAAGGCTTTTGTTGTACAGATCTTGCTCTAAAAACAAGGACAATGCGGATTATTGTTTGTATATTTCTGACTTAATTAAAATTGTCTTGACAATAGAACGAAAATTCTCAGATCCACACGATAAATATGAAATTTCGGTAGGTATCGCCAACTATTTGTGATATTATATATTATTAGAGACAACTCGAAAAAATACTAGTTGACATCATAAATGAAACGAAAAAAATAGGAGGATCACATACATGTTTTCAAGAGATATCGGTATTGACTTAGGAACGGCAAATGTACTTATTCATGTAAAAGGAAAAGGGATTGTGTTGGATGAACCATCTGTTGTGGCGATGGACCGAAACACCGGTAAAGTACTAGAAGTAGGTGAAGCAGCTTGGAAGATGGTTGGACGTACGCCGGGTAATATCGAAGCCATTCGTCCGCTCAAGGATGGTGTGATTGCTGATTTTGATGTGACAGAAGCGATGCTAAAACATTTTATTAATAAAATTAATGTCAAGGGCATGTTTTCTAAACCACGGATGTTGATCTGTTGCCCAACAAATATCACTAAAGTCGAACAAAAAGCGATTAAAGAAGCGGCTGAGAAGTCAGGCGGTAAAAAAGTTTACTTAGAAGAAGAACCAAAAGTAGCGGCCATTGGTGCTGGCATGGATATCTTCCAACCAAGCGGTAACATGGTTGTTGATATCGGTGGGGGTACTACTGATGTCGCTGTCTTATCAATGGGTGACATTGTTACGTCTCAGTCAATTAAAATGGCTGGTGATAAGTTCGATATGGAAATTTTAAATTATGTGAAAAAAGAATATAAACTACTGATTGGTGAACGTACGGCTGAAGATATTAAAATTCAAGTCGCAACCGTATTTCCAGGTGCTCGCAATGAGTCGATTGATATACGTGGCCGAGATATGATGAGTGGTCTACCACGTACGATCACTATTCAATCAGAAGAAATTGAAAAAGCCTTACGAGAATCAATTTATGTGATTGTACAAGCGGCGAAAAATGTATTAGAAAAAACACCACCAGAACTCTCAGCCGATATTATTGATCGCGGGGTTATTTTGACCGGTGGAGGTGCACTATTACACGGACTTGATCAATTACTCGCAGAAGAGTTAAAAGTACCGGTCTTCCTAGCAGAAGAGCCAATGAGTTGTGTGGCTAAAGGAACAGGGATTATGCTTGAAAATATCGATAAAATTGCTCGCCGTTAATGTAACGTATGGAGAGAGGATGATTGAGACGTGCTAAGAGGATACTATACAGCTGCAAGTGGTATGATAACGCAACAACGTCGTCAAGACACATTATCGAATAACTTATCAAACGCGCAGACACCTGGATTTAAACAAGATCAAGCGATGACGCGTTCATTTCCAGAGCTACTCGTTAAACGTATGGGTGGAGAAGAGATAAAAACCCAAACAAATAAGCATTTAAGCTTATCAAATCAAGTTGGTCCACTGACAACAGGTGTGTATGTGCATGAGACGTTGGCTGATCAAACACAAGGAACACTACAAGAAACGAATATGACAACCGATATGGCTCTAGTGAACGGAAATATACTTGACCAAGACGGTGCTCTTTTCTTCACTGTTCAAAATGCTGAAGGAGACGTACGCTATACGCGAAATGGTAACTTCACAGTTGATGGCCAAGGTTACTTAACGACGAATCAGGGCTATTACGTATTAAATGATGCGGGGAATCCGATATTTACAAATGGTGAAAACTTCACATTAACATCGGAGGGTGTCCTAACAACTGCTGAGGATGAGATACCACTCCAAATAAACTATACAACAAATCATTATGATTTAATAAAAGATGATGAGAATCTCTTTGCGCTGACAGACCAAGACGGTGACGTCCTGGGTGCAATGGAAAACGCGAGAGGAAATGCGGGTGTAACTTTTTCTGTTAGTCAAGGGTTCTTAGAGGCTTCTAATGTTGATTCTGGTCAAACAATGGTAGAGATGATGCAAGCTTATCGACTATTTGAATCCAATCAACAAGTTGTTAAAGCGTATGATAAAAGCATGGAAATAGCCGTCAATCAAATCGGCAGATTAAACTAAAGGAGGAGATAAAATGAGTCGAATGGGTATCCAGGCCGCAACAACGATGCGCGAGCTGCAAAATAAGCTCGATCTTATCGGACACAATGTGGCAAATGCAAACACAACAGGATATAAAACACAAATGGCGAATTTTAGTTCACTCCTCTATCAAAATATTGATAACTTTAGTGATGAAGAGGCCAACAGTGTTGGACGAGTAACGCCACTTGGAATCAGACAAGGGGCGGGTGCTAAAGTGGGGCATGCGAATAATAATTTCACCCAAGGGGCGTTAATTAATACAGAGCGGCCACTTGATTTAGCGCTAACAGAAGATCGTCAATTTTTTGAAGTCGCTGTGACTGAAAATGGTGAAACAGAGACGCGTTTTACGCGTGACGGTTCATTCTATTTACAACCAACACAAACAGGTGACTCAGCACTAGTGACCAGCAATGGCCATGCGATATTAAATCAGTTTGGTGAAGCCATTGTAATAAACCAAGGCTTTGATGATGTCGCGCTCGATGCATCAGGTCAAGTGGTTGTGCGAAGAGATGGAATAACAAACAGTGAAGCTACTATATCTGTTGTTGAAGCAATTCGACCACAGTTTTTAGAACAAACCGGTCAAAATCTGTTTAGGTTACCAGATGTTACGGAAACGGATTTTGAAGCAGGTGACATTATTGGTCAAGTAGCAGACGTTAATGTCGCTGTTGGTAGACTAGAAGGTTCTAACGTTGAGTTATCTACACAAATGACGGAATTAATCCAAACACAACGAGCTTATCAATTCAATGCTCGTACGATTTCAATGCATGACCAAATGCGTGGATTAATTAATCAAATGCGCTAAGGAGTTAATTATGGATAATCAAACAAATGATCAGGTTCAAAAAACTGAAGTAAAGCCGATAGAAGAAAATGATCAAAAAGTGACACGTGAAGAGAAAAAACAAGAACGTAAAGAAAAAAGACGAGAAAGAAAAGAACACCGAGCAGTACATCGTATCTTTCCTATCTGGCTAAGAATTATTGTTGTTATTTTATTGATTTTTATCGCACTTATTATTGGTCTATTAGTAGGTTATAGTGTGTTAGGTGGCGGAGAAGAGCCATTAGAAGTGTTGACCTTTGATTTCTGGCAACATATTATTGATATTATGACAGGTGTTGAATAAAGAAGCAGGTGACTGCTTTTTCTTTTTAAATTCATATTAGGAGTTGGTACTAATGTTAGATGTTAATCAAATTAAAGACGTCATTCCCCATCGCTATCCATTTTTACTCATTGATCAAGTGGTTGAGATTGAAGAAGGAAAGCGCGTTATCGCGAAGAAAAACGTCACAATCAATGAACCGTTCTTCCAAGGACACTTCCCGGACTATCCAGTCATGCCTGGCGTTTTAATCATTGAGGCACTTGCACAAGCTGGGGCGGTGGCTATGCTACAAAAAGAAGAAAACAAAGGTAAAATTGGCTTTTTAGCTGGTATTGATGCGTGCCGGTTTAAACGTCAAGTTATACCGGGTGATACATTAATGCTAGATGTTGAAATCACGAGATTAAAAGGTCCAATCGGCAAGGGAAAAGCGAAAGCAACAGTAAATGGTGAATTAGCCTGTGAAGCTGAGATTATGTTTGCGATTCAATAAGTATAATCTAAGATATAAGAAAATATGTCATAGGTCGCAGGGAACAACATTCATTTAGGTGAATAGTTGTTCTTTTTTACTTCCACTAACAAAAATAATGCATTAGATGTCAATTTGTGTTATAGTTATTTGATGATATGAACAAATGATTAAGAGTTTGTAACTTTAGTAAAGTAAATACGTCTAATTTACTGAGATATTATAGCATGTATTATCTTTAAATAAGATAATCATTATTGAAAGGAAGGGGAAAATGTTCTATTTCTTCATTGTCGTGTTATGTTTTTTAGTAGCACTCATCTTAACCCCTCTTGTTAAAAAGTTGGCTTTTTTGATTGGTGCGACTGATCAACCGAATAAACGAAAAATACACACAGGTATTATGCCAAGGCTCGGAGGTTTAGCTATTATAGGAAGCTTCACTGTTGGCATGGTTATTTATCATCCTCATACCCATTTTAAATGGCCTATGCTTATTGGTGCCTTGCTTATTGTACTCATTGGTATAGTGGATGATATTTACCCACTATCAGCACGTTATAAATTTATCGTACAGTTTATTGCCGCTTTTATCGTCGTATTAAATGGAGTAGAAATGACATTTATTAATTTACCATTTGGTTACACGTTAGAGTTTGGCTATTTGAGTATCCCGATTACCGTCCTTTGGATTGTAGGGATTACTAATGCCATTAACCTTATTGATGGTTTGGATGGATTAGCAGGTGGTGTATCAACTATAGCCTTACTTACGATTGCAGGCTTAGCGATTATGCTGGGGGACCCTTTTGTGGCCACTATTGCCTTTATGCTCGCAGGGGGGACCCTTGGTTTCTTAGTGTTTAATTTCTATCCAGCAAAAATATTTATGGGTGATACAGGTGCCTTATTCTTAGGCTACATGATAGGGGTGCTATCCGTTTTAGGGTTCAAAAATGCCACGCTCTTTTCACTAATTGTCCCTATTGCGATATTAGGTGTCCCAATTATTGATACCCTCTTTGCAATTGTGAGACGAGCGGCTTATAAAAAGCCATTGTATGCTCCTGATAAATTGCATTTACACCACTGCTTATTGAATTTAGGTTTTAGTCATCGTCAAACGGTTATTCTTATTTATGCGATGAGTGGTTTATTTAGTGTAGCGGCTATTCTTTTTAGTCGGTCTGTTATGTGGGGATCAACGCTATTGTTTTTCTTAGTAACAATACTCGTTGAGTTATTGATTGAACTTACAGGACTTATCGGGAACGATTATCGCCCTTTATTAAATGCGATTAGTAGACATTACCGAAAGTAGTTGATTTGCGGTGATTATTTAATGTCTTATTCATTATAGTGTTAAAAAAATAAACAACTGCTAGACTAAGGAATATAATCCTTTGGTCTGGTGGATGTTTATTTTTTCTGTATTCACTTCCTAGTGGTGGAGTGATAAACGTTGGTGATTAGTTTAGCTGTTGAGTGGCCATCAGAATAAGCATTCCAAACATTAGAGAAATCTGCAATTTTATTTAATTCAAATGTATTAGATTTAATAACATCAATGATCTCTTCTGTTGATTGCACGACTGGACCTGGCATCTGTTCATGGTAGTCTTCAAAAAAGCCGCGCTCTTTCGTATAACGCTCTAGGTCATAACTAAAGAAAATCATCGGTCGATTTAATAAGGCGTACTCAAACGGAATGGATGAGTAGTCTGATATGAGATAATCAGATACGATTAATAATTCGTTTAGGTTTGGGTAGTCAGATACATCTATAACAAAATCATTAGTAGTATGAGTAGATTTTGATCTAACAACAGGGTGAAGCCTTAGTAACACAATATAATCTTTACCTAAACCTGCTTGTAGCAACTCTAAATCCAACTTG
The DNA here is from genome assembly GCF_900115605.1 of Halolactibacillus halophilus. Taxonomy (GTDB): domain Bacteria; phylum Bacillota; class Bacilli; order Bacillales; family Amphibacillaceae; genus Halolactibacillus; species Halolactibacillus halophilus. The sequence goes on from NZ_FOXC01000036.1 coordinate 18,554, forward strand.
AGATTAAAGTTAGCAATCTCTTGGTCGCGAAACGTCGGTGCGTATAGAATCACCTTCTTATCCTTAATTACCGGGTACAATTGGTAAATATGACACTTCGCCTGCTGTGACTTTAGTTCATCAAAAAAGAAGTCTGTCCGAGGGATACCTGTTCTAAGTATTTGTCTTTCTGATAAATCAAAAGTAGCTTTGAAAATTTTAACCATTTTCTCTGAACCGACGACAACATCGGAGAAATGTCTATATACGGATTTGAAGCGATTGTGAGCACGTTTGGAACGTTTCTGGATTGTTGGGTCCAATAAGCCAAACTGTTTAATAGCGCCAGCCGCATGCCACAATTGAATAACTCTTACTTCTGGCTTAAAGGTTGTTGCCGCAAGAAACCCAAAATAGTTATCAACAAAGATTGTTTTTGCAGTGGCAATGTGATAAATTGATTTGATAAATTGAATCGGATGGTAAAATTCAAACATTAGATTCGTCTCACGATCGGATGGTGTGAATTTCAAGCGTGCAGCACTAGTTGTTAAAACGATAAGAGTGTCATCTGTTTTTTCCAAACAAGCTTTTCTAACATAATTGATGTTATCACCGAATGAAGCAACCAGTACCGTTTTATTTTGAAGTTTATTTTTACTAAAAATAGTGAAAAAGAGTTTAACGACAAATAAATAACTAGAGATAAAAAACTCTCTAGCCATTTTTAGAACCTTGTAATTCTTTTTTTATTTGTGTTGTAGAAATACCTTCAGTTCGTGGTAAGTAAACAACATCGCAATAATCATTTAAGAAATCAAATTCACCTGTCCAATCGTCACCCATAACAAAGACATCGATATTGTTGTCCCTCACATCGCGAATTTTTTGATCCCATGTGTGTTCAGGAATGACTTCATCAACATAGCGTATAGCCTCTAGTATTAACTTTCTTGTTTCAAAATTATGATAAGCTTTCTTTCCTTTAATAGTATTAAATTCATCCGATGAAATAGCAACCGTTAAATGATCACCTAAATCTTTTGCTCGACGTAGTATATTAATGTGACCGTGATGGATTAAATCGAATGTTCCATAAGTTATTACTTTTTTCATAATATCCTCCAATTAAATTAATGGTAAAATGTTTTCACTCTGATAAGTATATATTTTTTCAATTAAAAATACAAGAGTAGTAAGACTTAAACATTTTAGATATATAATATAAAAATTACCACGAGTCTCTATACTCATGGTAATTTTTAAATGAAAATAAATTATTGAATTTTTAAATAGTTGTTGTCAGGTCCAGAACTAACCCAAAGTTCTTTTTCTTGATAATGAATTTTATACCATTCTTCATGTGTGACTGGTTTAGAGTCATCATCAAGAACCATTAATACAATATCGCCATTATTCAATTTTCCTTGAGAAGCTTTAGATGTACTAGGATCTAAGCGTACATTTAGACTCGATGCAGTCACTTGAATGACGTTAGATAACTTAACAAAATCTTCAGATATCCAACCGGTTTTTCCATTGTATCTAGCTTGATACCAACCTTGGTTATTAGTACTAATTATTTCTAATTTTGTACCAACATCCTTAATTGTCCCAATTATCGTTTGACTAGAAGCAGTTGAAGCTTCTGATCGGAATCTAACATTAGAACCTGTTGTTAATCCCTCAGCACCTTCAGGATAATTTGATGTTTCTACTGTATTGGCTGGTGCCTCAGCACCTTGATAACCAGGTTGCTTATCAAATTTAGGAATATCAAATGTCTGAACATAACTCTGTAAAGAATCATAGATTCGTGAGATTCTTTGAGTTGGAATTTGAGCCCAAGCTACGTGAGTAGCATATTGGTGTACTCCTGGATTTGCAGGGTTCCAGCGCATTTTGTATAAAGTATCTTGTCCTTTATGAATATAATTCTGCGCCACGAATTTTGCGCCACCAATTATAGCAGCTTCAGGTGTAAACCATTTTTCATTATACGCATGCTGAGAACCACTTATAACAGCAGAACTATCATATGCAGAAATACCATACATGTTATAAACTGTCCTACCATTAACTTCAACACCCTGTGCTAACTGAGAAGCTCCATTACCTGTCTCGTGAAGGGCATGTGCAATAAGATAGGCTTCGTTAATACCGTACCTGTTACCCGCTTCAATAAATGCAGAGGCAGTATTGGCTAGTGAGCCTGTTCCACTATTTAGGATACTTGTATTAACTTCATTTGCGTTTAATCCTGCTGGTGAAGATAAATCTAAAAACTGATAAAATCCAACTTCATTTTCTCTAAAATTAGATGGATTAGCATAATATTCAACCAATGGTTTAAAGGCTAGTATGGTACCTGATCCATTAGCTTTAGGCGTACGTGTCATTTGAATATCAACGAAATTACTAAAATTTAAGTTGTAATTTGTCGTATTAATATGTCTGATTGGCTCAAAATCAACATCATCTTTGTGAATATATCCGGTTGTTTGTTTGCCATTTAAAATGACCATGGCTTCATACCATGAAGATGAAAAGGATTTAAAATATAAAAAACGGCCTTCAGGATACGAGCGTAATACGTTAGAATCTCTAGATGCTTTACTATAGACTCTAGTAGGAGAACTATCACCATACCCCGTATAGTTTGTTTGTTCAGATGAAACAGTTTCAACGTCTCTAGCGTATATATATCCGGTTTTCGCTTTTCCATTAATAAATACTTTTGCTTCATACCAGTTACTAGAAAAAGTTTTGTAGTATAACAAGTGCCCCTTAGAGTAGGACTTCAATGAAGGGGCATTTGTTGATGCTCGCACATACACATTTGTCTTATTTAACGCAACTCCTTTTAATGACTCTGAAGGTGTATTTTCAAGATTGTCAACATCTTTTTTATGAATATAACCTGTGTGTCCTTTACCATTTAAAATGACATAAGCTTCATACCATTCAGAAGAAAAGGTTTTATATAATAAAACACTGCCCTCTTTATATGATCTCAGTGAAGATGATGACGTTGAAGGAGTTTTGTGAACTTTCACGTTATTTAATGCAATGCCACGTAGTAATTGTTGATTTGATAAATCAATGTTCTCCACATCATCTTTATGAATAAACCCTGTATGCCCTTTTCCATTAATGATGACATAAGCTTCGTACCAGTTGTTTGAGTAAGTTTTATAAATTAACGAACTCCCCTCATTATAGGAGCGATGTGTGGAAGCAGAACGAGAAGCTTCTTTATATACATTCACTTTTGTTGTAGCAATCCCTTTCAATAATTGTTGGTTTGAGAGATTTAATGTTTCTACATCATCGTGGTGAATATATCCTGTATGCCCCTTGCCATCAAGAATCACATATGCCTCATACCAATTAGAAGACTCCTCTTTGTAAAGTAAAACTTTCCCCTGATTATATTCACGAAGTACCTTGCTATTAGTTGATTTTTCACTGTAGACTACTGTCTTGTTTTTTAATGCCAGTCCCCGTAATGTTTGTTGTGCGTTTACATGATCTATAGTATCAACATTAGAGATTTTGATTGGGGTTACGGGTTCTATGAAGAATATCAATATGAGCAATACGAATACAATTTTTTTCATGCGTTTCATTTGTATCAAAACTTAGCCTCCAAAAAATTCTTGATAATGTAGTATTAAACTATCGTTTTGAATACTAAATGCTCACCTCCCCAATTTAATTTGATAGTTTCATGTCATATTATCTCAGAATTTAATGAGTTTGTTAAGGTGATTCAGGTAAATGTAGAAAGAATAGTATTAAATACCCGTCTTATTAATTATTAAACTTTAAGTGGTATATCTCTTTTATTGGATTACTTCTTGAGATATAACTAGAATAATCGCTTGACATCTAGAGTCATCTAAAGTTATATAGAGAAAGAGGTGATTTTAATGGAGCAAGTATCAATTATAATGCCCGTATACAATTCCGAAATTTATTTATGGGAATCTTTACGGTCTCGGGAGTTTGACACTTCATTTCTTTAAAAGCACTCTTAAGCCTTGATATGGCTTATTTTTTATGTCAAATTTCGACTTTAATTATTGAGTACTAT
>NZ_FOXC01000076.1 GCF_900115605.1 Halolactibacillus halophilus
TGTATTTGGCAATAGGGAATTGCGTTAAACGGCAATTAATTTTGTATGCCACTTGCCATCACTATCTACTCATGAATTAATGACTCTTTATAACGGAAACTATCGCCTCTAAACATTAATAAATGTGAATGATGAATGAGTCGATCTATGACAGCTTCCGTTAATACCGGATCACCAAAGACGTGATTCCATTGTCCAAACTGAAGATTCGTTGTGATGATTAGGCTTTTGTTCTCGTAACACATGGAAATGACTTGAAAGAGTAATTCTGCTCCCTCTTTGTTGAGAGGGATATAGCCTAATTCATCTAAAATAATCGCGTGTTGCTTGTCTAGCTGTTTCATCAACTTCGGTAGCTGCCCTTGTTGGTTTGCTTCTATAAGCTTATTAACTAAGCCTGCCACAGTGAAAAACTTCACCTGGCTGCCATATCTATGTATGGCATTTAGGGCAATGAGCGTAGATAAATACGTTTTACCTGTCCCAACACCTCCATAGAGAATGAGATTCTCCTGTCTCTTAATGAAATCACCCTGAATAATTGTGTCACGATCGATTCCGTGCGGAATCTGAATGTGCTCCCACTGAAAAGGCTGATGGCCTGTTTTAGGGAGTTGCGCTTGCTTTAACAGTAAGTTAATTTTACGCTCTTCTCGATGCTCTATTTCCTTTTCAAATAACTTGATTAAATAATCTTCATTTGACTCGGCTGTCACTTCATGGTGATGTTCCCGAATCCAACTGAGTTTTAAACGTTTCGCGTAGTCTATAATCTGATTATTCATGCTCTACACCTTCTTTCGCGTAGAGGGCATCGTAATGTTCAAGCCCTCTTGTGATATCAGGCATATCAGGTAAAGACATTTGAGGCGTGTATGTTGAATAATCTTCTTGATTATTAACGAGTGAATAGAATCGATGTTTAATTTGGTCAACACTTGGGTGTCCTTGTGCTGATACATCATTGAGTGCCTGATTCAGTAGCGTGAAATCATCATTTTTAAGTAACGTACCTAATAATCTTAATGCTTCTTTTTGCTCATCTTCTGTACAAGCTTTTAAATATCGCGTCCATTCTTCTGGGAAATGATCATAGATACTGGTGTACTTAATCGCTCGTGGTCGTCGAGATAATAAATCAAGATAGGGTTGCCAGACCATTGATTTTCGTCTAACACCATAGAGTCTCGAATGATGAACCACAGCTTCGTGTTGCTCATTTAAAACAATCACTGAATTATATGTGATTGCAACGGTTAACTTATCCCCGGCGAATCGAGGCGAACTTGAGTATTGCTTTTTATCCACAGTAATAAAACCATATTTATCAGCTTTAACTACTTCATAACGTACACAATCAAATGATTTCTCCGGAAGGAGAAGCCATTGTGCGCAATCCTCTTGATAGAGCGTATCTATTGGCGCATCTTTTTTGTAATGAGAACGATCACGATCATCCTCAGCTTTTTGCCATAACGTTTCATTAAATTGATCTAAATCTTCAATATGACATTCCGGTAATAAGAAATTATTCCTTACATACTTCACCATCGCTTCGACATGGCCTTTTTCGTTCCCCTTACCTGGATTACAAAACTCATAATGAAAGCCATAATGCCCCACAAAGCGTTCAAACACATCCGTGAGCTTTCGCTCTCCTTTGCCTAATATCTTTTTTACTGCCGGTCTAAAATTATCAAATCGAATGGTTCTTGGAACCCCACCCATATGATGAAACATACGTTGTAACCCTTCGAGTAAACACTCCGCATTTTCCGAAGGGAAAACCTGAAAATAAAAAGTATTACTGAAAGGAAACGACATTACCAAATAAGGTAACTCCATCGATTCTGATTGATAAACAAAAGGAGCCGTTCCGAAATCCACTTGGGCTGTCCCCGGGATAGATTCTAAAGGTAAAGCAGCTTGATCAACCATTGTTTTTAATTCTTTTTTTCGTTTAGAAACATACTGACGAACACTTCTTTCAGACCCTTTAAAATCATGATCTTCCACAAGCTGTTGAAATAAACGTTTCGCCGTGCGGCGATATTTCCGTTTCTTTTTAGAATCCTCATTCAACCATTCATCAAGAATCGGTTTTACTGGATCCATGACAGGTGCCTTTCGGCACTGGGGTTTTTTAACTTCAAAGTCTTCTTGATTGGCATATTTTTTTACTGTACGAGCATCAATACCTGTCTTCCGACTAACACTCGCATAACTTTCACCTTTTTGATTCACTTCATATCTGATATAATTTACTTCAGCCACTGCTAACATCTCCTAAATATCCTCCTGTCAAACGTTATTGGTCTAACGAGGAGTTTAAAGTTATTTTTGAGTGTTGGCAAGTGGTTTTTTGTATATTTTTGGGCCGGATTTGACCAACATGAATTAACTGCCGTAAACTACATTTCAATTATGCCATATACA
>NZ_FOXC01000041.1 GCF_900115605.1 Halolactibacillus halophilus
GGAAGGCATTCGCTTATTAGTAAGTGCCTAATAAAAATATAAACTCTTGGAACAAGAGGGTTAGCTTGGTCAATTTCGTCAGCTACCAAAAGTGGCGATTACCCAAGAAGCCCCCACTTCAAGCAACCCGTAAGGGTGGTAAGTGGTGGGTAGTTCACTGAATCTATAAACCTATATTTGAAAGCTGAAAATATTATTTCAGAAATTACCTGAAACTTAGTTTTATGTTGACACATCAACGATGAAAGGTTGTTAGACTTAGTTACTTGTTGCTGTAGAATATTCCTTCCATTACGATGATGCGCTATCATTGTCGATATATATCTTCCGGTGATGTGACTCAACGACGGTTATTTAATGAAGGAATGAGTAAGTATGAATACTGATTTAAATTAAACTGATAATTGCAAAAATTAGAACTTTAAAAAAGTTGTTACATTTATTTAAATGAAGCTTTGCTATTAGTGATATACTATAACAAAAATGTGATGTTATTAACAAGGAGTCAGAATGTGATGTTTGCGATGTTTTACTGTATTACACAGTGTACTTATTTTGTAATACAGATTAAAAATAAAAGTGAAACAGTTCACAAATAAACACTTTTCAAACCTCTGAGTTTAATTAATTGATAAGTATTTAAAGCAAAGTGATTGACCGTATTCAATTATTGCGATAAGATAAAGACAGATAAAAAATTGTACTAATTATTTCATTGCTCTTCAGTATAACAGTTTGCTTTTTTGATCAAAAAAAGGTTAATTTATTTACAAAAAGGGTAATGTAAGGATAGGTACGATTTAAACTCGGATTTTATTATTATGATCCGAAACTTATACATCAAAATATTATGTGTTGAAAAGAAAGGAAGAGGTGAGATTTTTGAAACGTACTAATGAAAAATATGCAGAGCAGTTCCCAACGTTTCAAATTCTGAATGAAGAAGGCGAAGTAGTTAATGAAGAAAAAATGCCTAAGCTTTCAGATGATGAATTGAAAGATTTAATGACAAGAATGGTGTACACGAGAATCTTGGATCAGCGTTCAATCGCATTGAACCGCCAAGGTCGTTTAGGATTCTACGCACCAACAGCCGGCCAAGAAGCTTCACAACTTGGTTCGCATTTTGCTTTAGAGAAAGATGATTACTTATTACCAGGTTATCGTGATGTGCCACAATTAATCTGGCACGGTCTACCTCTTTATAAAGCTTTCTTATGGTCACGTGGTCACTTCGTAGGTGGTCAAATGCCAGAAGGCGTTCACGCAATGGTTCCTCAAATTATTATCGGTGCACAGTATGTTCAAACAGCTGGTGTTGCCCTTGGTATGAAGAAGCGCGGAGAAAAACGTGTAGCAGTTACTTATACTGGTGACGGTGGTACTTCTCAAGGTGACTTCTATGAAGGTATGAACTTTGCTGGTGCTTTTGATGCGCCTGCGATCTTTATCGCTCAAAACAACCGTTTTGCTATTTCAACACCGGTTGAAAAGCAAACTAAAGCAGAAACTTTAGCTCAAAAAGCAGTTGCTGCCGGTATCGAAGGTATTCAAGTTGATGGTATGGATGTTTTAGCTGTTTATGTAGCAACAAAAGAAGCACGTGAACGTGCGATTAACGGCGAAGGTCCAACACTTATTGAGACTTTAACTTATCGCTACGGTCCACACACGATGGCAGGGGATGACCCAACACGTTACCGTACAAAAGATTTAGATAGCGAATGGGAACAAAAAGATCCACTTGTACGTTTCCGTAAATTCTTAGAAGACAAAGGTGTTTGGTCTGAAGAAGAAGAAAACGAAGTGATTGAACGTGCAAAAGAGGAAATCAAAGCAGCGATTAAAGAAGCTGATGGTATTCCAAAACAGAAAGTAACAGAGTTAATCGGAAATATGTATGAAACACTTCCACAAAACTTACAAGAACAAATGGAAGAATATAAAGCAAAGGAGTCGAAGTAGATTATGGCTCAAATGACAATGATCCAAGCAATTACTGATGCATTACGTGTAGAACTTAAAAATGACGAAAACGTTTTACTTTTTGGTGAAGACGTTGGTAAAAACGGCGGGGTATTCCGTGCAACTGAAGGTCTTCAAGATGAATTTGGCGAAGATCGTGTATTTGATACACCACTTGCTGAATCAGGTATTGGTGGTTTAGCGATTGGTCTTGCAACGCAAGGCTTTCGTCCAGTGCCAGAAATCCAATTCTTCGGCTTCGTATTTGAAGTAATGGATTCAATCAGTGGTCAAATGGCGCGTATGCGTTACCGTTCAGGTAATACAGTAAACATGCCAATTACATTGCGCTCACCATTCGGTGGTGGAGTACACACACCTGAAATGCACGCGGATTCTTTAGAAGGTTTGATGGCGCAGCAGCCAGGTCTTAAAGTAGTTATTCCTTCAAATCCTTACGATGCAAAAGGTTTATTAATTTCTGCTATTCGTGATAACGATCCTGTTATCTACTTAGAGCACATGAAACTTTACCGTTCATTCCGTGACGAAGTACCTGAAGAAGAGTATACAGTTGAATTAGGTAAAGCAAATGTTAAACGTGAAGGTACAGATGTTACTTTAATTGCTTATGGAGCGATGGTTCAAGCTTCAATGAAAGCAGCGGAAGAATTAGAGAAAAACGGTGTTAGCGCAGAAGTACTTGACTTACGTACGATTGCACCGCTTGATGTTGAAACAATTGTTGAATCTGTTAAGAAAACAGGTCGTGCGGTTGTTGTTCAAGAAGCACAACGTGTAGCTGGTATTGCTTCTCAAATCGTTGCTGAAATTCAAGAACGTGCAATTTTACATTTAGAAGCACCTGTTCTTCGTGTAACAGCACCAGATACAGTGTTCTCATTCCCGCAAGCAGAAGAAGCATGGTTACCAAATCACCAAGATATTGTGAACAAAGTAAACGAAGCAATTAATTACTAATAAGACGAACGGATGAATTAACCAAGGAGGTTAGCTATAATGGCTTTTGAATTTAAATTGCCTGATATCGGAGAAGGTATCCATGAAGGCGAAATCGTTAAGTGGTTTGTAAAAGCTGGCGATGAAATCAATGAAGATGATGTACTGTGTGAAGTACAAAATGATAAATCAGTAGTAGAGATTCCATCACCTGTAGGTGGTACAGTGAAAGAAGTCCACGTTGAAGAAGGTGTGGTTGCAACTGTTGGTGAGATCCTTATTACAATTGATGCAGAAGGTTATGAAGATGCTGGTTCTGAAGAAACAGCAGAAGCAGCACCTGCTGAAAATGATGCACCAGCGTCACAAGGTGTCTTTGAATTTAAGTTACCTGACATCGGTGAAGGTATTCATGAAGGCGAAATCGTTAAGTGGTTTGTAAAAGCTGGCGATGAAATCAATGAAGATGATGTACTGTGTGAAGTACAAAATGATAAATCAGTAGTAGAGATTCCATCGCCTGTAAGTGGTACAGTGAAAGAAGTCCACGTAGGTGAAGGTGTGGTTGCAACTGTAGGCGAAACGCTTGTGTCAATTTTTGCTGAAGGACACGTTGCTGAAGCAACTGAAGAAGTGCCAAAACAAGAAGCGTCAAAACAAGAAGAAAAATCAGAGAAAAAGGTGCCAATCGCTGGTGGTACAGTAATTGCGATGCCATCTGTCCGTAAATTTGCTCGTGACAATGATGTTGATATTACCCAAGTACAAGGTTCAGGTAAAAATGGTCGTGTTGTTAAAGACGATGTTGAAGCTTACTTAAGTGGCGATCAAGCGCCTGCGACAGAAGCAACTAAAGAGGCTACACCAGAAGTGAAGTCTGAAGGGAAAGCTGAAACTAAATCAGCACCTAAAACCCAAACTGCAGCTGCTTCAACCGGTGACTTACCGGAAACACGAGAAAAAATGTCTGGTATCCGTAAAGCAATTGCAAATGCTATGGTTAACTCTAAACACAAAGCACCTCACGTAACATTACATGATGAAATTGATGTGACAGAGCTTGTTAACCACCGTAAGAAATTTAAGCCTGTGGCACAAGAAAAAGATATTAAGTTAACGTACTTACCATACGTTGTTAAAGCACTTGTATCTGCATTAAAACAATTCCCAGTCTTAAATGCTGAAATTGATGAAAATACAGATGAAATTATTTACAAGCATTACTATAACATTGGTATCGCAGCAGATACTGATAAAGGTTTACTTGTACCAGTGGTTAAAAATGCTGATACAAAATCAATCTTTGATATTTCTAAAAATATCAATGAGTTAGCTAAGAAAGCTCAAGAAGGTAAGTTAGCAGCTGACGAGATGAAAGGCTCTGGTTGTACAATAACAAATATCGGTTCAGCTGGTGGACAATGGTTCACACCAGTTATCAACTTCCCAGAGGTAGCAATTCTAGGTATTGGTCGTATTCAAGAGAAACCAGTCGTTAAAGACGGTGAAATTGTTGTTGCTCCAATACTTGCACTTTCATTAAGTTTTGACCACCGTATTGTTGACGGTGCAACTGCTCAATTTGCATTAAATCAAGTGAAGCGTTTATTAAACGATCCACAATTAATCATGATGGAGGCGTAATTTAATATGGTAGTAGGAGATTTTCCAATTGAAATAGATACGCTTGTTGTCGGTGCGGGACCTGGTGGCTATGTAGCTGCCATCCGCGCTGCACAAACAGGCCAAAAAGTTACAATCGCAGATAAAGGAGCTCTTGGTGGTGTATGTCTAAACGTTGGATGTATTCCGTCTAAAGCTTTAATCCAAGCGGGACACCGCTATGAAGAAGCTCATGGTGCAGATGAAATGGGTATTACTTCTGAAAATGTTAAAGTTGACTTTTCTAAAGTGCAAAACTGGAAAGCATCTGTTGTTAATAAATTAACGTCAGGTGTTGGGGGATTGCTTAAAGGAAACAAAGTAGATATTGTTAAAGGTGAAGTGTATTTCGTAGACAAAAATACAGTGCGTATTATGGACGAAACAAGCTCACAAACATATATCTTCAATAACTGTATTATTGCAACGGGTTCAACACCAATTGAAATCCCATCATTTAAATACTCTAAACGTATCCTTGATTCAACTGGCGCGTTAAACTTAAACGAAGTACCAAAACGTTTAATTGTCATCGGTGGTGGTTATGTTGGTACAGAGCTTGGTACAGCTTATGCTAACTTCGGTACCGAAGTTACAATTTTAGAAGGTATGGACGATATCTTAGGTGGATTTGAAAAAGATATGTCATCGATTGTTAAAAAACGTTTGAAACAGAAAAATGTTAAAGTTGTGACAAATGCGATGGCTAAAGCTTCTGAAGAATCTGAGGATAGTGTGAAAGTAACGTATGAAGCAAATGGTAAAGAAGAAACTATTGAAGCAGATTACGTTCTTGTTACTGTTGGTCGTTACCCTAACACGAAAGAAATTGGTCTTGAGGAAATGGGTATTGAGATGACAGACCGTGGTGTTGTGAAAATTGATAAGCAATGTCGTACAAACATTGATAATATCTATGCGATTGGTGACATCGTTGATGGCCCACCACTTGCACATAAAGCTTCATATGAAGGTAAGATTGCGGCTGAAGCAATTGCTGGACATAAATCTGAAATTGATTACCGCGGTATTCCTGCTGTTGTCTTCTCAGATCCAGAGCTTGCAACCGTAGGTTACACTGAAAAAGAAGCAAAAGAAAAAGGTTACAATGTTAAGTCAGCAAAATTCCCATTTGCGGCTAACGGACGTGCGCTTTCACTAGGTAGTGGCGACGGTTTTGTCCGTCTTGTAACACGTGAAGAAGATGGCTTAGTTATCGGTGCTCAAATTGCTGGAACAAATGCAAGTGACATGATCTCTGAATTAGGTCTTGCAATTGAATCTGGTATGACAGCAGAAGACTTAGCGCTTACAATCCATGCTCACCCAACACTTGGTGAGATTACAATGGAAGCTGCAGAAGTTATCATGGGTACGCCAATTCACGTTGTGAAATAAGGTAGCTATTCATTTACTTTGATAAAACACCAAAATGATTCGTTCATTTTGGTGTTTTTTTTATGAATCTGTTTTATAATGGAAGAGAAGGGGGCGATATTTTTGAAAAAGAAATATTTATGGAGTCTTTTGCTTGTGCTCGGATTGATTTTATTTACAGCATGTCAAGATGAAGCAACGAGTGAGGATTCATCACAACAAGACAACACAGAAGATGTGACACCATCAGATGAAACAAGTGATGACATGGCACCGGAAGAGGATGTATCTGATGACGATCAATCAGAAGCAAGTGATGATGTCGAAGAAGATGAAGCAGAACCGGTAGAAGAAACGGTTGAAGTGAATTATCAAATCAACCAAGGAAATTGGCGCGTTGAGCCACTAACTGATGGGGTTGAATCAAAAGTCGCTTTATTAACGATTGATGATGCACCAGATCAACACGCAGTTGAAATGGCTCATATCTTAAAAGATTTGGATGTTCCTGCTATCTTTTTTGTGAATGGTCATTTCTTAGAAACAGATGAAAAACATGAAAATTTAAAGGAAATTTATGAATTAGGCTTTACGATTGGGAATCATACCTACAATCATCCTAATTTAAAAGAAATTTCTGTAGCAGAACAACGTGAACAGTTGGTCGCACTTAATGATAAAGTTGAAGCAATCATTGGTGAAAGACCGACCTTTTTCCGAGCGCCATTTGGCGTTAATACGGACGATTCATTAGCGATTGCCGAAGAAGAAAACATGGTCGTTATGAACTGGACCTATGGATACGATTGGGAAAAACAATATCAAGATTCAGAAGCTTTAGCGGACATTATGGTAAACACCGAATTTTTAAATGAGGGTGCAAACTTATTGATGCATGATCGTGAATGGACGAAAAATGCGTTAGAAGCTATTGTGTCAGGTCTTAGAGATAAAGGTTATACATTTGTAGAGCCAGAAGCGATTAAAGGTGTTAATGACGAAATCTAAAGACAAGAACCCCTTCTTTGTTTTTATTTAACAAAGAAGGGGTTCTTTAATGTTTATAAAAGATTAAAGAATCGCTTGCATTTCTTTTATGACATGAATCGTTTCGAGTGATTCATCCTCTAAACCTTGAACAGGTAGACCGGCAGCAACATTGGCTTCGATATAACGTAAACTTTCATCGCTAATGATTTCTCCCGGGATAAAGATAGGAATACCAGGTGGATAGACCATGATGGCTTCTGCACTCACTCGTCCACTGGCTCCCTTTAATGGAATTACTTCAGTGTCACTATAAAAAGCTTCACGTGGCGACATTTGTAAAACCGGAATTGGTGGAGCGCTGACCTGTACTTTCTTCTCGTACGCTTGCGTGTGATGGGCCTTTACGAGCGCGGTTAGGGCAGTTAATAAATAGTGAATGGTCTCTTCGCTATCTCCTGGGGTAATAATACAGAGAATATTATACATATCGGATAATTCTACTTCAATCTGATAATGTTGACGAAGCCATTTTTCCACATCATAGCCAGTTAAACCAAGTTGTTTAACAGAGATCAAAATTTTAGTTGGATCGTAACTGAATGTCGCGTTTGTCCCGAGTAAATCTGTGCCAGGACAAGCCAAATAATCCAGTTGATTGATGCGTTGTCTTAATGATTCGGCTAGTTGAATGGTTTTTTCAATTAATGTTTGTCCCTGTGTCTTTAAATACATTCTCGCCGCATCAAGTGAGGCAAGTAAGATATAAGACGTTGATGTTGTCGTTAACATCGATAAGATTGTCTGTACGTGTTCTTTTTTTACAAGGTTTCCTTGGATATTTAAAACTGAACTCTGTGTCATTGACCCACCGAGTTTATGAACGCTTGTCGCTGCTAAATCAGCACCGGCAGCCATTGCTGAGGTAGGTAACTGATCATGGAAGTGTATATGAACCCCGTGTGCTTCATCAACGAGGACTGGAATGGCATATTGATGACTAATATCGACGATACGTTTTAAGTCAGCCGCAACACCGTAATAAGTCGGGTTAATAACAAAGACTGCTTTAGCATCCGGATGTTGCTCGATCGCATGCTCAACAGAGAGCGGTGTAATTCCATGGGCAATACCAAGTCGCGTGTCAAGTTCTGGGTGAATAAAAATTGGAATCGCGCCAGAAAATATTAAAGCAGATGTCACAGATTTATGAATATTCCGCGGAACGATGATTTTTTCACCTGGTTTACATACGCTCATGACCATGGCCATGATGGGACTGCTTGTCCCTTGAACAGAGAAAAAAGTATAATCTGCACCGAAAGCATCAGCAGCTAGTGCTTCAGCTTCCTTGATCATTCCACTAGGGTGATGCAAGTCATCGAGAGGACTTATGTTAATTAAGTCAATCGAAAGCGCATTTCTACCAATAAAGTCTCTAAAAGTTGGTTCCATGCCTTGACCGTTTTTATGACCAGGAATATGAAAAGGAACCGGATGGTTATTTATATGTTGGAGTAACCCATCAAAAAGGGGGGTGCTGTTATGTGCTTGCATTTAATGCGCTCCTTTAATAAAATAGACTAAGTGTAAAACAAAAGAATTATAGCAAAGTTTAGCTAAAATAGCTAGCAAATTATGAGGTGAAAAAATGAATTTTCAATTCCCGATTGACACAGACTGGACAACGGATGAAATCGTTGTTGTCGTTGAATTTTTAGACTTAATAGAAAAAGCCTATCATCAACCAGTGGAAGCTAAAAAGCTTATGGAAAAATACCGGGCTTTTAAAACAGTCGTCCCGTCTATAGGTGAAGAAAAACGACTTGGACGAACATTTGAACAAGATACGGGCTATTCACTATATCAAACGATGAAACAAGTGAAAAACCAGCCAGATCGAAAAATAAAAATGACGGTTCGCTAGAAAAGCGAGCGGTCATTTTTAGATAGTTATTTAATTTGAGCGAGCATCATTTCGTGATAGAGCGGTAGTAATGCCGTAAACGTATCCATGACATATTGATCAAAGTCACCATCATTCATTTCAATCACGGTTTGACTTTTTAGTTGTTTGCCGATTAAAAAATCAGCTTTTTTTGTGTTTTGTAGATGGCCGAGTGATTGGTGGGTTAATACGTCTACTGAATGCGCTTCTTTGTCATAATGGTCCAGTGAAAACACAAAAGATGGATCAAGCTGGTCGAATATGGATTGATGTTCAATCAAATGCTCTGCTAGCTTAGCTTTGTCCGGTATGTTATGCATCAGGGCAAAATAGACGAAGATGCGATCGTCGAATAAACCGACTTCAACATGCGGATGTTTTTTATAGCCGCGCTTATTTGTAGATAGTGCAAACCAGCTATCAATCGGTGGGTTGACCGTTCGTCGTTGGTGTTTAGCGACATGGAGGTAGAGCGGCTCGTTTATCTTTAGTTGGAGTTGTTGTTTGATTCGCTCACCTAAGTGAGCTAATTTAGGTTGCAGTTTTGTTTTTAAGGCAGACATCCGTGGCCCTAAGCCTTCAATTCTAAAAACATCAAAGTCTGCTTGTGTAAAAGTTGCCTTTGTCATCTCTCGACTCATCCCTTTCTTTTAGATAGCTTAACATACGAATGAAAAATAGCGATAATGAAGTGCATACAGCGCTGATTTTTGATAAGATAAAAGAGGCAAGTATAATCAAGCGAATAACAGACAGACAAAAGAAAAGAGGGGCAATAATGATATTTCAGAAAGAAACCGTCTATCAAACTACGAAATCGTGGATCCATGAGATTGGCCAAGTCATCCGAACAGAAATTGATCAGCCGCGTGATATTGATACAAAAACAAATGCGAATGATTTGGTCACCGAAATGGATAAAAAAGTCGAACAATTTTTCGCAGAAAAAATCCGGTCAACTTATCCAGACCATCAAATCTTATCCGAAGAAGGTTTTGGTGATAACGTGACATCATTAAACGGAACAACGTGGATCATTGACCCAATTGACGGGACAATGAATTTTGTTCATCAAAAACGTAACTTTGCGATTTCTGTCGCGATATTCCATGATGGTATCGGAGAAATTGGCTTTGTCTATGATGTGATGGCAGATGTGTTATATGCGGCTAAACAAGGGGAAGGCGCTTATAAAAATGATGAGCAGTTAAAACCACTCGATGAAAAGAAACAGTTAACAGAATCAATTTATATGCTTAATACACTATGGACAACAGACAACCCGATCGTCGATGAAGTGAAGATTCGTGAACTTGTAAAGACGGTAAGAGGGGTAAGAACCTACGGTTCTGCAGCGTTAGAGTTTTGTTATTTAGCAGAAGGAATCGTGGACGGCTATGTTTCTTTTAAGTTACATCCATGGGATTTTGCAGCGGGTGCTGTTATTTTACATGAAGTTGGTGGGGTACTTAAACATGCAGAAGGTCATGCCTTATCATTTTTAAATCAAGAACCTTTAGTCGCAGGCCATAAAGACATTGTCGAGGCGACGTTAGAACACTATTTAGTTTTAAAATAAGAAAAGAAGAGGGCCTTAACTAAGGTAAGGATCCTCTTCTTTTTTTTCTTCATATAAATTGAACTGTCCTGTAGCATGTCGTTTGAGCGTATTTTTTTCAATACGGTCATGACAGGCTTGGCATAAATACAGGTGTTTACGTCTATTTCTTAATTTTTTCGCAAGTGGTGAATCATTATCAATTGATTCAACCGTATCACATATCGGACACATGACATCCATATCGTTTCCTCCAACATTTAATGATAAGTGTTTATTTTACTAGTTTAGCACAAATAAATCTGACTTGGAACCATTGTGTTAGTTTTAAACACGTACAAATTGGGAAAAGATATATAGGTGAACCAAAAAAAGATGAGGTGAAGAAGATGAGAAAGAAAAAGAAACTTGTTGTCTTAGCTGGTTCAGCGGCAGCAGGAGCAGCTGCTGGTGCAACAGCTCTTTATCATGTATTAAAAGATGAGCAGAAGCGGAGAAAGCTAAGTCGAATGAAAGACGATGTGCTTATGTCGCTAAAATTAAAACGTCATGATGATTTTCCGTTAGACTCTGCCGGTGGCTATGATGAAAATATCGACAATGCCGATATGATCAGCGAGGGTTCATCATTTGGTGTCGATTATTATAATCGTGTGGCAGGTAGTAAAAAATACAAGAAAAATCATCGTGTCGTTAAAAAGGAATGGGAAGAGTAGCTGAAAAAATATAATATGAAACAACTAGAAAGCTTGTCTTAGGTCTGATCTAAAGACAAGTTTTTTCGTTGGACCAATTATCCAAGGTTGAAATATACTTGCTTTTTTACTGTGTTACCTTTAATATTGTTTTAGAAGGATTGGTTGTGGAGGGATAGACATGGTTGAAAAAGTAGTTCAAACAGATCAGAGTAAAGCTTATGCTGTCCTAAAGGCAGATGCAGATAAAATCCTAAAACTTATTCAAGTACAAATGGATAATTTAACGATGCCACAGTGTCCTTTATATGAAGAAGTGTTAGATACGCAAATGTTTGGTTTATCACGAGAGATTGACTTTGCGGCGCGGCTTCATTTAATTGACGAAGACCAAGGCAAAGCGTTATTAGATAATTTAGAAAAACAATTAAATATCCTTCATGAGAAGGCTCAAGCGGGTTACTAAAAACACGGTTTTAATCTAAATGATTAAAACCGTGTTTTTTGGTTCAGTTGCATTGATTGTGAAGCCGCAGTTTAAAGTTTAATGTTGAAATTAATAAAACCAGCTTCTTTAGCAGAAGTAAAGGCAATGACAACGAGTGGCCCAATGATAAAACCTAGTAAGCCTAGTAATTTCAAACCCACATACATCGCAATTAATGTAGCAAGTGGGGATAAGCCAATGTGCTGTCCCATGACTTTAGGTTCAACGGTCCGTCGAATCGCAAGCAAAATAATGGCGAGGATCGCTAGTTGAGAACCCATTAATGTATTACCAGCAATGAACATATAAACGGCCCACGGCGCAAGGATTGCAATCGATCCAATAATTGGGATCAAATCAACGATCCAAATAATTGTTGCCATAATGATCGCGTAATCTGGGATAATGACAAAGAGTGCAATAAGTGTCACGGCAAGAATAACTAAACTGACGAGAAACTGTGCTTTTAAAAAGCCTACGAGAACACTTTTTAATCGAGCATTCATAAATTGAATCCGTTTCGAAGTTTCTTCTGAAAAAAGTAAGTAAAATTTTGCTTTTAACGCAGGTAGTTCCATCATAAATAAAAACAGCGCGATTAAATAAACGATAAAACTCACAATATAGTTAGGGACAGCGGCCACAATGGCAGCCAAACGATCGACACGTAAAACATCACGTAAAAGTTCTGTACCCGACTGAACGGAACTTTGAATACTGTTATTAACTTCTTTTACAAATTCATTCGGTAAATCGGCCATGACTTTTTCTAAATCGCCGCTCCAATCAAGCAACAAGTTGTTGATTTGTAAAATATAATCCGGCGCATTTTCTACGAGTGAAATTAATTGGGTAACGATGACTGTAATGACGTAAGTCCCAAGCACAACAAATAAAATCAAAAATATTAAGTATATAATGGTCGTGCTTATTTTTCGGTTTAGTTGGAAACGATGCTCAACTAATTTGATTAATGGATTTAAAAATAGTGCCGTAATAAACGCTAAAATTAGTGGTAACGATACCGGCATAATATAGATTGCGAATACTAGGAGTAAAACTCCGATAAATAGGTACGCCCATTGGCGCTTTGATAAAAGTGTGCTCAACTAAATTCCCTCCGTCATTTATCTAAAAAGCTTCTGATTGAAATATACCACGATGAACTTGGTTTGAATAGGGTTAATCTTGAGTTTTAAAAAATATTTAATTAACATTAAATCCTTATTAACGCTAACGTAATTCTTCAATAATTATATCGCAAGAAAAAGTGTTAAATCCAAAAAAATGCTTTTGCGGGTATAGAAGCTGCATTTTTTTCGAATGCCTTTTCAATTTTATGATTTACTGATATAGTAAAAGGGTGGAGGTGTTGTTTTGTGATCGTAACAACTGAGACAATAGAACTATTAGATGATGCGGACCGTATCGTTTCAATGATTAAACACTCAGAAACATTTCATGAGTTTAAGAATAGAAGGCTAGCTTTAAAGGAAGACAAAGAGGCACAACGTCTCATTCGTCAGTTTGAACAAAAGAAGCAAGACTATGAAGAGGTGGAACGTTTTGGTCGTTATCACCCTGATTATAGTCAGGTGTTAAAGGACACGCGTTTATTAAAACGTGAGGTTGATTTAAATGAATCTGTAGCAAAATTTAAAGTTGCTGAACGAAAATTACAAGCGTTATTGGACCAGATAGCTGAAACATTGGCCTTTAGTATTAGTACAGACATCGTTGTTGAAAAAGACGGTGCACTATTCACTGAACATAGTAAAGGCTGTAGTACGGGTGGCGGCTGTGGTTGCGGCGCATAATTAGGTGGGATGAACATGATAAGAACTGAACGACAAGCACTGATTGTATGGTTTCAACACATGAAAAATATTAAGCAATTGAAACGTTATGGCCATCTGATTAGTGTTTCAAGGAAATTACGTTATGCGGTTATTTACGTCGATCAAACAGACATTGAAGAAAAAGTAACAAAACTTGAGCGTCTCCCGTTTGTATCAAAAGTTGATCAATCATATAAGCCATTTATTCGTACAACATACGAAAATAAAAGTATTCAAAAAACGAAAGAGTACGAGTATGAGATGGGAATATAATTTTGACCTGCAGGTTTTTCTGCAGGTGTTTTTCTTGTTATTTATAGGAGGTGAGACACATGCGTGTCATCGCAGGTGAACATAAAGGACGCCGGATACAAGCAGTACCAGGTAAAGAAACGCGTCCAACAACGGATAAAGTTAAAGAATCATTGTTTAATCGAATGGGTCCCTACTTTGAAGGTGGACAGGCACTTGATTTATTCGCGGGCAGCGGCAATTTAGGTATTGAAGCACTCAGTCGAGGAATGGATCATGTTATTTTTGTTGACCAGCAAAAACAAGCAATTCAAACGATACATAATAATTTAGAAATGCTTCAATTGACCCCATGCGCTGAGGTTTATCGAAATGATGCCTTTCGCGCGTTAAAAGCAATAAAAAAGCGTGGATTAACCTTTGATTATATCTTTTTAGATCCGCCCTATTATAAAGGGTTCTATCAAAAATTATTAAAGCAGATTGCCGATTTGGACATCGCTCATGAAGAAACATTATTGATATTGGAACATGATACGGATTTAACCTTTCCAGATGTGATTAGCGGCTTTGAAAAAGAGCGCAGTGAAAACTATGGAGGTACGACAGCTATTACATTGTATAAACGAAAGGATGGTACCGATGACTAAATTAGCGATCTGTCCAGGTAGTTTTGATCCTGTCACCTACGGTCACCTCGATATAATTGAACGAGCAAGTAAGGTGTTTGACCATATTATTGTAGCGGTATTTCATAACGATGCAAAAACACCGTTGTTTAACACAGAGGAGCGTATGGATTTATTAAAAAAATCTATTGCTCACTTAGACAACGTTTCTGTTGATTCACACGGCGGACTTTTAATGGATTATGCGCGTGAAAAACATGCTTGTGCCGTTGTTCGGGGATTACGCGCGGTGAGTGACTTTGAATATGAACTGCAAATCACATCAATGAACCGTAAATTAAATAAAGATGTTGAAACGTTTTTCATCATGTCAAATAACAAATATTCGTTCTTAAGTTCAAGTATGGTAAAAGAAGTCGCCAAATATGATGCGAATGTGGAAGACCTTGTTCCTCCTTGTGTTGAAACAGCACTCAAACAAAAATATAGCTAAGAGCACAGTTTTTTCTACTTATTGCTGAAGGGTCATGTTATTAAAAGTTATACAAGGGAACTGAGTCCTGTTATATTGAATGGACTTGGTTCTTTTTACGTATTTAGAAAGCAAGGCATTAGCTGAGTTTTTTTTGCAGGATTAGCCAAAGTAGAATCAGAAGCAAAAAAAGACTATCTAACAGTAAGAGATGAGTAAGCCGCTGCTTGAACCTCCTAAAGTATATTGGTTGAAGAAACGAAACGGACTCGCTATAGTGGAAATATCAAAACAGAAAAGAGTGATGATTTTGATCAAACGTTATGGGCTGACCATTGTTTTAATTTTACTTATTTTGGTGGGTACTTTTCTTCCGTTACCCTATTATATCTACCGACCTGGGACAGCAGACCCGTTAAATGAAGTGGTTGCGGTAAGTGACCGTGATCAGCAGAGTGATACAGGTGACTTTCACTTAGTAACAGTTAGAGGTGGACAAGCGACACCCATTCAATTGTTATTGTCACAATTTAGTGATTATCAAGAGGTGTATGACTTAGAAGATGTTTTTCCAGAAGGATATGACCGCGATGATTATATGCGTGAGCAATTACTCGTAATGGAAAATTCGCAACAAGCAGCGACACTTGTCGCTTATGAATTAGCAGGTGTTGATTATACGGTCAATTATGAAGGGGTCTATGTTGTTAATGTATTAGATGGGATGCCTGCTGCGGATACGTTAGTGATGGGAGATAAAATCCTTGAAGTTAATGGAGAGAAAATTACCGATGCCGATCATTTAATTTCGCTCGTGGATGGTTATGATGAAGGCGATACATTAACCTTTACAGTAAAAAGAGAAGCGGAAACATTCGAAACAGCAATTAAGTTAGTCCCTTTTCCTGATCAACCTGAGACAATCGGTATTGGTATCCAACTCGTTACCAATCGAGAAGTTTCTTTATCGAGGGAAGTGGAGTTTTTCAGTGGTGATATCGGCGGTCCTAGTGCTGGTTTAGTGCTTACACTAGAACTGTATGATCAATTAACAGTGGGCGATTTAACTCACGGTAAAAAAATCGCTGGTACGGGTGAAGTTGATTATGAAGGCAATGTTGGTCGAATTGGTGGAGTAGATAAAAAAGTTGTCGCAGCCGATGAAGAAGGGTGTGAGATTTTCTTTGCGCCAAATGAAGGTGGGCGTAGTGACTCGAACTATCAAACGGCTAAACAAACGAAAGAAGCCATCGGCAGTGATATGGTGATTGTCCCGGTTGACAACGTTAGTGACGCGCTTGATTATTTAAATAGTTTTTAGATAGCTCATGATACAGAGTGGACCATTATGATAAAGTAAACACAAAAAGGAGCCTGAGACTAATCTCGGGTTCCTTTTTGTCTATAAGGAGGTAAAAATTCACGTTTAATTTTTTGTTGATTAAATAGGTGATAAACCTGTGATGCTCGAATATCAATGTCAAGATACTCAGGTAAGTCTCTGGTGACTTTTGTTAGCACCGTGATAGGTCGTTCTTTTTTAATTATGTTTAAATACTGTTCACCTTTTGTTGACTGAGCGAGGCTTCTTACCATTGGTAAGTGGGGTAACAGATTGATTGCTCGGTTAACGGTATCTCGGTCAAGATTCAGTAAGAGATGAATTAATAACCGCTGAATCCGTGTCGCTGTGTAACGTTTTGTTTTGACACTGTCAATAAAAGATGTCACTGTCGATGCTTTTTTAGCCGCTGTTATTAAGCGGTGTTCAATCCCCTCAACCATCCCGTGGATCTGCTTTAAGGCGATAGGCGCTGTTGTCAAGAGTTTATGTTGAATGAAGGGATAATAATCATTCAAATCGTGAAAGACGTCCTCATGGTCCTCTAATAGCTGATAAGCCTTATCGGGCATCGTTGTTTGAATCTCAGCTAGTGATGAACGTAATCCCGCTTGTTTAATCGCTTGTCTAATACTTGTCGCACTCGCGATAGGACTAGATAAGTTAGTCGTATGATAATCTGTTTGTTGACGTTTGATTGTATCAATCTTAATATTAGGGTTAATTTCTGATACAGCTCGTACGTAACCAATGCCTAAACTGTTGTTAGGTAAGTGGTCCTCCATGGCTAGAATACCAAGTTCTTTAAGTGCGTTTGAGTAAGCTTTTGGGTAGCTTTTTCCTTCTCTTAACTCACCTTGAATGATTTGATCTAATTTTTCTTTTTGGTCATGTTCACTTGCGACAAGTTCAAGAAACGGTATGATATCACCAGATTCGGATCCGAAAATAATCGTATCAACACCGAGGGCGTTAAGGATACTAACAGCACTGAAGCAAAATAGATCGCGGTGTTGAATCGCGTAAATTGTCGGTAACTCAATGACTAGATCACTACCGTGTAACACGGCCATTTTACTACGAGTGAATTTATCGATAATCGCGGGCTCACCGCGTTGTAGAAATTGTCCACTCATGATTGTAATGACAACGTCAGCGTTTGACTTCTTACGGGCTTGTTCGATATGATAGAGATGTCCGTTATGAAATGGATTATATTCAACTATTAATCCTAGCACATGCATAAAAAAACCCCTTTCCTTAACGGTATTGTATCATAACTAGTAACGGGTTTATTCACCATCTTTCAAAAAAAGATGGTGGGTGTAAAGAAAAAATATTGACAAATACCGCATTTACTTTTAAAATAAAGTTTGTGCTTTCTGAGGTGATGAATATGAAAATATCGATTCAAAAGATCCTTCAACAAACACCTTTTACGTTTGAAGGGAAAACAGACCTTTCTGAGCTCGAATCATTCGACAATGATATCAGACAGATTGGATCGGTTGAGGTATCAGGTGAGGCGACAGTCCAAAATAAAACAATTACCGTTAATCTTCATATTAAAGGCTTGATGGTGCTCCCATGTGCTCGTTCACTTGCGGATGTTCCCTATCCTTTTGATATTAACACAATTGAAGTGTTTTCGATTGACCCATTTTATACCAAAGAAGATGAGTCAGAAATTCATCCGATTAAAGGAGAATTACTTGACTTAACACCTTTTATAAAGGAAAATGTATTATTGGAGATTCCTTTCCGTGTTTATGCGGATCAGGAGACTATCGAGAAACATGCATTAACAGCAGGTGATGGTTGGGCTGTTGTTGATGAAGATGAGCAGGAAGAGAAAATCGACCCACGCTTATCCAAACTACAATCATTATTAACTGATGATAAAAATGAAAATCAATAAGGGCACGTGCTCACTCACGTTTTGCCCTATGTATAAAGGTTTTCGTTTCGGAAGTGAAGGAGGTGTAAGACATGGCAGTACCAAAAAGAAAAACGTCTAAGAAAGTTAAGAATCAACGTCGTACACATAAAAAATTACATGTACCAGGTATGGTAGCTTGCTCAAATTGTGGTGAGCTTACAAAACCTCACCATGTTTGTCGCGCGTGTGGACAATACGATGGTAAGCAAGTAGTTGAAGCATAATAACTACATTTAAAATACTAGTCCTTCGGACTAGTATTTTTTTATCGCATTAAGGCGAGAAGACACCTTCCTCAAGTGCGTCAGCACTAGGTGGGTGATGAATTGTTTGTTTTGAATATTTTTGAAGTGACAAACATATATTCCGCATGGTATAATTAAAGCACTAACAATGACCGTCACAAAAAAAGAGAGGGTGTGTATCATGGGCATGAAGGCCATTTTTTCAAATCGCTTATATAA
>NZ_FOXC01000043.1 GCF_900115605.1 Halolactibacillus halophilus
ACATTTAGGCAGAAATAAGGTGCTAGTGAGTTATTTAAGTGAGCAATCTCTGTCTCACTTAAAATCCCTTCACCAACACCAAATATTATACAACCGATTAATCGCTGTGCGGCTTTTTGATGCCATCTCAGCATCAAGATAAATCCCCTTATATAGGCCTAGTAAGTTATTCTTACAAAAAACAAAAAAATCGATGCGTTGATATCAATATAAAAGAAGAAAAAAGCACATTTCCGTTATATGGCAGGTTTGATACAGTTATATTACATTATGATTAAAAGGGTTTCATTCTTAAATATACCTATGGTAAGCTACAAGAGTCGAAAAAATTAACCGTTCCTTAATAGGAGGATTTAACTATGTTACCTAAATTAACAAAACATATCACAAAAAAGAATATATTGATTGCGCTCTTCACTACTCTACTAGTTACCCTGGTTGTTGGAGCTTTAAACATCCAACAAAATGTTGCTTACGCAAGTGACAATGTTAAACTCAACACGATCTATCATGTGTATCTTGATGATGTGCATATCGGTCCTGTAAACGATAAAGAAACAGTAGAAAAAGCGATTGAGACAGCGATCGAACAAGAAACAAAAGCACGTGATGATGCCTATACATTAGGAGTAAAACAAGACGTGACTTTTGTGAAAGAAACAGCTTTTCAATTAACCGACCAAGCAGAAAAGACGGTTGAACAAGTTGAAGACGCACTTGAGATTGATGTGAAAGCAACAGCCCTACAATTTGATGGTGAAACCGTTGGATACTTTAAAGACCAAGCAGCTATTGACACGCTACTCTTTAACTATCAAAAGCAATATGTCAGTGAAGACGTCTTACAAGCACTTATTGAGTCTGAAGGCGAGCCTGTTGTACAAGATAACGTCACAATTAAAGCTGTCACTTTTTCTCGTCCGGTTGAAACAACAACAAACATTGTGAGCGAAGACGAATTATTATCAGTCGATGAAGGCTTAAGATTGTTAGGAAAAGGGACGCTAACAGATAAGATTCACACTGTAGAAACGGGCGATACGTTGTTTGGTATCTTGAATCAATATGATGTTAGCCTTGATCAATTACTTGAAATTAATCAAGACTTAACAGAAGAATCAGTACTTCAAATCGACCAAGAAATTAACGTCACTGCTTACGCACCATTTGTTGATGTGGTCGTTAACCAAGAGGAACAAGTCGAAGAAGTTATTAAATTTGAAACAATCGTAGAAGAAACAGATGCGTTATATAAAGGCGAAACACGTACGATCACAGAAGGTAGCGATGGTGCTAAAGACGTGACATACGATATGGAACTTGTGAATGGTAAAGTCGCATCAAAAGAAGTACTTGAATCAACAGTCACAAAAGAAGCTGTTGATAATAAGGTCGAAAAAGGAACAAAAGTGATCTCATCACGCGGTACCGGTGATTTTAGCTGGCCAGCTGTTGGTGGCTACTTATCAAGTCCTTACGGACCTCGTTGGGGTTCATTCCATAAAGGGATTGACATAGCACGCCCATCAAACCGCAACATTCTCGCAAGTGACAATGGTGTGGTTGAAAAAGTAAGTTATGGTTCTGGTTATGGTAACTACTTAGTCGTGAACCACAATAATGGCTACAAAACATTATACGCTCACCTTTCAAATGTGAGTGTAAATGTTGGTCAAACCGTACCAAAAGGCGCTGTCCTTGGAACAATGGGTTCAACGGGTCGCTCAACCGGTATTCACTTACACTTTGAAGTGATTAAAAACGGATCAAATATTAACCCAACAACCGTTCTTTACTAAACGACATACAATAATGAAACCTCCATTACTTCGAGAGACAGTAATGGAGGTTTTTAATCGTCTTAGAGCGAGAAGACACCTTTCACTAACATTCGGTAGAATGTTTAGTCGGGCATTCAATGGTTTAGTTTTTAATTTAGGGTGAAGTAAGGTAAAATGATAGTAGCTGTGAAAAATCGAAGGAGGATCACGTATGGCTTATAAAATATTAGTAGTAGATGATGAAAAACCAATCGCAGATATATTGAAGTTCAACTTAGAAAAAGAGGGGTATGAGGTTATCTGTGCCTATGATGGTGATGAAGCTATCGCAAAAACACAGGCAGAGAATCCTGACCTTATCCTTTTAGATATTATGTTGCCGAATAAAGACGGCAACGAAGTGTGCCGTGAAGTACGTAAAACCCACAACATGCCAATTATTATGTTGACGGCGAAGGATTCAGAAATTGATAAAGTACTTGGATTAGAACTCGGGGCAGATGACTATGTCACCAAACCCTTTAGTAACCGCGAAGTGATTGCGCGAGTAAAGGCCAATTTACGCCGCCAACAACAACCAGTGGAAAGTCAACAGTCAAATGATATTGAAGTTGGCCAACTTGTCATTCATCCTGACTTATATAGTGTGACCAAGTCAGGTAAACAAGTTGATCTTACTCACCGTGAATTTGAGCTCCTTCATTACTTAACCCGTCACACCGGTCAAGTAATGACGCGCGAACACCTTCTTGAGACAGTTTGGGGTTATGACTATTACGGTGATGTCCGGACAGTTGATGTGACCGTGAGACGGTTACGCGAAAAAATAGAAGACACACCTAGTCACCCGATGTGGTTAATTACTAGACGCGGGGTTGGCTATTATTTAAGAAATCCTGAACAGGAGTAATGCTATGAAGAAAGTCAGTTTCTTTCAATCGATTCGCTGGAAAATTATTGCGATTATGATTTTACTATTACTCCTCGCGATTCAGGTCATCGGTGCTTATTTTGCTCAGCGACTAGAGACCGATTTAAAACAGAGCTTTGAAGATTCGATTGAAGATCGTTTAGAAGTGCTTAATTATAATGTTCGGGAAGCTTTTACAACAGACCGAACAGATACAGAGGAAGGCTTAACATTAGAACAGGACATTGCGAATGTATTAGCTTTTTATGGGCGTGATGATGACTACTCACGCCTTCAAATCGTGGACCGTCAGTTTCGGATTGTTGGAACGAACACTGAAGCAACGGATGTCGGGAAATTAGTGTCGGGTGAAAGTCGCGTGCGGTCTGTTATTATGTCCGGGACACCGGTTCGATCGATTGAACGTAACGCTCAGACAGGTGAGCGACATCTCGTTCACATTATCCCAATCACTAGTAATGAAGAAGAATCACTCGGGGCGATTTATTTAGAAGCCTCAATGGAAGATGTTTATAGCCAACTTCAAAGTATTAACCGGATCTTTTTAAATGGGACGTTAATCGCGATTGCCATTAGTGCGCTTGTTGGTATTCTCGTCGCTCAAGCCATCACTAAGCCGATCACAGAAATGCGTGAACAAGCGAAAATCATGGCGGAGGGTGACTTCTCTCAAAAAGTTAATATCTATGGCGTCGATGAAATCGGTCAACTCGCCGATACATTTAATGAAATGAAAGAACGGATCAAAGTTGCGAATTTAATTACTGAGGAAGAACGTCGAAAACTTAGTTCGATTCTATCTAATATGTCTGATGGTGTTATTGCGACTAATGAACAAGGTGAGATTACCTTAATGAATGAGCCCGCGATGGTACTATTAGGACAAACGTTGGAACAATTAAAAGGGCAGTCACTCTTTGAGGTGTTAAATATTGATGAATCAACCGTCGATATATTAGAAATGCAAGATTCAGGCTCAATTACGATTGATATGAGCGATGATGAACAGTTCTTTTTACTCAAAGCCAACTTCACGTTTGTTTTAGATGAATATGAGCGGTTTAGCGGCTTAATTACCGTCCTTAGTGACGTAACTGAAGAAGAAAAAGTCGAAAGCGAACGCCGTGAATTTGTCTCTAATGTATCGCATGAGTTAAGAACGCCGCTAACAACCATGCGAAGTTACTTAGAAGCTTTAACGGACGGGGCGTGGGAAAATAAAGATATTGCCCCACATTTTTTAGAAGTCACACAGAATGAAACTGAACGAATGATTCGCTTAGTCAATGACTTATTACAGTTATCTAAAATGGATCACAAAGAGATGGATATGATGAAAGAACGCGTCAATGTCATTCCGTTCTTCCACCACGTTCTTGACCGCTCTGAAATGAACAAAGACGAAAGGGTCCGGATCGACCGAACAATTCCGAAAGATAGTATTTTCTTATGGATGGATAAAGATAAAATTATTCAAGTTATTGATAACATTATGTCGAATGCTTTAAAGTACTCACCACCAGAAGGGGTGATTCGCTTTAAAGTGACCAAAGAAAGAAATCGAATCAAGGTGATGATTCAAGATCAAGGGCCGGGTATTCCACCGGATAAACTCGATAAAATCTTTGATCGTTTTTACCGCGCGGACCGAGCCCGGTCACGTCAACTCGGCGGAACAGGTCTTGGTCTTGCGATCGCCAGAGAGATTATTCAAAATCATCACGGACAAATATGGGCAGAATCAGAAGAAAAAAAAGGCACAAAAGTTTTCTTTACACTGCCATTAATCGCACGAAAACGAGGGGTGTCATGATGCCTATCGAACATATTAAATCATTTATATTAATCTTACTGATCACATCGAGTTTAATCCTTACCTTTGCGCTGTGGAGTGATCAGCCGAACTACCAAATGCAGACCGAACAAGAAGACTTAATCGATGCCGAATTTGATGGGGGCGTAAAACTGTCTCGTTCTGAGGTTATTAAACCTGTTGAGATGATTCGTCACAATGAACAACTCGAGACACCAGTTGGGTTAAAGTCAGATGAGCGAATGACGCGCTTTAACGAAGCGCTTAAAAATCTTTCGCTTTATAATTTCTCTAGAATTACCATGAATGAAATTTGGTATCAAGAAGAACCCAATCGCCTTGAAGTCGTTTTTCAGACCGCTCTACCGAGCGGAGTGTTAATGGACTTGTTTAATGTTGATGCTGAGACGTATGTCCCCTCAGGAGATTTTAACCGGATCGTCTTCTTAGAAGGACATGATCTTTATCAGATTCTTTTTGTGAATGATGGCGATGATGAAGTTATTGTTGCTAGTGCCCAAAACTTTTCACAAAACGTGGAGCTTTTTACGCAAATATTTAATGCAGAAGAAGAACCTTATCGTTACTTAACCTTTGAAGGAACAAGAGGGGCATTGATTTATTTACCTGAGACTTTGACTAAACAGACGAAGTTATTTGCCTATACAGAGCTGAGTCAAGACGATTTCATTAATCTCTTATTCAGTAAACCATCGATTGTGCGCAGCGCGTATACGTATGGTGGTGATACGAACTATATCGATGGGACAAGAGAAATGATTGTTGATGGCCGCGGGATAGAATTTACCAATCCAACTAATGAATCACTTGATCAGTTAGTACAGCCTTCACCTAATCAATTGTTTGATAAAGTCCAGAATTTTATTAATACCCATTTAGGGTTTACCTTTAAAGAACCGTTTGGGTATCAACTAAGTGGCATTAACCAGACGGCAACATCAAACGAAGTCACCTATACGTTAACGTATCAAGATACGCCAATCTTTTATGACCGGGATCTAACGGAAATTATGGTGCGCTGGCATAATGATAGTGTCTATCAATACTATCACCCACTCATTATGATGTTAGCTCAACGCGGGATTGGACAAGAAACGTCAAGTGTTCCAAGTGCAGAAGCGGTGATCGAGATTTTAAATGGACCGAATTATCAAGGAACGGCTATTTATGACGTTGTACTCGGTTACCGGCTAACGGAACAATCCGATAGCCAAGGGCAAGTTTATGCGCTCACACCGACCTGGTATGTTAAAGGCGTGTATGGCTATAGTCCACTCGTTCTTCCGTTAGAAGAAGCGAAAGGAGGGATGGCGCATGCAATGGGGTCAAATTAAATCCCTGTTTATTATTTGTTTTCTTGTGCTTAATGTGTTTCTAGCGAAACAACTGATTGACCGAGAAGATGAGACACTCTCCGCCTTACCTGAAGCATCAAAAGAAGAAGAACTAGAGTTAAATATTTCTGGACTCGGTCAATTAGACCAAGAAGTACTTGAAGCACCTCTTCTTTATACAAATAGCTATAACTTCAATGAAGTAGAAAATATCGCCGGAGAACTCACCAATCAAGAAGTCGTTGTAGCCAATGCTACCACACTCTTCTCCCGGATGACGTCACCTGTCGCGTTATCAATCGGTGATGATGAAGCTTTTACAGCTGCGCTCACCCAACATGTGTATTTAGGTGGTACTTTCGAGGAGTACCGTTATCTAGAAGAAGCAGGCCTCATCGTGTTCTTTCAGCGGATTAACTACCCGATTTTTTATAACACACAAGCTGTGTTATTTGTTAAAGTGAATGATGCTGGAGAAATGACACATTATATGATGCGCGCGCTTGATGTTGTCGAAGAAGACCAAGAAGAAAATGAACAAACTTTAATCACAGAATATGATGCTGTCTACCGGATGTATCATAATTCGAATATATTAAAAACAGGTGATGAAATATCGGATGTTGAATTAGGTTATCATAACCTTGTCTCACTACCTAGCGGTGAACAGTTACTTAATCCAACGTGGCAAGTAAGTGTGAATGGCACGGTCGATTATTTCATTAACGCCATTGAAGGACATGACTACCCGCAATATACAAACTTTATTACTGAAACGCTCGATGACTTTGTCACGCTGTTAATGCCGGGTTCATCACGTCAATATACGTATTACTCACTAGATGAAGACCGGGAGGAAGAGGATACATTATTATCTTCGATTAGACAGCCGTTTATCACAACTTATCAACAATTAACTGAGGTGGAATCTGAATGACTTTAAGCTTTTCTGTACTTGCCTCAGGTAGCTCAGGCAATGCATTTTATATTGGCACAGACAACGAACGTATTTTGGTTGATGCGGGTTTAAGTGGAAAAAAACTCGATCAACTCTTTCAATCGATTGATGTTGATCCAAAATCTTTATCGCGGATACTTGTGACTCATGAGCATAGTGATCACATTAAAGGCCTTGGTATTTTTGCCCGTAAGCATCGGTTGCCGATTTATGCGAATGAAAAAACATGGGAAGCGATGGAGGGTAAGCTTGGGAAACTCTCACTTGATCAAAAGTTTACCTTTGATATGGAGACAGTCCAATGTTTTAATGGGATTGATGTTGAGTCGTTTGCCGTTTCACACGATGCGGCCGACCCGATGTTTTATACGTTTCATCACAATGGCAAAAAAGTCTCGCTCGTGACCGATCTTGGTTACGTATCTGACCGGATTAAAAAAACCGTTGAAGCATCTGATGCGCTTATTTTCGAAGCGAATCACGATATTTCAATGTTACAGATGGGACGCTATCCGTGGAGTGTGAAACGACGAATTTTAGGCGACTATGGCCATGTCTCAAATGAAGATGCGGCCATCGCTTTAGAAGATATTATTTCAGATGCGACAAAGCGGATTTATTTAGCGCACTTAAGTAAAGATAACAACATGAAAGATTTAGCGCGAATGGCCGTAGAACAACATTTAACTGAGAAAGATTTTCCGATTAATCACGGCCTAAAAATCTTTGATACCGATCCAAACGAATCAACAGCACTTTATCACTTAAATGATTAAAGGATGTGTGAGCGATGGTCTATTATGATGATGGGACCCGTAAGAAACATTACCGTTATAAACGACGGGAACGAAAGTGGTTAGCGGTTTTAATCGCCTTTATCTTAGGTGCCTTTTTATTTGCGGTTGCTTTACCGTATATCGCAAGTACAGGGATACTCCCGTATACGGTTGTGGATAAGGAAGACTTAAGACAGAACATACCGATTCAACAAGTAAGGACCGAACAAATATCAGACTTAACGACCATGATTGAACACGCAACCCCAACCGTTGTTGGAATTGAAAGTGTTGGTGAGAACTTTTTAGGCCTCTTCCCCCAACAATCAGGTGGGACAGGTTCGGGTGTTATTTATAAGCTCACAACGGACAAAGCTTACATCGTTACCAACCATCACGTCGTAGAAGGTGCAAATGACGTACGTGTCGTCCTCTCGACTGGAGAGCGCTTAGACGCACAAATCCTTGGAACGGACCCTTATACTGACCTTGCGGTCGTTGAAATTGACAAAGGGCCAATTGAGAAGGCGATTACCTTTGGTGACTCTGACTTGATTAAAGTCGGTGAAGCGGTGATTGCGATTGGGAATCCGCTCGGTCTTGACTTATCTGGTTCAGTCACCAAAGGTATTATCAGCGGGAAAGAACGGATGATCCCGATTGATTTAAGTGGCAACAATCAAGCTGACTGGCAAGTTGAAGTGATGCAGACCGATGCCGCGATTAATCCAGGGAATAGTGGTGGCGCATTGTTAAATACCGAAGGACATCTCATTGGGATCAATTCGATGAAGATTGCTGAATCGAGTGTCGAAGGGATTGGCTTTACGATTCCGATCAATGAGGCGATTCCAATCATTGAAGAATTAGAATCAAGTGGTCAAGTCAGACGTGCCTTTTTAGGGATTGAAGCCTATAGCTTAATGGAAGTACCAAGAGACCGCTGGGAAGAGACATTAAACTTACCTGAGAATGTTGAAGCAGGCGTGGTACTTAATGCGGTCGTTCCTGGTTCACCAGCGGATGATGCCGGCTTACAAGCACTTGATGTGATTGTAAAGCTAGATGAGACTCCCGTTGCTGATATGATTGACTTACGAAAATATTTGTATCAAGCAAAACAACCAGGTGAAACGATTCTGGTGACGTATTACCGCGACCAAGTTGTTCAAACGACAGAATTTGAGTTATCCACACAATCCAAATAGTGAAACTAAGAGAAACCCGCTTGTTTACCTAAACTTTAGGTAAAAGAAGTGGGTTTTTGTGTATAAACAGAAAAGTTATTCACAGGGTGTGGACAGAATTGTGAGTAACTCGCTAGATATAGGTGAGAACGGAGGTTCGAACACTAAATAAATGAATCGGTCGTAAATATTGTGTAAACAAATCAGACATTTCCGGGGAAAAACTGTGGGTTTCCTGTTGAAAAGCAGTGAATAATTAAAAAGTAAGCTTTTTGTGGATAGTGTTGTGGATAACTATTTAATAAAAAATAAAACGACTCACCACGATGACTTTTCCACACAATGTTCATTCGAGAGTAATTACTTAACATTAGGTGTTAAAAACTAATAATGGTATAATGAGTAACTTCATGTATATAATATAGTAAATATGTGAAAAAGTTGAGGAGGGTGATGCTATGAAAAATAACGTTGGAAAAATGGCATATCTATCATTAGTAAGTCTGACCGTGATTGGTTTTGTTTTAATTTTCACCTCAGGACTGTTTGGTGAAATGTTTGGCAATATTGCCTTGGAGCAAAATGGTGGAGGAATGGCTACGATTGATTATGAGCGGGTCTATACGACAACGACGGCGAATGTCAGAACAGTAGGTAGTATTCTTGCATTAATCGGGGGCTTCGGCTTACTGCTCAGTGGCTATTTGTATTACCAGAAATTATAGCTCAAATAGATAAATAAAATCATCCTCCTAGCTTAAGTAGATAAGCCAGGGGGATGATTTTTTAAAATGTCTTAGTGATCTTTTAGGATGTCATTAATCTTTGTGAGTTCATCACTAGAGAAATGTAAGTTATCAAGTGTCTTCACATTCTCTTCAATTTGACTCATTTTACTTGCCCCGATGAGAGTAGTTGTTAAGCGCCCTATTACTGAAAAAAATTAAGCATACTTATCAAACAAAAACTTTAAAATGCATGACATAAGTTCGGTAGGTTGATCCTCCTGCACTAAATGTCCTGCGTTAGGGATTGAAGTGAATGTTGATGTTTTTATTTTATTGTGTAATTTATGCCCGCTTTCTAAAGGGATCCAACTGTCTTGCTCTCCCCAAACAATTAACACGGGCTGAGTAATTTTACTGTATAGTGATTCTATTTCATCGGTATATTTTTGGTCAGCCTGTGCAATTTGACGATAAAAGGCACTTTGACCTTTAGGACTCTGCCAAGGCTCAACAATGCCTTCTAATGTTTCTTGGTCCATTGCTTTATATTTTGCTCCTTGGACATAGGTTGAAACCATTGATTTATGTATATACTCAGGAATGCCTTGGAAAACTTTTTCATGCTTGTTCACATGTGAAAAGAAATCAGATCCCCAAGGCGCAATCGCAACAGGATCAACAAGTATGATTTTTTCAAAATTCCTTTTTCGCAAAAGGTGTGTTCTTAAAACAGTAGTGCCTCCAAAATCATGTCCAATTACTATAGGATTTTTCAAATCCCAATGATCGAGAAGTTCTGAGAATATTTTATCCTGTATTCCAAGTGAAACATTTCCATTTGGTTTTTCGGACTGTCCATAACCTAAAAGGTCATAATAGTACACAGTGAACCACTGACTTAGTGCAGGAATTATATGTCGCCAGTTGAATGATGACCACGGAGTGCCATGAACAAGAATAATTGGCGGACCTTCTCCTTGAATATCATAGCTTATATTTCCAAACGATGATGAAAAGTTTTTTGTTAGTTTAAATTTTTTCATAAGAATATTCCTCCAGTTTTAGAATCTATCTTTTGTTCATTTTATAATAGTTCTTTAACGTATTCAATCGAACTACTCCTGCCTAACATTCTAATGAATGTTAGGCAGGGGGTTCCGTATAGACACCCTAAAGGTGACCCATGCTGGTTCAACTAAGCATAGGTTTCAACCGCCACAAACCTATTTTCTTAACATCTATTAAAGCCTGTTGGAGAAATAGTGCGTTCCAGGAACACGACTTGCTTAGGTCGAATCGTTCTACCAGACAGGGTACGTGTCATATACGCCCACGAGGAATGTCAGAACAGTAGGTGGTATTCTCGCATTAGTCGGGGGATTCGACTTACTGCTTAGTGGCTATACGTATTATCAGAGATTATATCCGTCTTAATTTAAAAGAAACAAATAGAATCATCCTCCTAGCTAAACCAAATGAGCCAGGAGAATGATTCTTTGAAATAGGCCAATACCTTAGTGATCTTTTAAAATCTCATTAATTTTTGCGAGTTCATCACTAGAGAAGTGTAAGTTATCAAGCGTCTTCACATTCTCTTCAATTTGACTCACTTTACTGGCCCCAATGAGAGCACTTGAGACCGTGTTATCACGCAGAACCCAAGCAAGGGCCATTTGAGCGAGTGATTGATCCCGTAAGCGGGCCATTTCATTCAGTTCAATCACTTTGTTGATGACGTCTTCTTTAATATCTTTTTCGTTTAAGAACGGGATATGGGCTTTACTTGCGCGTGAATCTTTTGGTACCCCTTTTAAGTACTTACTTGTGAGTAATCCTTGGGCGAGTGGGACAAACGCAATGGCACCAGCGCCGTTTGCTTTTAACACATCCAGCAGCGATTCTTCGACCCAACGGTTTAACATTGAGTAAGACGCTTGGTGAATAATGAACGGTGTTTTTTGTTCTTTTAAAATTTTAACTGCTTGTTTTGTTTGTTCGGCGTCATAGTTAGAAATCCCAACATACAGCGCTTTTCCTTGTTTGACGATTAAGTCAAGAGCTTGCATTGTTTCTTCAAGCGGGGTGTCTGGGTCTGGACGGTGGTGATAGAAAATATCAACGTAGTCTAAACCCATTCGTTTAAGAGATTGATCAAGACTTGAGACAAGATATTTCTTTGAGCCCCAGTTACCATAAGGACCATCCCACATATGAAAGCCGGCTTTAGATGAAATCACTAGCTCATCACGGAACCCGGCGAAATCTTTCTTTAAAATTCTACCGAAGTTCTCTTCTGCTGAACCAGCGGGAGGACCGTAGTTATTGGCGAGGTCAAAATGGGTAATCCCTAAATCAAAGGCTCGGGTTAACATCGCCCGCTGATTTTCGAATGAATCTGGTTCACCAAAGTTGTTCCATAACCCTAAAGAAATCGCAGGTAATTTTAAGCCGGAATTTCCGACCCGGTTATACGTCATGTTGTCGTAACGTGAATCGCTTGGTTTATACATATCG
Source organism: Halolactibacillus halophilus (assembly GCF_900115605.1). Lineage (GTDB taxonomy): Bacteria > Bacillota > Bacilli > Bacillales > Amphibacillaceae > Halolactibacillus > Halolactibacillus halophilus. The sequence goes on from NZ_FOXC01000043.1 coordinate 12,044, forward strand.
ATAGCCTCCTAATATAATAAAAAATAAAAATAAAAAGAAAATAAAAAAAAATAAAAAAGAAAACAAAGGAATAAACACAAACATACTAAAACGGTGATAGAAAAAAGTAACGCGTAAAATGATAACGCTTACTTCGTGTTAGAAAGAAAAGCAGGCTAATTAATAGCCTACTTGTACGGCCGCATTGACGATATACATGAGGTCGTTGTTGTCTTGTTGTTCCTCGAGGTAAATCCCGCTTGTCGTTTTTAGACCACCAGGCACGACATCAACTGTGACGGTTCCGTAAGGAATCTCAGCTTTAATTCTATCAATGTCTACTTCATTCACGTCTGTTGGAACCCCTAAGACGACATTGACTTTCATATTATGTAGCGATTGTTCAGGTAAGAAGTCTTTAATGCCGGGCATTGAGTTATAATGAATCGCATTCACGACCGCACGAACGGCTGCCTTAGTCACGTCTTGGCCATGGGTATCAATCCCAACACCCGTCTCAACAAAAATCATTTTTTCCATTCCTACATCCTCCTCATCAATTTGACTGTTCCAGCTTTTATCCCTAATGTTAGTTTATCACAAATGAAAAAAGATAAACATGAAAACACATGTGGTTAGGGTGTAAATAGCTACGGCGGATGTTGTATTTATCTATTATTTCCGCAATAACATAATAGATAAAAGGCTAAAATCAAAGAAAGTAATAGCAGATTTTAATATTTCCCGGGAAATAGCACGAATTATTAACAAAAATCATTTAAATTCAAGAAACGCTGCTATGATTTGTTATAATGGAAATAGACAACCAAAAACGGCAAATAACAATGAATAAAAGTAAAATCAGTAATCCCTAATTTATAAACAAAGGATGTGACGCGTCATGCTTTCTTTAGAGAGGATGATAGAAGACCTGAATCAATTAGCCACTTATACAAGCACAGTTTCTGGTGTTACCCGACTAAGTTTTACAAAAGAAGAACGAGCGGCTAAAGATTATTTGAAGAAACAAGCCCAAGCACATGAGTTAGATACAACAGAAGATGCGATTGGTAATTTGTTTATTCGCTATCCAAGTGAAAATACCGAAGCGAAAACATTACTGATTGGTTCACATATTGACTCGGTCGTGAGTGGCGGGGAATATGACGGGACACTCGGTGTCATCGTTGGACTAGAACTTTTACGCCATGCGAGTGAGACGCATTTAACGTTACCGTTTCACTTAGAAGTCGTTGCTTTTACTGATGAGGAAGGGGCTCGGTTTAAAACCGGCATGATCGGTAGCCGTGCTTTTGCCGGGACGTTTCATGAAGAAGAGTTAGCGTCTATCGATAATCAGTCAATCTCACTTGAAGAAGCAAGAACAGCAGCAACAAATCAGCCACTTGACTTAACTGAGATAAAAGCTGATGTTGATCAGCTATTAGGTTATTTAGAAGTTCATATTGAACAAGGGAAAGTACTCGAACAATTAGACTTACCGGTTGGAATAGTCAGTGGGATTGTCGGGTTAAATTGGTATGATATTGAAATAACCGGTGAAGCAGGCCATGCGGGGGTGACACCGATGGATGAACGGAAAGATCCTGTCATTGCCCAGTCAGCCTTTATGCTTCAATTACATAACGAAGTGAAGAATAACAGTCAGGCCGTTGTGACCTTCGGTCAAATCCAGGTTGAACCAGGCAGCATTAATGTCATTCCAAGTAAAACAACGTTCTCGATTGACTTACGTGATATTGAACAAACAGAACTTGACCGGCTCGATCAACATATCCGCGAACTAGCAAAAGACATTGAAGCGGATTATGGCGTCACGATCAACGTGAAAAAGTTAGATGAAGCAAAACCTGTGAAAATGTCAGGCGCGATGATCAGCCAGCTAGAAACGGCAATGAAAGGCAATGACTATCCTGTTCACACACTTCCAAGTGGGGCTGGTCATGATGCGATGCATCTGGCAGAAATCACGCAGGCAGGGTTACTGTTCCTCCGGACACCTAACGGTGTCAGTCACCGCCCGGATGAAACCGTGATACCTGAAGATGTGTTAGTCGCAGCGGATGTATTATTAGACACAATCCTCGCGTTAAGAAACAAACATGAATAATTTAGGTACAAGAAAGAACAACGCCACAAGCAAAAACTAATAAATATAACTAACGATCAATCAACAGCTTAAAACCGAAGAGGTGACAGTATGCAGATTAGTGTGATCAGCGTAGGAAAGTTAAAGGAAAAGTATTTAAAGCAAGGCATCGATGAATATAAAAAACGTCTAGGCGCTTATTGTACGCTTAATTTAATTGAAGTGCCCGATGAAAAAGCACCGGAAAAGTTAAGTGATGCAGAAATGGAAGAAATTAAAAATAAAGAAGGCGAACGCATCTTACAAAGAATTAATCAAGATACGTATGTCATTACCTTAGAAATCAAAGGTAAACAATTAACCTCAGAACAACTTGCCAAAGAAATGGATCAGTTAGCGATCCACGGTAAAAGTAAGGTCGCATTTGTGATCGGTGGGTCACTTGGACTGAGCCAAGACGTGATGAACCGCAGTAACTTCGCCTTGTCGTTTTCAAAGATGACGTTACCACACCAGTTGATGCGGCTAGTACTACTTGAGCAAGTATATCGCGCATTCCGTATCAATAGAAATGAGCCATATCATAAGTAAAGAAGTTTGAAAACTGCTTACGATCAAACGTATTTGTAGTATTTTGAAATGACATAATAAATGAGAAGCAAAAAATAAATCAGCAGAATTTTAAGAATAGCTTATATTATAGAGGAAGTTATCATAGGTGGGGAAATATGCATATTAAAATAGATTTTTTTCAAAATAACTTTATACAAGCAATAGGTGCAGGAGTATATGAGGTTAGTATACAAAAAGATAATAAATCAAGTGTTCTTTACATAGGCGAATCAGTTTTCGTTTTAGTAAGATGCGCATCTCATTTATATGAACTAAAGAAAAATCCAGAATACTTTGGTTTTACACATGAGACTATCACAGACCCTAGCATAACATTGAGGTTTAGGCTGCTTAAACAGTTGGATAATAAAGGTGAACGGAAAAAAGAGGAATTAAATTTAATTAAAAAGATACAACCATTGAGTCAGAGGGGTGTTAATGATTACCAAAAGAAAATAGAAGAAAAGGTTTCAGCGCTTACTCGATTCCTTACAGAGAAAAATTAAAATGAGATGTTGTTAATAGATTATTATAATAAACATTTCATCTAAATTAACATATCAATATTTTTAACACTAAAAAACAAATCATATGTCTCTTTTGATGGTAAACAGCAAGTGGGGTGTAGCAATGAACAAATTTATTGCTAATTAGGGTTTATTTGTTTTTTGCAGTAGTTTTAAATCGTCTGTGACAAAGAAAATTTCTATTGCAATAGCGTTTGAATGTAGATAGTGAAACAAAGAGATTTGCAAAGTTCAAATCTTGTAGATTCAATAATAGTATTGGCAATTATTACAACTTCTATGTAGGAGTTAGAACTTAAATTAGACAGGAGGAAATACTATTATGGAAAGAGGAAATGTATTAGTCATCGGTAATTCAGGTGTTGGGAAATCCACTTTAATTAACACTGTTCTAGGTAGCGAAGTAGCGGAAAGTGGATTTGGCTCTACGGGAACTACAAAGGAATTGAAAATTTATGAGAGCAAAGAAATCCCCTTTAGAGTGATTGATACGGTAGGTTTTGAGCCATCGTTTGGAAAACAACTGATGGCAATTAATTCAGTGAAAAAATGGTCTAAGAGTAGTATTAAAGACAATACAAAAATAAATATGATTTGGTTCTGTGTTGATGGAACATCAAGAAAATTATTTTTCAAGACGATTAAAAATTTAGCAAAAGCAACAACTATGTGGAAAAGTGTCCCTATTGTAGTGGTAATTACTAAATCGTACTCCAAACCAGAAAGAACAGAAAATATAGCGATGGTTGAGGAAGTCTTTAGCGATATGGAAAAGTTCAACGAGAATTTGAAAGCAATTGTCCCAGTGGTTGCCTCTACATACACAATTAACGAGACAACTTTTGTGCCACCTGAGGGTATTGTGGAGTTAATTGATATTTCTAACCAATTGATGCCAGAAGGGATAAAAGCTGGTGATAACGATGTCTATAATTTTAAGCTAAGAAGAAAAATGGCTTTGGCACAAAGTATTGTTGGATTCTCAGTGACTTCTGCAGCTACAGTAGGTGCCGTCCCCATTCCTTTCGCTGATGCACTAATTCTGGGTCCAATTGAATTAGCTGAAATAAAGGGATTAGCCCAACTATATGAAATTAATAGACATAAAGATTCAAGTCCCTTTGTAGATTCTATTATTGAAATAGGAACGGTAGGTGCTGCAGCAAAATTAGCCATTAGCTCAATTAAGGCTATTCCTGGACTTAATATAGCAGCTAGTGTTGTGAATGCTGTAGTGGCGGGGTCAATCGTCGCAGCAATTGGAGAAGGATCTATTTATGTGTTTGAGAAAATATATAAGGGCGAAAAGACTGTTGAAGATATCGAGTGGATGAAGAAAGTAATGGAAAATAAATTATCTTCTCAATTCATAGAAAATGTTGGGGTGATTTTAGGTAAGATTGATAAGAATGCAACCCCTAGAGACATTGCCAAAATGGTTAATACAATCTTTGTATCAATGATTAAAACTAAATAACTCAACTTTCGCAGTCTAAAAATGACTGCGAAACTTAGTGATTCTAAGGACGTTAGTCAGTTAAATACTCATGTTGCTTTTTAAAAAAATATAAAAAAACACCACTCCTGTTTGGTATAATTGAGTTAACCAAAACACAATAACATACAGAAGAGGTGTCTCCTATATGATAACTAATAATGACCTAAATAAGCAACTACCAAATGAATTAAATGTAATTTTTAAAGAACTCAAAGTTTTACAACACTTGAGAAATGCCGGTATTACGAAAGCACTTGGTTTTTCTAGCGGGTATCTATTTCAGCTTGTTTTTGGTCTCATATTCAGAAATAAGAACTGGTTTAGAACACTTGAAAGCAAAAAATCTCACGATTTTCCCGCAAAGGATGCCGTTTATCGCTTTATGAATCACTCAACATTCAATTGGCGTAAGTTCCTACTTAACCTAAGTAGTTATACTATTGGTAAAATAACCAAGTTAACCAATCACCAACGACCAAAGGTTCTCATTTTGGATGACTCATCTTATGATAGAAATCGAAGTAAATCTGTTGAATTACTGGCGCGTTGCTTTGATCATGCTTCTCAGAAGATGAGATACTACAAAGGTTTTCGTTTACTTACACTTGGTTGGTCCGACGGAGCAACCTTTATCCCTGTAGATTTCTCTCTACTAAGTTCAAAGAAAAGCCAAATTAACGGTATCTCACCTAACATTGATAAGAGAAGTTCAGGGTATAAAAGACGC
>NZ_FOXC01000044.1 GCF_900115605.1 Halolactibacillus halophilus
AACATAAGCGCGCTCTCGTCCTTACCGTAAGAAAATTTGTGCGTCTGGTGTTTGCACTCCTAAGCGAGCATCAACTCTATGTCGCTCGATCGGAGGCGATAGAGTCTTAAGAAAATGGACTTTCTTAAGGATGCATATCCACTAGAGATACCGAACGAATTTTCTTATCCGTATCGGTTTAGTTAAGTGCGCTTAAACTTCTTTAAGTATGGTGTATTTCTTACCATTATCCTCTTGACTTAATACCATAATGCTTAACCTAACAACGTTTTTTTATAGCGGTAGTTGGAAAGCGCGAATAATGCACTACCTACGACTAAGAATATGCCTGAGACAGTCAGTACATATGGCCAGTCATTGTTCCCGAGCAAGATGGACCTAAAACCTTCCATCATTGGGTAACTTGGAATAAAACTGACCCACGCAGGATTCCAGCTCGGAATAAAGAACGCAACGGATGGAACGATCATCAGCATCATGATTACATACAAGCCTCCAAACGCCTGCATGATATTACTATAAAAACTTGCGATCAAAAGACCTAGTGACGACGCGAAAAATGCGGTTGTTACTAGGAGTACCAACATTAGTAAATAGTCCGGTTGTAATTGCATCAAAGGAATAACGACCAGATAGCTGGAAACAAGGGTTGTGACCATAAGAACCCCTATTTTACTCATCAAATACTGCCAGACTGGAGATGGCGTCACTGCATATGCTTTAATGACTCCTTCTTGTCTGTCAAGAAAAATATAGGCCGCGATGATAAACAGTCCCATGAGTGCCCCATTGAATACGAGTACGGTAGGCAAAATGCTTTCTTTATCTGACAATGTTTCCACATTCGTCGACAAGGCTATGACTTCTTGATTGTCGACAATTTCTTGTACATTTTCATTCGGTTCAACATGCAGTATTTCCAAGAGGTTCTTATATTTGTCCGATTCATACCCTTGAAGGTAGTACGTATAATCAAGAGTGCCATCATCATTCATGGCAATAATAGCTGAGATTTCCTGTTCTTCTTCTGCCATATAGCGCGCATCTTCTTGACTATTTAAAATATAAAACTCAGTATCCTCTGTTGTATAAAGAACACCTTCTTTCTCCTGCTCATCGATATCTAGAGTAACGCTTTCTACTTGTCCATCGATTGTTTCCTCTTGTATTGTTTCTAAATAAACCTCGCTCGCTGCACTAGGCATATCCAGATAAAGATACTCGGTTGTTTTGCTGCTGAAATTATCAGGAACGGCGAATAGAAAAATTGCTAAGATCAATAGAGCCATAAATATCTCAATGTAGAAATAAAATCCTCGTGAGGCTATTTTCAACTCTTTCACAAAACTTGAGAAGAGTTTCATTTTAAACAAGCCCCCTTCCCGTCACCTTTATGAATATTTCCTCTAGAGTGGCTTCTTTTGTATGCATGGTTTGAATTTCGTGGTCTCGAATAACTTTTTCCAATGCCTCTTTATCTTCAGGAAGAACCGTAGAATACGTCTCTTTCTTCGTTTCATTGTTTTCAATGTATTCCACTTCGACTAATTTTTCACCATACTGAAGCTTCAAGTTCTCAGGGGAATCGATCAGTTTGATTTCTCCATCAACAATAAATGCCACCCTATCGCAAAGTTCATCTGCAATGAACATATTGTGGGTCGTTAAGAAGATAGTAACGCCTTCGTCATTCTTTTCCTTAATAATATTTTTAATATCTGCGGCAATGGATGGATCCAGTCCTGTCGTCGGTTCATCTAAAAACCAAAGCTCGGGATTATTGATCATCGATCGGGCAAACGTCAGTCGGTGCTTCATCCCTTTGGAAAATTCTCCTGCTTTCTTGTCTTCTTTCCCTTGCAGACCGACAAGTTGCAGTAATTCTTTCGAATCAACCGTGGAGACATCGAACAGTTTGCCATAAAAATCTAAGTTTTCCTTGGCAGTCAATTTACTGTAGATGTTTGATTGTTCAAAACTCATACCAATTTTGTTGAATCGTTTCTTGGACGGATTTTTCACATCGTAATCAGCGATTTTAACTTCTCCATTTTGCAGTTGTAAAAGGCCCGTTAGAATGTTCTGGACAGTCGATTTCCCTGCTCCTGATGGGCCTAAAAATCCGAATATTTCACCCTTTTTCACTTCAAAACTGACATCTTTCACCTGGAATTTTCCATCTTTATTGTACGAATGTGATAAATTTTTAACACTGATCATTTACTTTGCCTCCTTTTTATAGAAACTGTCCTTTAATATATCGATATAGGTATAAACCTCTTTTTCAATGGCTTTATAGTCAAAAGCCATCTTACCGTCTGCGATTTGCCTTCTGAACTCGTCTCCACATTTTTCTATCGTCCAGCGAACGATATCTATTGCTTTTTTTACATCAACATCTTCTTTGAAAAGTGAATAATCTATATTTTGAGAATAGATTTGACTATAGAGTGCCAAAGGAAAATCAGGATGCTTGTGTAAAATTTCTTCTGCTGTCTTGCCCTGGAAAATATTTAGAGAGAAATCTGCAAGATAAGGAAAATCCTGAAAGACCGCAAACTTGATCATGGATATTTCTTTTATACGTTCGAAGATGTCTGACTGATTCCAATTTACCTTGTCGATGATACTTTCAGTCATGATTTTCATAGTGAAGTATTCCAGATACTCATACAACTTTTCTTTCGTTCCAAAGTAATGAAACAAAGCCCCTTTAGATATGCCTGCATCTTTAACGATTGTGTTGGTTGAAGCGCTTTGAAAAGGATGCTTACCAAACTCTTTCATCGCACTATTGATAATGTTTTGTTTCTTTTGTTCGTCAACATTTTTTAATAAATCTTCGATGATGATCACCTCTTTCTTATCCATTGACTCGATTGGTCAATTTAAGCATAAAGCAATTGACTGAAATGGTCAATCACTTTTAAGAAAATATTTTTGGTCTCTAGCTTGGCTTAAAGAATGAATCGGCATATAAGTATATGTAGACCAATCGTTATAATTTATCTTGGGAGGTTCCTATTTTGACTCAAATCAAAGCAAAAGATCGCTTACTTGAAACAGCCGCACACCTTTTTTCAAACTCAAGGCTACCACGCGACCGGTCTCAATCAGATAGTGAAAGAAAGCGGTGTTCCTAAAGATTCTCTTTACTACCATTTCCCAGGCGGTAAAGAAGAGCTTGCCCTGGAATCAATCCGTCTCACTCAAGCATTTGTTTTGGAAAAGATTAAAGACGGACTAAATTCATCCTCTAAGGAAAAACTCCCACCGATATTGTATTCACTTGTTCCAGAGCAGAAACAAGGTCTACATCATTGGGCCGGGTGGGCGTATTTGACGCGTACCCTGTCTTTTGTCAGAACCTATACGTTCTATCAGACAGAACGATTCGACCCAAGTAAGTTGTGCTCCTGGAGCGCACTATTTCCCCAACATGCTTTAATAGATGTTGAGAAAATAGGTTTGCGGCGGTTGGAAAGTAGAAAAACTTATACTTAGTTGAACGAGCATGGGTCGCCTTTAGGGTGTCCTTACGGAATCCCCTTCCTCAAACATTCGTGAGAATGTTAGGTGGGGGTAGTTCAATTGAGAACTATCACCTAAAGGGAACAGATATAACGTTTTAAAATAATAGAAAGAATTGAGACAACGTGACAACTTCAAAACTGTTTCATTGTTCTTATATATTCGTTACTTATTCTCGTGATTTTGTATTTCTATCGTTGCTTGATTTGATCTTAGACATCCCGAGATATACCGTCACACCCTTTTATCATGAGTATCTGAATCATAAAAAGACATCGGAACAATACTTAACTTAAAAAACGACCGACCTTGAGATTACTGTTTCAAGGTCGGTCGTTTTTTTATGGTTTTACTTTCATTAAACGCATACTATTGAGTGAGACGAGTAAAGTTGCACCAATGTCTGATACAATCGCAATCCATAGCGTTAACCAGCCTGGAATGACAAGCAGTAACGCTACGAGCTTGATTAAGAGCGAGAACGTCACATTTGCTTTAATAATCCGTAACGATTTTCTACTTAACTTCACCGCAAAAGGTAGCAAGGTTAAATCATCAGCCATTAACGCCATATCTGCCGTTTCAAGAGCTGTATCTGTTCCTTTAGCTCCCATCGCAATACCAACACTTGCCTTGGCCATTGCCGGTGCATCATTAACACCATCACCGACCATGGCGACGTTCGTATACGTTGTTGTTAAGTCCTCAATGACTGTTAGCTTATCTTCAGGTAACAGTTCCGATTGTACATCATCAATGCCTAATCTATTGCCAATATCTAAAGCCGCCCGGTGATTATCTCCCGTCAACATCACCGTTTTCTTCACACCTAAATTATGGAGCTGACGCAACGTCTCACGAGCATTCTCATGTACTTCATCAGCAATAGCCATGTAGGCTAGGATTTCTGTGTCTTTTGTTACAACAACGACCGTTTTCCCTTTATGTTCTAAAGCTTGGATTTGTTCACCGGTGGTTGGTGACAAATCACCGATTAATCGCTTTGGACTTTCGACGGTATACGTGATACCTTCGCTCTCACCTTTTATCCCGCGACCAGGTAAAGCTGTAATGGCTTTAAGTGGTAATGAGGTGGTCGTGTCGATATGATTCTCGGCTTTTATCGTCAAGGCCTTTGCGAGTGGATGGGTCGTATCCTTTTCTAAGCTATAGACGATACGAAAGACATCTGTTTCACTCACCCCGTTCATCGTTACGATATCCGTTACAAAGGGTTCACCTTTTGTTAACGTGCCCGTTTTATCAAAAGCGATCGCATTAATCCGGCCCAATGTCTCTAGGTGGATTCCACCTTTAATTAAGACCCCGCGTTTAGCCGCGTTACCAATCGCTGACACAATGGAAATCGGCGTTGAAACGACGAGCGCACAAGGACAACCAACAATTAAGATTGCTAACCCTTGATAGAACCAGGTCGAGAATTCTTGGTTAAACATTAGTGGTGGGAGCACCATGACAAGGACACTGATTAGCATAATGATTGGCGTATACACTTTGGCAAACGCATCAATAAAGCGCTCGGCTGGTGCTTTTTCACCTTGTGCCTCTTCGACTAAATGAATGATTTTTTGTAATGTTGTATCTTCAATCCGCTTCGTAACTTCAACAAATAACAATGCATCAGTATTAAGCGTACCGGCATACACATCATCACCAGGTGATTTTTCTTCTGGCATACTTTCACCTGTAATTGCCGCTTGGTTAATGAGCGAAGTCCCTTCAATCACAACACCGTCCATCGCTAGTTTCTCACCAGGCTTCACAACCATCACGTCACCAATTTGTATCTCGCTAACCTCAACGATCTCATCACCAGATGAGCGTCTAATTTGGGCCTGAGTTGGTGCCATATTGACGAGTGAGGCAATCGACTGTCGAGCTTTGTCCATTGAATAGCTTTCGAGTAATTCACTTACTCTAAATAACATGACAACAATACCGACTTCTAACCACTCACCAATCAGGACACCACCTAAGACAGCTACCGTCATTAGTGTACGCATATCAAACGTCAAGCGCGTTAAGTTCTTTAATCCAATTTTAAACAATTGATAACCTAATACAAGACTCGAGATAAGAACAAGCAGGGCTGTCATTGGGTGACTTTGACCACTCATCACACTTGAAACAACGCCTAATACTAAAAAGACTAAACCAAAAAGTTCTGTTTCATACTGTTTGTACCATGGTAATGTTTCTTTTACTTCTGTTGTTGTCTTCGCTTTCTTCATACCATCTGCCGATAGTTTTAACCCTTCAAACGCACCAGCTTTTTCAAGAGCCTCGATCGAAACGTCACCACTGACTGTAATTTTTGAGGCACCAAAATTAACTTTGGCACCAGTGACACTCGGTAACTCTTTCACATTGTTTTCAAAAGTCTTCGCACAATTCGCACATGAGAAACCTTCCACTCGGTATGTCTGTGTCTGTTGTTCAATTGATTCCACGTTGCTTCACCTCTTTCTGGTGAACTAAGCCAATTGTGATCAACGTCTTAACATGATCGTCATCTAATTGATAATACACTTGTTTTCCTTCTTTATAACTTTTCGCAAGACCTAACTTTTTTAAATGTCGTAAGTGGTGCGAAGCTGTCGCTGTAGAAGCACCGATAATATGCGCGACATCACAGACACACAATTTATCTTCTTGGGTTAAAGCATAAGCAATCTTTAACCTCGTCTCATCACATAAAGCTTTAAACATCTCACTCACAGCTAAGATATTTTCACTTTCAACCATTTCCTTCACTCGATAGACTTTATCTTCATTAAAAACGGCCACATCACATGTTTCTTGTATATGTTCTGACATTTTATCACCCTTTCATTCAAACGGATATTTGATTAACTTCATTCTAATCTCCATTTGAATGATTGTCAACCTGACAAAAGTTATGAAGCTGAATTCTCTTATCAGATTAAAGAGTTAAATCATTACTCTTAAAACTGTAATAACTTTTCTTTTATATTTTTCATACCTACAACAGGCGTATGTCAGTGACATACGCCTGTTGTTCTATTCCTATTAAAGAAAGGGGGATAAATTAATTTCTTACGCGTCGATCTTTAAAATGGGTGTCGTACCGACTCCATTAATTAGATATTAAGATAACACTTTCTTTTTGTGTTATAAGAAAAGAGACCTCTCGATCTCTTTTCCTTACCACTAAGCTAACTCACAGCGAATTTTACTCACTTCACCTTGACGTACGCGGTAAGCAACGTCACCTTTAACGACCGAACCATTGATTGTTTCGGTTGAGCCATCGGAAAAGGTCATAACGTAACGCTTAGGCTTAACAGCCGCTTCACCAAACGTATCTTGACGCGTTGGATTCACATAAGTAACTTCAGTCTGTCCTAAGAACGTTGCCGTTAGTTCACCATTTTCTTTAAACATCCAACCTGCTAGCTGCGGGTTAAGTTTAAGGATAAGTGTGTCATCTGCTACTTTAAACGGCTTTCCACCTGTCATCATCACAAACCACATATTCATAAATTCAATCGTTGAGCCACTCAGTCTCGCCACAAACCCACGGCCATGAAGGCTCGGGTCTGGGTTAGCTGAACTAGCAATAAATGAACTGTTCTCAAGTGTTGAGCGTCCATACATTGCTGGGTCTAGGAATGGAATTAACGCTTGTTTCATATCAGTAAAGAATTCTTCTGTAAGACCAGACTTTAAAGTCGCAAGTAAATACTTGTATTCCATATGAAGGAACACAGATTCATTCTCTAACCAACCCGGCGTGAAGGCACTTGCCCGACCAAGTTCATCTGGTTCATCTTTAATTGACATCGATGTTTTATACATGCCTAATTTGTCATCATAAATTGCTGACTGCTTCACTTCATTATATAAAGCTTTTGCGTCAGCTTGATTATCTTTTAGCTTGAGCGCTTTGACTAAGCCTTCTAAGAAAGGTGTCACCGCTTTTGCCTCAAATTGAAGTTCACTCACATTGATTTTACCCGCTTCGGTGTAGCTAACTTTACCTTCTTTTGCTTCAAAATAGAAGTAAGTTGGAATCAGTTCAGCATCAAATGCTTCTACGGCTGTAATCGCTTGTTTAATCCGATGATTGAGTGTTTCAATATTTTCACGCAAGCTTGTAGTTGTATACGTCACTTCCTCACCTGAGAGTCCACTGTAAATCCGCTCACGATAGTTCTCACGATGCGTTGCGACTTCATGCCAATACGCTTGTTCTGTTAATTCACCGTTATTAAATGCTTGGATCGACTGGAGCACCTGTCTTAAGAGATCCCCCACTTCTACCGGTACCAAAATATCTTTTGCTTCTTCAATTGACAGCATTAAATCAAATAGGCGTTTTACTTCATATAACTCTGAGGTCGAAGCACCAATCATTCCTGGTAGGCCATTTAGTGAGTCATTCCAGCCAGGCTTATCGGCTTCCATTTCAATTCCAAGCCCAAACGGTGCAAGGGTTGCCGTCTTCACAAGTCCTAGCGTTAATAACTTACTGTATAACGTTGTCTGATAAGTATGGCTTGGGTCTTGCTTCGTTTTAACCCAATCGGCTTCTGGCTTATCTTTATTCACGTAAAGAGCGTGGTACTGTCTCAATTGTCCATTCGCTAGGACATATTTATCTTCACGTTTTTTTACTTCCGCTGGACTATTGAAAAAGATATAGTCTTTGGTGAAGTATAACTCATCTGTTTTATCTGGATAAATCGCCAAATAACTTTCAATCAAATCTAAGTTATATGTCCAGTGATCAACCCAGAATCCTTCATGAAAGGCTGCTTCGAAATTCTCCTTCGATTCACTTAAGACATGCGCTAAGAACAGGTCAAAATCCGTTTTTAACGCCATACGTTCATCCTCAATAAAGTGTTTTAATTCACCCGGTGTGTAACTTGAATCAAAATACGTCTTTAATACCTTTTCATCTTCTTCATCAACATAATGACTAAGATCAAATACTTGCGTATCTAGTTTAAATCTAACCCCTTTAACACCGAGAGGGTTATAACCATCTAATTGTATCAAGTTCATAAACATTTTTAAGTTATAATCTTTTACACGTGGTTCAAAGAACACATCGCATCGCCTGTTTTGATTAATATCTCGGTAGTTACCGTTCCCTTGAGAATAATATGTCGGACTTAACGAGAAGAAGTTATAATCTCTCTCTAAGTCACCATGTTTACGTGAGTAAAGGTAATACATCGTTTCTTTCCCGTTATGGGTGAACACATGCGGGAACCCACCACGTAAGCCATTATCTAAATAGCTCTGACGACTATACGCATCAAATAACGGTTCATTTGTTGAACTCGTAATTGGCGCCGTAATATCATCGGTAATTGTTAGGGCTTCTGCCTTTTTCTTTTGAAGCATAGTGAAGTTTAGTTTTTCTTTAACGTACTGATTAACATGATTTAAATCTGTCGCATAACCAACAACAGTTGACCACTGAATACTTCCTTTAGCGGTTAATGTCGCCTCAACAGGCGTAAAACCACCAGAGACACGGTTCGTTGTCTGCGCTGTTTGTTGTGTAAGTATGTGAAGTGGTGTTGTATTAAACGGTACTGTTGTTTGTAAGGTTGTATCGGTACCAAATATGAGGTTTTTATCAATAATTGGTTTTGCGATTGTTTCCAAACCAGCTTGATAAACGGTACTGTAATAGAAGTTCCCTTGGGTAATACTCTTCACTTCAGCAGAGTCTTCTGTGCTGCCACGCAAGAAATAAAATGGCATATTATTTTCTAAGTTTTTAACATCAAACCAACTCTTTAGTGTATTACCTAATTCTTTATACGCTGCATTTTCAACACCGCTCGGAAAGATACTCGGTAAACCATCTAAGATTTCAAATTGACGTGTGTCTTCTGTAAGGTTAGTAAAAGTGACATCACGTACTAAACCCGCCACCGGTGTATTCGGTAAGGCGAAGTAGTTAATGGTTAAATCAAACTGATAGACTGGGTGATGATAATAAAGACTCAACATATTTTCAGCAATTTCCATCCGCGTCTGTCCATCAGTATCATGTGCAGCGAATGGTTCAATGACGATGGTATCATCATCGTTTATGATTTTGACAAACGTTCTAAACCCTTGGGTTTGCACCAGTTGATAAGATTTATCCGCCGGTAAAAATTCCATAATCGCATGATCTTTATCTTGGACGCCAAAACTCGCAATCCCTTGACCACGATTCACGTAGAAGGCCCAAATTGGAAGACCACTTTCCCCTGCCACACCCGGTAAAAAACTTGAGAATGTTGGCTGCTTAGAATAATTTTCTATATTAAAATGATGTTGTTGATCGAGTTGATACAATTAAATCCCTCACTTTCTTTATACTATTATGCATTTACAAGCATGACTTTTATTTTTGCTTCTGTTTTTTGTTTAATTCTCTCAAAGCGCAAGAGATGAATCGACATGATTAATTAAAGAGTTTAACGATCAAACATTTCAATCAAGTAAGCCAAATCATTCTTGAATTAGAATTCCTAGCTCATTTAACTTCTCTGATTTGATGGACTTCTTCATTTATATCATTGACTTTTGTTTCGATACAGATCAAATATTACGCAATCCGGACCATCAAAACTAAGGATAAAGCCGTCGTATTGACATACACGAGTGAGTATTTCCATCCAATACTTCTATTTTCTCATAGCATATCCCCAACACCTAAAGCGCTTTCTATTTGTGTTAAAAAATATGTAGCGAGTTATAATTCGCTACATGAATCTCGTTTAATTAATGAAACAGGCACAACTTCTTTAGTGTATGCAGTCTTTTCTCCGTTAATACTACCCATCAAAATCCTTGCCGCATCCGCACCAATTTTATCTACATCTTGTTTAACTGTCGTTAATCTTGGTGTAACATAATCGGACCATTCAACATTGTCATAACCAATAATCGATATATCTTCTGGCACGCGGAGTCCAGCCTCTTGAATAGCTTTCATAGCACCAAATGCCATTGTATCTGAACTAGCAAAAACAGCAGTTGGCCGGTCGTTTAACACAAGCAATTGTTGCATTGCTTCCTTTCCACCTTCAATTGAGAAGAAACCGCCATTGACGATATACGATGGTGGAATTTGAATACCCAATTGCTTCGTTGCTTTTAAGAAGCCTTTCATTCGTTCAATACCTGAGAATGTATTTTGATGTCCGGCAATATGAGCAATTTTCGTATGACCTAATTCCAAAAAATATTTCAAAGCCATTTCTATCCCTCGATAATTATCACTGTAAATAACATTTGTATCCGTACTATCTAAATCGATAATCACCGACGGTAAATCAGATTGAATCACTTTTTCAAGTTCATCATCATCATTTTCTGAACTAAAGACAACAACACCATCAACACCGCGGTATTTGAAATGATCTAAGTAACTTTTCTTTTCATCACCAATTTTATTAGCAATAAACAGTAAATCATAACCTTCCAATTCAACCACTTGTTTAAAGGCTTGAATAATAGCATTAAAAAATGAGTGCTTTAAACCAATGCCTAGCGACTCCATATAAATCACACCTAATGTGTATGATTTCTTAGTTGTTAGTGTCCTCGCATAAGAACTTGGGAAATACCCCATCTCATCGACTGTTTTTAGAATTTTCTCCCTTGTCTTTTTGCCTACATCAGGATAATTGTTTAACACTTTCGAAACAGTCGTTATCGAAAAGCCTGTTGCTTTTGCAATGTCATAAATCGTGACAGCCATAGTTTACACCTCCCTCGCGAAACGAAAGCGTTTTCGTCTCTATTATAATAACGAATAACCGTGAAAGTCAAGCGCTATTTAAGCCTATCGAAAATATTTCGTTTTTCATACGAAATACCTCTTTTTACTAATTTGCATTAGAACAGCATACATCCAGGTCGAAATATGATAAAATAACACTAAAGTCCCACGACGAAAAGAGGTGTTTGAACGTATGCAAAATTATCAAAGAAACAGAACGATAGTACTTAGTTTATGTTTCTTGTTTTTATTACTGTTTATCACTTTTAGTTATATTCACCGTTCAGACACACTACAATTGTTGCCCGAACGGTTCACGACGTTAAATGAAGACTGGGACGTTTACTTCGGGGATATGTATGTTCAAACTGTGGATTTACCTACAGATATAGACGTTGGTAAAAATACGACTTATTTTGCGGTAACACAATTACCCAATACGCCTAACAGTTATGATCACCTCTTAATCCGTTCATCATTGCAAGATTTAACCGTCTATTTAGACGGTGAGATTATTCATCAGAAAATCAATGAACAAGACGGTGACTTTAGAGCACCTCTAACGAGTTCATGGGAACTCGTGTATTTACCGCATAACTATCAAGGAAAACAACTGACACTGGAAATAAGCTCTGAAACAAGTGCCTTTGCGGGAACGATTAACCCGATATATATTGGCTCAGCTGATGCAATGTTATTCGATATAATTAAACATCAAAGTTTAAACTTCATTGTTGGACTAGTTTTGTTTATCCTAGCGATTGTATGTCTTTTTACCGCCTTATCGCAGCGTAAATTTGTTGATAACCGGCTACTCTACCTTGGTTTATTTAGTATGACAACGAGCTTATGGATCTTTGGCGAGTCAAAACTGTTACAGTTTATCACTGGCAACCCCTTTATTATTGGTGGACTTAGTTACTTAATGGTACCATTAATGGTTAGTTTTATCGCCCTTTATATTAAAGAAGTTATTACGAAACGTTTTATCATGTTGTTTCGTATTGTTTCATTGAGCTTTGGCTTGATCACTTTTTTGATGTTATACCTGCAACAATACAACATACTCAATTTCATCGAGTTAACGGCCATATTGTTAACGATCATTTTAATCTCAGCTATTATCCAAGTCGGCGCCCTCATATACGAGTATTTTAAGGATAAAAACACTGAAATTAAAAAAGTCGCGCATTACTTCGCTATATTAATTATTGCTTTCTTACTTGAAATAACTTTATTTTATACAAAAACTTTTCAAGCGATTTCAAGCATGTTGCTCATTGGGTTCCTTATCTTTTTTATTCTATTATTTATTGATACGTATAAATACCTTAAACGTAGCGCAGAACAAGCACAAAAAACGAAGCTCCTTGAAATCCTTGCTTATCAGGACTTATTGACCGGCGGTTTAAATCGAACAGCTTACGAACGGGATTTAAAGATACAACTTGAAACAGCAAAACATTTCCGGTTAGTCCTGATTGATTTAAATTATCTGAAATATATCAATGATAATTATGGCCATACCCTCGGAGATCATGCGATTGCTTCCGTTTATAAATTACTCTTAGACGCTTTTGACGGTGAACATTGTTACCGTATTGGTGGGGATGAATTTGCTGTTTTAAGTAACCAATCAGATGAGCGTACTTATCAGCACCAACTGACTGATTTACGCAAACGATTAAATGAACTATCAGATACCCTTCCTTATACGTTGGATGTTGCGGTAGGAAGTGCTGTCTACGCGAAAGAAGAGCGGCAAAGCTATACCCAGTTTTATCATCATGTCGACCAACTTATGTATAAAGATAAAGTCGAACGAAAAAAACGAAGCTAAGAATGCATTAGCTTCGTTTGTTAGTTTTTAACTGTTGATTAATCCCCTACTTCCGTCGCATTGGTTCAGCAAGTCGTAAGTGATGAGGTGAAACAGTATATTCCACCGGAAAATGTCCATTCATATAGCAAGCTTCGCCGTCACTATGACAAACGATCCGATCTTTTAGCTGAACGGAAACAGTATACGCCTGTTCTTGACTAACATACGGTAAATCAAGATGTTTCCCAAGGTAAACGAGCCAGAATACCTTCAAGAACGTTTTCACATCTAAACTATGTACAACGGTCACGTCAAGCAACTGATCATTTGCTTTAGCATGCGTTGCAATTCGCATACCTCCACCAATGTAAGGTTGATTGCTGACTGTCACAAACCACACCCGCTCATATAAAGTAGCTTCCCCGTTTATTGATACGGTGATAGAGAATGGTTTAAATGTTTTTAACGCTTTTATCACAAAATACGGATATACAAATTGACCTAAGTGGTGTTTGTTTAAAAACTTTTTCATGCGCGAGCGATTCGCATATTCACAAACTAAAGCATCAAAACCGATGCCACTGTTATTTATGAACAACCGACTGAAGTTCCCGTGCTTCACTTTAAGCACATCGACTTGTGCTTGTATTGGATGCTTGATAAAGCGCTCGACTTCTTTTGGGTGCTCAAATGTTTTAAAGTAACGACCATAATCATTACCAGAGCCATTCTTTATTACACCAAGCGTGATAGGATGTGTACCGATACCATTTAATACTTCATGAATCGTCCCATCACCACCAACAACAATAATCAAGGTGATTTTTTCTTCTTTCACAAGATGTTTGACGATTTTTGTCGCATGCCCGCTATAATTTGTGATATAGGTACGATAGGGAATCGTCAACTTATGTTTAAACCGATCTAATATCTTTCTACCTTTACCTGATACAGGATTGACAATAAAGGCTAATGTCATGTTGTCACCTCATTTAACACTTAAGTTTCATTTTTCAAGTGTTTCTGGCTTTAATATCGGCTCAAACCAGTATTTATTAAAGACAGAGACGAGTGGTCCTAATGAAACAGCCACGACAAGCGTCCCAATACCAACAACAGCGCCAAAAAAATAACCAATAATAACCGCGGTCGCATCAACAATTAAACGGGCAATGCCAAAAGGTATCCGGTTATTCGTCATTTCTTGCATCATAAGCGGCAGAGCGTCATATGGTGAAACACCTAAGTTTGCAGCGACATATAATGATAGACCTGTTGACGAGATGAATACACCAACAAAGAGTAAAAGAAAACGTATCCCTAATCCGATTTCACCGATATCCATCGTCTGGAATAAATAAACGATTAAGTCAGCTGTATACCCCAACAGAAACATATTTATAAATGTTCCAAATCCAATTAGTTCTCGGCTATTAACAAAGAGAAAGATAAATAACAGAAGGTTAAACAGGACTGAATAAAAACCAAAAGATAAACCGAGTGTAGAACTGACACCTAAATTCATTGTCGCAAATGGATCGGTGCCAAGCTCAGCGATTCTTAGTACACCAATCGCTATCCCTAATAAAAGATTACCAAATAACATCCCTATGATACGTTTTTGACTGAGTGACATTGCTTTGCCTCATTTCTTTTTTAATATCGTTAGTTATCTTACTACTATACCATATTTTAACTCACAGATACTAGCTACTCTGATTAATTGGCGCACCTAAAAAGACACGCACAGCACTTTCGCTACACGTGTCTTCTACTTAAGCTAATACCGCTTGAATATCTTTTTCAAAATCCATTGGCTCCACTGTCGGCTCATAACGCTTCAAAATAACTCCCTCACGGTTAACCAAAAACTTCGTAAAGTTCCACTTTAAATCGTTTCCAATCATCCATTCGGGATATTTGTCAGAAACAATTTTTTTAATGAGTTTCCCATTCATTGTTGTTTCATCAAATCCTTCAAATGGTTGAGCTTCCTTTAAATATTGAAATAGCGGGTGGGCTTTTGTTCCATTCACATCAATCTTACTGAAAACAGGGAATTCCACTCCGTAGTTCATTTGACAAAATTCAGCCGCTTCTTCATTTGTTCCAGGTTCTTGTGCGTTAAATTGGTTACACGGAAAACCTAATATGGTAAGACCTTGGTCTTTATATTCACTGTATAGCTTCTGCAGATCTTCAAATTGTGGTGTAAAGCCACATTTACTGGCAGTATTTACGACGAGTAAAACGTCCCCTTTATATTGGTCTAAAGATACAGGTTCTCCTTCTACCGTTAGTGCTTCAAAATCATAGATTGTTGTCATCATACTCTCTCCCCTATCATAAATAGTATAATAGTCATTATACATTAGTTATACAAAGAGGATATCTAATATGCTCAGCCAATTTAACAACTTACAGTTAATTTACATTTACCGTGCTGTTTAGATTCGTACATTGCTGAATCTGCACGTTTAACCGCGGTTTGATAGCCACGATCTTTGGGTAAAAAGGTTGTTAATCCTATCGAGAGGGATAACGTGATTGTACCCATTTCTAATTCGATTGGATGCGTTTCAAAGAAATAAAGCATTTGATCTAATCGCATAATTGACTCATCTTTTGATAACCGGTCCATCATCACAACAAATTCGTCGCCACCCCATCGAATGAGTTGACCATCATCTGCTAGTATTTTTTGTACAGTTGTGACGACATGCTGTAAGACTTGATCTCCTGCTTCATGACCGTATTGGTCATTAATCAGTTTAAAATCATCAATATCAAACATCGCTATATACGCTTGTTTCTTTTTGACATGATACGTATCAAACTGATGGGCTAAAACCCTTTCTCCATACCGTCTACTTTCTGCCCCCGTTAACGGATCCGTACTTGCTTCCTTTAATAGTTGTTTTGTTGATTTACGTAAGTTGTGTTCCATTATAACGTAAATCAATACAAAACCAAGGACAAGTGCTGATATTAAATAAAGCAAAACATTAAGCACCATACGCGTCAATAATTTTTCACTCTCTTCACGAACTTGACTCACATAACCATCTAAATCATCTAAATGAACCCCCATTGCGACAATCCAATCATAAGGTTCATAGAGTTTAGCATAGGTAATCTTCTTTGAGACATTATCTGATTGTAGTTTCTTGAAGTAATAGCTGAAAAATAATTCACTATTTCGATTAATACCATTCAATTCGGTTAAATACGGGGTACCGCCCACCACATCTGTCATTGTTGTTGATAGATAATCACCTTCTGTTTCGATCAAATTAGGATGAATACGGCGAATGGCATAATCCTTCCCGCCTTCATAATTCACTACTTCGTTCACCCAAATATAGGCGTCATTTTCATATGTTTGATGATGAATTATTTCTTTAATATCTGACTGGATAATCGCATCAATATACTGATAGCTCACACCAAAAACACCCGTTAATGTTCCCTTCTCAATCACGACTTTGGTTGCTAGAGTAGCTTCAATCTCAGCACGGGACATCATTTTTTCGTTAGCTTCTGTTGAAAAAACAAACGTATCTGTCTCATGATCAAATAAGTAAGCGGTCCATAACTGATCATCGCTCATTTGAAACTCTCGTTCATACAGGTCAACAAACGCAGCTTCTGACATATCTTCAGCTAATATCAACAGGCGTTCTAAGCGTTTGTCTGTATTTAGTTGATATACTTCTTGTTTTGACGCACGCAAACGATCGATTTGAGTAATGGTGTTATTAACCGTATCTTTTAAGAAATCCTTCTTTAGTTCTAATGCGACATCTTCAATTTGACTGACATAGACCTTTTCTGTTTCATTATGTGACACAACATGAAACACCAGTACAACAGCACTAATAATAACTGCAACACTTAGTGCTAATAGTCAGTAATTATTCTTCAACAGTCAGCCTCCTTTACTTTAAGCAGCTTATATAACTTGTTACACCATTAACCTAGTGTGTATTTGGCAATAGGGAATTGCGTTAAACGGCAATTAATTTTGTATGCCACTTGCCATCACTATCTACTCATGAATTAATGACTCTTTATAA
>NZ_FOXC01000082.1 GCF_900115605.1 Halolactibacillus halophilus
TTAGATTATAATCAAAAATTTGCGATGCGTTGCCATCGCGGCTTTAAAAAAGCTAAACCAGAAATTATAGAGATGTTCGAAGAACAGCTAGCGAAGCAACAAAGTACGCCATCCTTGACTGTGTGACGTGTGTCGTTATGAAGAACAATAGGCGGATCGGCGAAATAATGCTTTATCTAGCACCATCCGCTTACGGGATGGTATAACGACACAAGTGTTTCTAAGTTCTCATGGGGGCGGGACCCCGAACCCACCCCATGAATCACTAAGAAACAGCCCCACAATCAAGGACAAGCAGCTGCGCTGTGGCTGAGCGTTTAAATATATTTCTAATTTTATACAGTAACTCTGGAACTACAATGGAGAGGTTTACACAAAATTCTTGACACTACCGTACGTTTTATATTTTAGTGTGTATATTTACTAAATGAAGTTTGTTTTTTACGTTAGTTTTGATATAAGAGGTACAGAAAAAATATAGTAATCATTGCCACGTAGGTAATGAATTTTTTTGAATTGATAAACGAATTTTCTTTCTAGTAAATGAACACATCTTCTATTTGTTCCGTTTATAAACTGATATTTAATCTATTATAAGTTTTTGAATATTGCATTGAAAATGTACCAGGCTTGCGATCTTTTTTACCAACCTTTGCGGAGGTTTTTACCACTCATTGCGAGGGTATTTACCAATTCCAATCAGAACTCCTATATACTTAATGGGCACGTTACTTACGTGACATTGGTATAAAGGAGTTTTTTTTATGTTTCCGTACCGTAAGATTTTGGAGCTTCATGGTGACAATGTTTCTTTGCGCAGCATTGCACAGATTGTTCAGCATTCCCGTCAGAAAGTCACAGAAGTGATTAAAACAGCTGACAGAAAGGGTGTCTCTTTACCATTGGAGGAAGAAATGACAGATAAGTGGTTAGAAGCATTTTTATTTCCTGAAATAAAACAAGAAGCTAGTGGGCGACACTTGATGAACTTTGAACATGTCCATAATGAATTAGCTAGACCAAATGTTACATTAACCTTACTTCATGATGAATATGTTAGGGAAGCGAAGTCAGTAAATAAAATTCCTTACGCTTATCGCACATTCGCAGAACATTATCACGAGTATTCTAAGAAACATAAAGCGACCATGCGGATCAAACGTAAACCGGGAGAAATTGTGGAAGTAGACTGGGCTGGTAGTACGCTCTTCTTTACAGATCCAGATACAGGTGAACGCGTTAAAGTTTATGTCTTTGTCGCTATATTACCCTGTTCACAGCTTTTTTACGTTGAAGGCTCTCTTCGGATGGACTTGCCTTCATGGATTAAATTACATCGACATGCATTTGAGTATTACGGCGGAACACCACAAATATTAGTTCCGGATAATTTGAAAACAGGTGTAACGAAACACACTAGAAAGGAAATCATACTTAATCAGACATACGCTGAGATGGCCGATCACTACGGTACAGTTATTATGCCAGCAAAAGTGCGTGCCCCTCACGATAAGGCTAGTGTTGAAGCATCGGTCAAGCATGTGAGCACATGGATCATTCAAACCTTAAGAAACGTCACCTTTTTTTCCTTAATCGAGGTGAATGAAGAGATAAAGAAAAAATTAGAACAACTTAATGACCGCTCTTTTCAAAATAAAATTGGTTCACGCCGATCGGCGTTCTTAGAAGAAGAGAAATTTGCCCTTTCTCCCCTTCCTGACACGCCCTATCAACTATCGGAATGGCGAACCTCCAAGGTGCGGAAAGATTATCATATTTCGATTAATAGTATGTTTTATTCCGTACCGTATGAACTGATAGGTCAATCAGTTGACGTCCGTGTTTCAGATAGTCTAATAGAAGTTTATTACAATCTGTATATGGCATAATTGAAATGTAGTTTACGGCAGTTAATTCATGTTGGTCAAATCCGGCCCAAAAATATACAAAAAACCACTTGCCAACACTCA
>NZ_FOXC01000024.1 GCF_900115605.1 Halolactibacillus halophilus
TTATATAAGCGATTTGAAAAAATGGCCTTCATGCCCATGATACACACCCTCTCTTTTTTTGTGACGGTCATTGTTAGTGCTTTAATTATACCATGTGGAATATATGTTTGTCACTTCAAAAATATTCAAAAATATTCAAAACAAGCAATTCATCACCCACCTAGTGCTGACGCACTTGAGGAAGGTGTCTTCTCGCCTTAATGCGATAAATGGAGATCCACACGTGCGATTATGCCTTTATGTATATTTAATAACAATAAAAGCAGACCGCTTTGATCTGCTTTTTTAGTTAGCTCTGAAACTTTATTGGATTGCTCATAATCTATTGTTTTCGTTAGGCTTTTTCACCAATATCTTTACGGTGGAAAAAATCATCCGTGTGATCAAAGTGCGTTAAATAGCGATATACCGACGCGCGTGCTTCTTTTACCGTTGGCTTAACCGACCCAACAAGTAAGACACGTCCACCGTTTGAGACAAAGGTATCGCCGACTTGTTTTGTGCCGGCATGAATCACGTAACAATCCTCATCTTCTGGAAGTTCTGGTAGAGTAACACCTTTATTATATGCGCCCGGATAACCTTTGGCCGCCACAACCGTGCCAATCGCATAGGCATCTTTAAACGTTAACTGTGGATCGTGACCTTCACTTACTGCTTCAATCACATCAATGAGATCATTTTCTAATAGCGGCAAGACCACTTGTGTTTCAGGGTCACCAAAGCGTGCGTTAAATTCAATGACTTTAATCCCAGCCTCTGTTTCAATCAGACCCGCATATAATAAACCCGTATACGCTCGCCCTTCTTTCACCATCGCTTTAGCAACAGGTTTAAGTACGTGTTCAATCGTAAAGTCAACCTGACTGTCTGCTAAGTCAGCGAGTGGGCTATACGCCCCCATACCGCCGGTATTTGGCCCTTCATCATGGTCAAATGCCCGTTTATGGTCACGGGCTGGAATCATTGGATAGACGTTTTCACCTTCAACAAACGCGAACAGTGAAAATTCTTCTCCGTCTAAAAATTCTTCAATCACGACGCGAGCACCAGAATCACCAAAGCTATGATTGAGAAGCATATCCTCTACCGCATCAATTGCTTCTTCTTCTGTCATTGCGACAACGACACCTTTACCAGCCGCTAAGCCATCTGCTTTAATGACAATTGGTGCACCTTTTGCCTTAATATAATTAATTGCTTGTTTGGCATCCGTAAACGTTTCATATTCCGCTGTTGGAACCTGATACTTTTTCATTAAGCCCTTGGTGAAATCTTTACTACCTTCAATGATGGCAGCTTCTTTCGTCGGACCAAAAATCTTTAAGCCTGCTTCTCTATAAGCATTCACAATCCCTTTGGTTAAAGGGACTTCTGGACCAACGATGGTCCAATCAATCTGCTTTTCTTTCGCAAAATCAATTAACTGATCAAAATCTGTTTCATTAATATCTACACACGTTGCTTCAAGACTAATCCCAGCATTTCCTGGCGCGACAAACACCCCAGCGACGCGAGATGATTTATTCAGTGTTTTTACTAACATATGTTCACGACCACCGCTACCAATCACAAGTACATTCATTTCAGCATGTCCCACTTTCTCTTAGTGTTTAAAGTGACGCATCTTCGTCATAACCATAGCTAAACCATGCTTATTACACATATCAATTGAATCTTGGTCACGTTTTGAACCACCTGGTTGAATAATCGCGGTGATGCCACTCAAGGCCGCATTTTCAACGGTATCCGGCATTGGGAAGAATGCATCAGAAGCAAGGGTTGCGCCTTTTGCTTTCTCACCCGCTTGTTCAATCGCGATTTTCGCCGCCCCGACACGGTTCATTTGACCCGCACCGACACCAACCGTTTTATCCGCTGTCGCAAGGACAATCGCGTTTGATTTCACATGTTTTACCACTTTCCAACCGAACAATAGCGCTTTTAGTTCTTCTTCTGTTGGCTTGCGGTCGGTCACAACTTCTAAGTCATCCACTGTTACCTGACCAGCATCACGGTCTTGGACGAGTAAGCCACCTAAGACACTGACGACTTTCTTTTGATCGGTCGTATCTTTCGTGAAGTCCGTTTCCAGTAGACGTAAATTAGGTTTTTCTTTTAAAATCGTTAACGCCTCATCACTAAAGCTTGGTGCGATCACAATTTCTAAGAAAATCGTCTTTAACTGTTCAGCTGTGGCTTTGTTGACTTCACGGTTTAACGCAACAATCCCACCAAAGATAGAAATCGGATCTGCTTCGTAAGCTTTATTAAACGCCGCTTCGATGGTGTCACCAATTCCAACACCACAAGGGTTCATATGTTTTAATGCAACCGCGACTGGCTTTTCATCAAATTCTAACGCAATTTCAAGCGCCGCATTTGCATCTTGAATATTATTATAGGAAAGTTCCTTACCATTTAACTGTGTGCAGTGCGCAATAGAAGCGCCTTGGTAGTTGGCTTTTTCATAAAACGCTGCTTCTTGATGTGGATTCTCACCGTAACGCAGAGATTGTTTTAATTCATAGCTTAGTGATAATGTTTCAGTATCTTTTTCACCCGTCAATGTCACAAAGTACTCCGCAATTAAACTATCATAATGCGCCGTATGGCGGAATACTTTTGCTGCGAGTTGTTTGCGCATCTGTTTGTCACTACCTGCTTGTAATGATGTAAGCACCGCATCATAATCAGCTGGGTCAACAACGACCGTCACATCACGAAAATTTTTCGCCGCCGAACGCAACATGGTCGGGCCACCAATATCAATGTTTTCAATCGCCACTTCTTCTGTGACGTCTGGCTTACTAACCGTTTCTTTAAACGGATATAAATTGACGACAACAACATCAATCAAACCAATCTCACGCTCATGTAATTGGGACATATGGTGCTCATCATCACGACGAGCAAGTAGACCTGCATGGATCACCGGATGAAGTGACTTGACCCGACCATCTAAAATTTCATCTGAACCGGTAATTTCTGAGACTTGTTTTGCTTCAAGACCACCGTCATGTAAAGCTTTAAGTGTTCCCCCTGTTGATACAAGCTCATAGCCGAGTTCAATCAAACCTTCGGCAAATGGGACAAGTCCCGTTTTATCAGATACACTGAGTAATGCTCGTTTTTTCACTTAAAATTCCCCCTTGGTTATTGTTGAAGTAACGATTGAATCGTCGCTGGATAAAGTTGATGCTCAACTACCTGAATCGCGCGTTGTAAATCACCACGCGCGTATGTGTCTGATACTTTTACAGCTTCTTGAGCGATAATACGACCTGTATCCATTCCCTCATCGACATAATGAATCGTCACACCTGTTATTTTAACACCAGCATCAAAGGCTTGACCAATCGCATCTAAGCCTTTAAAACTCGGCAAGAGCGAAGGATGTATATTGATGATTTTCCCTTCATAGGCGTGAAGGAGCGTTGGACCAACAAGGCGCATATAGCCGGCTAAAATAATAAAATCAGCCTCAGCTTCTTGTAAAGCTTCCACAATTTCTATTTCAAACACACGCTTATTTGGATATGACTTAGGGTCAAAAACAAATGTTTTCAACCCTTTTCGTTTCGCTTTATCAATGACCGCACTTGTTGGAACATCACTCACGACAAGCGTAATGGCTGCGTCAAGTGTGCCCGCTTCAATTGCTAGTTGAATCGCGTCAAAGTTTGACCCGGTACCTGAGGCGAATACAGCTAAGTGCTTAGTTTTCTTCAACAAGTCTCACTCCTTCACCTTCGGTGACGGTACCAATATGAAAAGCTTCTGATGTTTGTTCATTTAAAATATCTAATGCTAAAAACTTCTCTTCTTCTGCGACAACAACCGCCATACCAATGCCCATATTAAAGACACCAAGCATATCTTCAAATGAAAAGTCTGCTTGTTTTTGTAGGTAATTAAAAATCGGTAACACGTCCCAGCTACCCTTTAAGATATCCACGCCTAATCCTTCTGGCAACATCCGTGGTAAATTCTCATTAAAACCGCCACCCGTCACGTGGCTGAGACCTTTAATCGTTATATGATTTTTTAATTGTTGAATCAGTTTCACATAAATACGGGTCGGTTCAAGGAGCGCTTCACCTAAGGTCATACCAAGTTCGTCAACATAGTCAGTTAAACCAAGTTTTTGTTCCTCAATAACTTTTCTTACAAGGGAAAAGCCATTAGAATGCACACCACTTGATTTAATCCCAAGGACAACATCGCCTTGTTCGATCGTTTCACCTGTAATCAGGTCAGGCTTATTGCCGATACCAACGGTAAAGCCAGCTAAATCATACTCACCCTCTTGATACATCCCGGGCATTTCAGCAGTCTCACCACCAATAAGAGCGGCGCCACTCATCACGCAACCTTCCGCAATACCTTTGACGATTTGTTCGATTTTTTTAGGTTCATTCTTCCCACAAGCAATATAGTCTAAGAAAAAGAGTGGGTCAGCACCTTGACTAACAACATCGTTAACACACATCGCCACTAAGTCAATGCCAACGGTATCGTGTTTATTTAACTGAAACGCTAACTTCAACTTCGTTCCAACTCCGTCTGTACCAGAAACTAAGACCGGTTCTTCGTAAGACATCGATGATAAATCAAATAGTCCTGCAAAGGCACCCACACCACCGATGACTTCTTGTCGGTTTGTACGCTTAATATGTTTTTTCATTAACTCTACTGCCTCATATCCGGCATGAACATCGACACCGGCCGATTTATAAATATCGCTCATTAAAAATCCTCCTCCATTATTCTTTACATACTGGATTGATTGATTCTGGATAGATTTCTGTTGGGTATTTTCCGGTAAAACATGCATGGCAAATCCCTTGTTCTATCGTATCTTCTATCACGATAGATTTTTCTAATCCTTCGACAGATAAGAAGGCAAGTGAATCGGCACCAATTTCTTCACACATCTCTTCAATTGAGTAATTTGCCGCAATTAATTCGCCTTTTGTCGAAGTATCAATCCCGTAATAGCATGGATTAACAATCGGTGGTGAAGCAATGCGCACGTGGACCTCGGCTGCTCCCGCTTCTTTTAGCAAATTAACAATCCGGCGTGAGGTTGTTCCACGCACAATCGAGTCATCAATCATCACAACACGTTTGCCTTCGACAATCCCACGTACTGGTGAGAGTTTCATCTTCACCCCTTGTTCGCGTAGTTCTTGCGACGGCTGAATAAACGTCCGACCGACATAACGATTTTTAACTAACCCAATTTCATACGGAATGCCGGATTTTTCTGAGTAACCAATCGCGGCACTAATACTTGAATCTGGTACACCGGTGACAATATCAGCTTCAACCGGTGCTTCTTTCGCAAGTTGTTTTCCCATTACTTTCCGAGAAGCATGAACATTTAAACCATTCACATTACTATCCGGGCGTGAGAAGTAGACATATTCCATCGAACAAAGCGTCCGTTTCATTGGTGAACTAAACGTCGTTGAGCGTATTCCTGATTCATCGATTACAAGAAGTTCTCCAGGTTTTACTTCACGTTCATATTCTGCTCCAATGAGATCAAACGCACACGTTTCACTCGCAACAACATAGCTATCACCAAGTCGACCGAGTGATAGCGGCCGAAGGCCGCGCGGGTCTAAAGCAACAAACATTTGATCTTCTGTCAAAATCGTAAACGCATAAGCGCCCTTGATCATACCAAGTGCTTGTTTAATCGCCTCTTCAAGTGGTAAGTGACCACTGCGTTTGATAAGGTGGGCGACGACTTCTGTATCAGACGTTGTTTGCAGGATACTGCCTTGTGCTTCTAAGTTTGACTTTAGCGCAAAGGCATTGACTAAGTTTCCATTATGACAAAGTGCAAGACTCGATGTTTGTGAGCGGAAAACGAGCGGCTGCACATTCTCATAGCCGCCCCCACCTTGTGTCGTATAACGAACGTGTCCAATCGCACTGCGTCCGGGTAAATTTTTAATTTGTCCTTCACTAAAGACCTCATTGATTAAACCGATGCCTTTATGAAGATGAAGAGCCTCTCCATTACTCGTCACAATACCAGCACCTTCTTGGCCACGGTGCTGGAGAGCATGGAGACCATAATAGGTCATTTCAGCTGCTTTATCATGGCCAAAGATACCAAAGACACCACATTCTTCATTTAAGCCTTTGATTTCAGCAAGCATGGGATAGCTCCTTTCCATAAATCTTCTAATAGTTGCACCGATTCTTCAATCACTGTTTCACCACTAACATTAATGACAAGTTTTTTGTCATCTGTCACGGTTCCGACAACTTCGGCCTCCGGAATAAGTGCGGTCACACGGTCAACATTTTCACCCTTTACAGAAATCACGTAGCGTGACTGCGTTTCACTAAAGAGGAGTGATGTTGCGTCACCCTCTAAGTCAACCGTTGCCCCAAGCGTTGCTTGGTTAAATAACGTTTCACTTAAAGCGACAGAGAAACCACCTTCAGAGATATCGTGTGCCGATTGAATAAGACCTTGTTCAATCGCCTCAAGTAAAGCGTCACCACGCTTACGTTCAACTTCTAAATCAACTTCAGGTGACTGAGCGAAATACTTGCCTTCTAACACATTTTGAAGTTCACTACCACCAAATTCTGGTTTTGTTTCACCTATGACTAGAATCACGTCATCCGCTTGTTTCATGTGTTGGGTCGTAATATATTTCGTTGAGCGGATTAATCCAACCATGCCGACGATAGGCGTTGGGAAAATCGCTTGATTATTTGTTTCATTATAAAGCGAGACATTCCCGCTAATTACTGGCGTATCAAGAGCAAGGCAGGCCGCACTCATACCATCAACCGCTTGTTCCATCTGCCAAAAGTTTTCTGGTTTATCTGGGTTACCAAAGTTTAAACCATCCGTGATCGCAAGTGGTTTCGCACCTGTTGCGTAAATATTACGAGCCGCTTCACTGACAGCAATCTTACCACCGACAAACGGATCTAAGTAAAGGTAGCGCGAGTTACAATCCGTTGTCATCGCAATCGCCTTATCATAGTCGCGAATTCTAACAACCGCCGCATCAGACCCAGGACTTACGACCGTGTTCGCTTGAACCATTGAATCATATTGATCATAAACATATTCTTTACTTGCAATTGTTGGTTGTTGTAAGAGTTGTTTCAACATTCCAGTATAATCATCAACAACGGGGGCGTAAGGAGCCATTTGTTGAAATTCTTCGTAATAAGTTGGTACTTTTGATGGCTTATAATAAACTGGCGCATCTTCTGCGAGTGAGTCAACTGGAATATCACAAACGACTTCCCCTTTATGCAGGAGCCGGAATTGTTTATCCTCCGTCACATGACCAACATTCACCGCTTCTAAACTGTATTTTTTAAAGATATCAACAATTTCTTGTTCACGCCCTTTTTCAACGACAAGTAGCATGCGTTCTTGAGATTCTGACAGCATCATTTCGTAAGCCGACATGTTCTGTTCACGCTGTGGAATAAGGTCTAAATTCATTTCCATCCCCATACCTGCTTTACTCGCCATTTCAGATGCGGATGAGGTTAAACCAGCTGCCCCCATATCTTGCATCCCAACCAGGGCGTCACAATGAATCGCTTCAAGGCACGCTTCAATGAGGAGTTTCTCCATGAATGGGTCTCCTACTTGCACGTTTGAGCGTTTGCTTTCTGAGTCTTCAGTCAAGTCTTCTGAGGCGAAGGTTGCCCCGTGAATCCCATCACGCCCAGTTTTTGAACCAACGTATAACACGGTATTACCTAAACCTTTAGCAATCCCTTGTTGAATATCTTTTTTATCAATTAAACCAACTGCCATCGCATTGACGAGTGGGTTCCCTTCATAGGAATCATCAAACTGCACTTCACCGCCAACTGTCGGGACACCAACGCAATTACCGTAACCGCTAATGCCATGGACGACTTCATCAAAGAGGTATTTAACGCGTGGATTATTCAATGAACCAAAACGCAATGAATTTAGAGAGGCAATGGGTCTTGCGCCCATAGAAAAAATGTCGCGGATAATCCCGCCAACACCAGTCGCTGCTCCTTGATAAGGTTCAACCGCTGAAGGATGGTTATGACTTTCGATTTTAAAGGCAATCCCTTGATCATCGCCAATATCAACAATCCCAGCCCCTTCTCCAGGTCCCTGGATGACTTGTGGACCTTCGGTTGGAAATTTTTTTAAAAGTGGTTTAGATGTTTTATAACTACAGTGCTCGGACCACATCACAGAAAAAATACCGGTCTCGGTGAAGTTTGGGCGACGCCCTAAAATCTGTTTAATTGACTGATATTCTTCATCAGTTAAGCCCATTTCACGATAATGATATCCTGTTTCAATTATTTCTGGACTTACTTCACGCGTTTGTTGCATATTGGTCCCTCCAATTTTTAAGCATTGATGTAAACATCTTTAAACCGTCATCACTTCCAAGTAAACGTTCTGCGGCTCTTTCTGGGTGCGGCATCATACCTAATACATTGCCTTGTTTATTAACAATCCCGGCGATATCACGAACTGAACCATTCGGATTATTTTTATACGTAAACACAATCTGCTTATGCTCAACTAATTCAGCTAATGTCTGATCATCACAGTAGTAGTTACCTTCTCCGTGAGCGACGGGAACAGAGATAACCTCATTTTTTTCATAGTCAGTTGTAAACAGTGTCTCATTATTGTTGACAACTAATTCTTCAAAGTGACAGATGAATTTAAGGTTCTGGTTACGAATCAATGCGCCTGGTAATAGACCTGATTCGAGTAAAATTTGAAACCCATTACACACCCCTAAAATCGGCGTACCTTTTTTTGCCTCACGGCGCAGTGAGGTGACGATGTCTGATGTTGAAGCAATCGCCCCACAGCGTAAGTAGTCACCATAAGAGAAACCACCGGGAATTAGAATCGCATCATAGCCTTCTAGGGCAGCATCTTGATACCAAACAAGTTCGGCCTCAGCACCGAGGGCATCCTTGGCCGCATGATACATATCACGGTCACAATTAGATCCTGGAAAAACAATCACCGCAAACTTCACTGGGCTACCCCCTCCTCAATCTCATAAGTAAAGTTTTCAATGACTGGGTTGGCAAGAAGCTTCTCACACATGACATTCACCTGTGCTTCGACGTCTTCATGATCGATAAACATTTCAATCAGTTTTCCTACTCGAACATCATGTACCCCGTCATAACCAAGTGTACTAAGTGAGTTTTCAATGGCTTTTCCTTGTGGGTCAAGAACCCCTTCTTTTAACGTTACGTGAATACTTACTTTTGTCATGATAATTCCTCCAACCGTGATAGTATGATTTGGTACACATCGAGTAAATTTCCTGTCCCTTGTCTAAAGACATCTTTATCTAAATGTTGCTTTGTGTAGCTATCTTCTAATCGACACGTATCAGGTGAGATTTCATCACTTAGAATTATCTCACCCGCGCTGTTTCTGCCAAATTCAATTTTAAAATCAATTAGGTCTAAATTTATTTGATGAAAGAAACGTTTCAGTGCGTTATTAATCTTTAGAGTTAGCTCATAAATCTGGTTAAGTTCTTCTTTAGATACATCGGTCAATAAAAAGACATGTTGGTCATTAATGAGCGGATCATTCAAGGCATCATTTTTATAAAACCATTCTACTAAAGCCGGTTCGAAGACCGCGTCTTCTTTAATTCCTAATCGATTGTTTAAGCTATACGACGAGCGATTTCTCACAACCACTTCAATCGGTATGATCGATGTTTTATAGACACGTTGGTCGGTATCGTTTAACGTTTCAATAAAATGATGAGGAATTGCTTCGGTCGTTAAGTAACGAAAGACGTGGGCAGTAATGAGATTATTGAACCGTCCTTTCCCCGTGAACTGAGCTTTTTTCTTACCATTAAAGGCAGTTGCATCATCTTTATAACTAAGAATAAGTTCGTCTTCTTTATCTGTTTGATATACTTTCTTAGCCTTACCTTCATAAAGTAGTTCAAGCATGTCATCATCCCTTTTCTATTAAAATTAGGCTAAGCCAATACGCTCAAAAATACCGTCAACGTTCTTTAAATGATACGTATAATCAAAACAATCATCAATTTCTGCTTGGGTGAGAAGCGAGGTAATCGCGTCAACGTCTTCAATCAATGATTTAAACGAAATCCCGTTCTCCCATGCTTTCATCGCATTTGGCTGGACAATATCGTAAGCCTCTTCACGACTCATCCCTTTATCAATCAACGATAAGAGGACGCGTTGTGAGAAAATGACGCCGTAAGTGCGGTCAATATTACGTTTCATGTTGTCTTCAAATACGGTTAAGTTTTTCACAATATTGCTGAAGCGATTTAACATATAATTAAGCGTAATCGTCGCGTCAGGAATAATGACCCGCTCTGCGGATGAATGCGAGATATCACGTTCATGCCAAAGACTCACATTTTCATAAGCTGTCACCATATAGCCACGCATGAGACGGCTCATCCCCGTCATATTTTCCGACCCGATTGGGTTACGTTTATGGGGCATCGCTGATGATCCTTTTTGACCTTTATTAAAGAACTCTTCCACTTCTCGTGTTTCGGTCTTTTGTAGCCCGCGAATTTCTGTTGCGAACTTTTCAATCGAGGTCGCAATTAAAGATAACGTCCCGATATACTGCGCATGGCGATCGCGCTGCAATGTTTGTGTTGAGACAGGAGCAGGGGTGAGACCAAGTTTTTCACAGACATAGTGTTCAACTTTTGGATCAATGTTGGCATAGGTACCAACAGCACCTGAAAGCTTACCTGTTTCAATGACTGCACACGCATCATCAAAGCGTTTTAAGTTACGTTTCATTTCTTCATACCATAAGGCCATTTTTAAACCAAACGTCGTTGGTTCAGCATGTACACCGTGTGTGCGTCCCATCATCACGGTATGCTTATGTTCAATCGCCTTATTTTTTAAAATCTCGATAAAGTTGACTAGATCCTCGCGAATAATTTCATTCGCCTGTTTCATTAAATATGACAGGGCTGTATCTACCACATCAGTTGAGGTTAAACCGTAGTGAACCCACTTTTTCTCTTCGCCGACCGTTTCTGACACCGCACGTGTGAAGGCAACAACGTCATGACGTGTTTCTTGTTCAATTTCAAGAATACGGTCAATATCAAAGCTTGCTTTCTCGCGTAATTTTTTCACATCTTCTGTAGGAATGATACCGAGCTCACTCCATGCTTCACAAGCTAATAGTTCCACTTCCAACCATGCTTGATAACGGTTTTCATCTGTCCAAATCCGACCCATCTCTTCGCGTGTATAACGTTCTATCATTCATTTTTCCTCCTGGCATGTCGCTTATTTTTATCTACTGTTTTTTTCTCTACCAAGATCTATTCGTCTCTCTATTTCTTATTCTCTATAGTAAAAGCTTGTCCCCGTGACGTTCAATTGAGCGTCAATTATCTCTCATTCTCTATTATTATCTGTGCAGCACCTTTATTTTTTGATTAAGGGCTTCTCTTGATTCAGCCACGATTGTTAAGTGACCGACTTTCCGCTTTGGTTTGATGTCACTTTTTCCGTACATATGAATATGCACATCCGTTAAGCGTTCTGGATGATTAAAGTATTGCTTTAAATTATCACCGAGTAAATTAATCATCTGACTGGCCCCATGGAAATAGATAGGTAAAAGTGGCAAACCAACAATCGCCCGAATATGTTGTTCAAATTGACTGACGTTACAGGCTTCAATCGTATAGTGACCAGAGTTATGCGGGCGAGGGGCAAGTTCGTTCACATAAATCTCTTCACCCTTAACGAAAAGTTCTAGGGTGAAAGTTCCGACAACGCCAATCGTTTCGGCGATCTCTCTAGCTGCTTGTTTAGCCTTATCGATCACTGTATCAGATACACTTGCTGGTACGGTTGTGGTATGCAAAATATGATCGCGGTGCACATTTTCACCTACTGGGAAGTAGCACATCTCTTTGTCCATTCCTCTAGTAAACACAACTGAAATCTCACAATCAAAGTTGACAAACGCTTCATAAATTAGTCGCTCGCCCCGCTCAAGCAGATCTCGCACGCCAGGTAAGTCAGCTGATGTTTTTAGTTTGACTTGGCCCTTACCGTCATAACCGCCGCGGCATGTTTTCACAACCGCAGGTAAGCCGATTGTTTGAATCGCTTCATCTAATTCAGCTTCAGACGTAATAATTTTAAACGGACTGACCGGTTGATGACTATCAAGCATCGCTTGTTTTTCTTTTTCACGGTCTTGAGTGATCTCTAGTGATTTCGCACCTTGAGGTAGGACGCCTTCAGCTTCTAGATAGCGTGCGGCTGCTAAATCAACATTTTCAAATTCGTAAGTCACAACGTCCGTCTTCTCGCGTAATTGTTTTATTGCTTCTAAGTCATCATATTTAGCCACAATCTGTTCATCTGCAAGTTGAGCGGCCGGACAATCAGGTGTTGGGTCAAGTACAATCAAATGATACCCCATATGCCTTAAAACTGTAGCCATCATGCGACCGAGTTGTCCCCCGCCGATGATACCGATTGTTTTCCCGTACAGTAAACTATTGGCCGGCAAGTTCATCCCTCATTTCTTTTACCTTCTCTTTCATTTCAAGACGATATGTTGCTAATGTTTCAGCGAGTGTGTCATCTGTTGTCGAAAGAATCTGTGCTGCTAACAGACCAGCATTTTTACTTCCTGCTTTACCTATGGCAACTGTCG
Organism: Halolactibacillus halophilus; assembly: GCF_900115605.1. Classification (GTDB taxonomy): domain Bacteria; phylum Bacillota; class Bacilli; order Bacillales; family Amphibacillaceae; genus Halolactibacillus; species Halolactibacillus halophilus. The sequence continues at coordinate 12,731 of NZ_FOXC01000024.1, forward strand.
CAACAGGAACACCGCCCGGCATCTGGACAATTGAAAGCAGTGAATCAAGACCGTTTAATGCTTTTGATTCAACCGGTACACCTATGACTGGTAAGGTTGTGGAGGCCGCGATCATACCTGGTAAATGAGCGGCGCCACCCGCACCTGCAATAATGACCTTTAAGCCTCTTTCACGCGCTTCTTTTGCATAAGTCGCCATATCTTCAGGCGTGCGATGAGCAGAAATGACATCTTTTTCATAAGAAATCTGACATGTCTCTAACACGTCACAAGCATGTTTCATTGTGTCCCAATCAGAAATACTTCCCATAATTACACCAACTTGTGCCATTTTATCCCTCGTTTCTAATAATTATTCATTAAAAAAGCACATACTCACCTTCACGTCATGGATTAGATGAGAGAAGATGAACATGCGCTTAATCATCGCCGATTAACACAAACAATCACAAACAACGTTTAACTATTGTTAAACATGATTTGTTTTGATTCACCTGCTCTCATAGTCCATTATTTACGGTAATGGGTAGAAACTTTTGAGCCTTATTCTCAAATTATATGAGGCGAGTTTATATCATTTTTATAGTTTTTTCTGCATCATTATCATAACAATTACAAGGGGGTTAGTCAATAAAAATCGAACAATAAATTACATTAACAATTTATTGTTCGTCTTTAATCAAGATTGCATCAAATGTAATATCACTTGAGACAACTTTATTCACTTTTGAGCCATTTTCTAACACTTCTTCAAATACCGGTTTTTCCACTCGACGTACTGGCATATAGCCTGCCTGTTTGATGCGGTCTAAGCAATCATCAAGCGATTCATTCGTCTGTTTTATGAAGCGTTCTTTCTTTCGTTTCTTCTGAGACGTGGATGCCTTCTGATTCGTTGATGACGTGCATGATCGTTTCTTCTTGTTCGACACTGCGTTTAATCTTTCCTTTCTTCACTTTCTTCACCCAGAACCCGCCATTGATTTGTTTCGGTTCGTAAGAAATAATGAAAGCTTTTGGATCAATTTCTTTGATTGTATGATACAAATGACTTTCATATTTACGTGGAGTGAGAATTTGCATTGAGAGACGGTCACCTTCCATACCGTAAGCATACCAACTGGTAACACCATAGCCGTTTTCTCTTAACCGTTCGGTAAAGTTAAGTTCCGGGTCACTTGAAATGACATTAACCGTTGTGTAACCAAGTGCCAAGCGTTCTTCGATTTTTGAACCAATAATGACACCAATACCGTAACCAATCCCATAGGCAATTAAGTTTTCAATTCGGTCTAAGTTATCCAGTACTAACCCTAAACCAACGGTATAAAGCATAATCTCTAATGTTCCGATGGCAGCGGCAATATATTTTTGACCCTTTAACGTTAAGATCACTCGAATCGTGGACAAAGAAACGTACACGATATTAACTGATAAAATAATCAGTATAATTCCAATTGCACTATCTAACATAGTTTAAAACCTCCCAATACATATTGTATAATAGACACGCTGTTTTTTCCAATGAACGCCTTTAATTATTTTTCATACACTAATGGTGGAGATGATGGGGATGAAGGCTTCGTTAGTTGAACTACCATTCTTACAAAGTTAGAGGAAGGTGGCTTTTCGCTCTAAGATGATAAATTTCTTTAAGAGAAATCATCGCTTATATCCGTACCGAAAAAGACTCAGAGTATGTAGTAAAAAAGCACCGGCTATAGTCTTTATAGCCGGTGCTTTAGTGTGTCTGTTTATACAACTTCATAAATAGATTTAATGTTAATTTAACTTAAGAAGGCTAGGAATAACACAAAGATAACTGATAAGACCCACATTAGACCTGGAATTTCTTTGCCACGACCGCGTGCTAACATCGTAATTGGATAAAATGTAAATCCAACCGCAATACCTGTCGCAATACTATAAGCTAGTGGCATCATAATAATCGTTAAGAAAGCTGGCACAGCTACTTCGATGTGATCCCATTCAATTTCTTTTAAGCTTGAAACCATCATCACACCAACAATAATTAAAGCAGGTGCCGTTACCGCACTTGTCACCACACCTAACAGTGGAGAGAAAAATAGCGCTAAACCGAAGAAGAGAGCCGTAAAGACAGCCGTAAGACCTGAGCGTCCACCCGCGCCAACACCGGCCGCTGATTCAACGTATGATGTCGTTGTCGATGTTCCTAAAACGGCGCCAGTTACGGTTGCGACAGAGTCTGAAAGTAGCGCTTTACTCGCGTTTGGTAATTCATTCCCTTTCATTAAACCAGCTTTTTCTGCAACGGCTACAAGCGTTCCAGCAGTATCAAAGAAGTCAACAAACAAGAAGGTTAAAATAACACCGAGCATTTGCAAAGTGAAAATATCACCAAAGTTGGTGAATGCTTGACCAAATGTTGGCGCAATCGACGGTACAGAACCAAATACTGCACTTGGTAAGTCAATCAATCCAAAGACAATACCAGTAACTGCCGTAATGACCATACCGTAGAACACACCACCGCCAACTTTAAGTGAAATTAAGACGACAGTCACAACAAGACCAAAGATGGCAAGTGCGGTGTTACCGTTTGAAAAATCACCTAACGCTACAAGTGTTGCAGGATCGTCCACAATAATACCGGCATTTTGGAACCCTAAAAAGGCGATAAATAAACCAATACCACTACCCACGGCGAGTTTTAAATTTTTTGGAATCGCATTGATGATTGCCTCTCGCACACCTGTCAAAGTCAATACGATAAAGATTAAACCAGATACTAATACACCACTTAACGCTGTTTGCCAAGGAATACCGTAATCACCTACAACAGTAAAAGCAAAAAACGCATTTAGTCCCATACCAGGCGCGAGTGCGATAGGGTATTTCGCGTAAAGACCCATCACGAGTGTACCGATGACGGCTGCAAGTGCTGTTGCTACATAAATTGCATCTTTATCCATCCCTGATGCTGATAACACGTCTGGGTTAACGAATAAAATATATGCCATCGCAAGGAAGGTGGTTAAACCTGCCATAAACTCTGTTTTGACATTTGTACCTAACGCTTTTAAATTAAAATACTTTTCTAACATAATCCTCTTCCCTTCTTTGTTTCGTCGGCATAAAAAAACACACCAAAGATCATTAATCTTGAGTGTGTAGTGTTTAGTCAGAAGTTTTTCATAAACATATAAATAAATAATAGCATCAAACGATGATTATTCACTTCTGCGTAGACAGACCATTTACGGTGGTCAGTAGAGACTCATGAGCCATATCCTCAAGATTATACGACGAAATATTTAGTTTTATTTTGATTACATCGTTTATCATACATGGTTCGGTTTTAATCGTCAATAGCAAAAAACGAATATTATTAAAAAATATCAATCTATTATTCGGATACAACATTTATTTAACAGAATATTTCAATAAAAAAAGGTGAATGTTAGTGTTTTCCAATTCATTCAGCAAATATACTCTAGTTGTGATAGCTTGACAGACGTTCCACAATTAAACAAACAACCGCAAGTCCCTAGTATCAGGAATTACGGTTGTTTTTAATTATTATTTACAGTGTTTTAATTATCTTTTAAAGCCAAGACAGGCAAGCATACACATCTAAAAACATTTTATCTCTTATTCATTTGATTTTAACGCTTCAATCATATCCACATGTTTGAGTTTCCGGTGCATCATCAACATCACCATCGTTGAGAAGACCATGGTAAGAATCGCCGCATACAGATAACTCGTCCATGATAAACTCGGATTAAACATCATATTATCCATCGAAGCAGTATCTAATACAAAGATGTGTAACAGACGGCCGAATAAGCCCCCGGCAACAATCCCCATCAGTGTCAAAATAATATTCTCTCGGTAAATATACATCGTCACTTCATTATCATAAAACCCGAGTACTTTAATTGTTGATAATTCCCTGATTCGTTCTGACACATTAATATTGGTTAAATTGTATAGCACAATAAAGGCTAAGCCAGCTGCTGAGACAATTAAGACAACCACGACAATATTGAGACTTTCCATCGAATCTTCAAATAAATTAAGCATCGACTGATTATAACTAGTTGTAATGACATAGTCCGAGTCACTTAAAGCATCGCTCAGTTCAGCTTCAAAGTCTTCACTGTAGGGATACTTCAACAGTTCGGCATTATATTCTAGCACGGTTGATTGCATGGATTCGTAGATATCTGGACTTAGATAGAGGTAATGGCCCGCATAGTTTTCGACTACCCCTCCAACCGTAACGGTAAGCGCATCATCATCCGCTGTTGTAAGAGTTAGGTCATCTCCTTTTTCCACTTCAAATAAGGTCGCTAATTTTTCAGTAATGATCGCCCCGTCTTTTTCTAAATCAAACGTTTCAGCACTTGTTCTATTTTTAAGTTGAACGAACTGATCGAGTTCTGCTGGGTTTTCAGGGACAAACATCGTCACATCCTGTGGTGTGACCCCAGACTTATTAGCATCAAGTGTTTCTTGATAAACCATTAACGATGCTTCAATCGTCTCATTATCCGCGATAATGTCTCGATACACTTCTTTTTCAGTTGATGACGCCGCACTATCAAGTGCCACAACCGCTTCATAATTCATCACTCGACCAAATTGCAAGTCGACAATCCCTTCAACTGCTCCTTTTAGGCCAAATCCAGTAATAATAAGAGCGGCACAACCACTGATTCCAATCACAGTCATTAACATCCGCTGTTTATAACGGAACAGATTTCTAGCGGTCACTTTCTGCATAAAGTTCATTCGACGCCATAACGGTGTGATCCGTTCGACTAGAATACGTTTTCCAACCTTTGGTGCTTTGGGTCGCATCAGAATAGCAGGTGTTGTTTTTAGGTCTTTACGCAACACATACCAAGCAGTCACTAAACTAGAGAATAACGCGACAGCAAGCGAAATCAAAGTAAATGACCAATAAAAATCTAACGCAAGTGGTGGTAAGTTATACAGAATTTGATAGGCATTAAAAATCACTTTTGGTAATAACGTGTATCCTAAGGCTAACCCGAGAATTGCCCCAAATAAAGTTGCAGATAAAGCATAAAGATAGTATTTCTTTTGAATATCACGGTCGGTGTATCCCAGTGCTTTCAATGTTCCCATTTCTATCCGTTGCTCTTCAATCATCCGTGTCACTGTCGTAAGTGTGACAAGTGCAGCGATTAAGAAAAAGACAACCGGGAAAATCGTTGCCAAGTCACTCATCCGTTCAGCATTATCCTCAAACTCCACGAGTTGACCGTTATCATGACGAACGGTTAAGTAATATGTTGGCGCCTCCAGTGTATCAAGCTCTTCAAGGGCGTCATCAAGTTCTTGTTCTGCTTCTTCGATGTCACGTTCAGCGTCTTGTCTTTCTTCATTAAACGTTTGAAGTCCTTCCTCATAGTCCGCTTGTCCTTGAGCGAGGTCTACTCTTGCTTCTTCTAATTCACTTAGACCTTGGTCATACTCAGCCCATCCCTCATCAAGCTGACGCCGACCATCGGCAAGTTCTTGTTCCGTTTCCGTGCGCTGATTATTTAAGTCGGTGCGCGCATCTTCAAGGGCTTCTTTTCCTGCCTCAATCTCTTGAAGACTGCCTTCTAATTCTTGTTGCTGCGTTTCTAGCTCAGCGCGTTGCGTATTAATCTCATTGATATTCGTTCGAAGCTCAGAAATACCGGATGTTAAGCTAGCATCGGTTGAGGCGATAACCGTCTTAATCTCTTCTTGTGTCACCGTACCGTTAAAGTAACCTTGTAATAACGAGGATAGTGACGTTTCATTAAATGTCACTTCAGCTGTCTCATCAATCCAGTCTTGTTTCATCCCATCTGTCAACTGATCCGTTGGTGTTTGAAATAATGCCGTGAGCTGTTGATTTAATTGACGAATCTGATCTCTTTGGTCAAGTAATGCCGTCTCTTGGGTAACTAGATCGACAAAAGGTTCGTTTAATTGATTTAGTCCCGCTTCTATTTCACTTAGACCGTCTTGTACTTGTTGTTCACTTTCTTCGAGCGTTTCTTCTTGATCTCGAAGTTGTTTTTTTGCCTTTATCATTTCTTGTTCGAAAGTGTCAACACCCTCGCGGTAGTTTTGTTCCTCACGGTCAAGTTCTAAAAAGGCTTCTTCAAGATCAGCTTCAGCTAATTCAAGTTCTTCTTTACCAGTTTCAAGTTCTGTTTTGGCTTCTGTTAATTCTTGTTCAGCATCCGAAAGTTCTTGTTTGGCCTCTTCTATTTCAGTTCGACCTTCTTCAACCTCTTCTTCAGCATCAGCCTTTATCTGATCAAGACGCCCCGTACCGACGTCTTCTAAGGCTGGTTCATAGGTATCTTTATAATCTTTCATTTGATCTATATAAGTATCACTGTACATCGACTGATTCGCTGATGCTTTAAATGTGACAAACAGATCCGTATACACATCAAGCGTAAAGACATCCGCTTGAACAACACCAAAAGCATCGAGTTGACCACGACCAATCGTCGTCTGACCTCTTGAATCATTAGTAATAAAACGTGGTGATGTGACAAAACCTACGACGGTATAAGTTGATTCTGAGACGGTATCAGAAAGATTCGAATCCTTATTACCACTATAAATCATGACTTCATCACCAAGCTCATATTGACTTGTTATCACATCGCTATAGTCAAGTGCTATTTCATTTGGCCGTTCAGGTAAACGGCCTTCATCTACTCTGAATTGATTGAGTTGATTTTCTTCATCATAACCAATTAACTTGATGACTAACCTATCTTCCCCAAAGAGTACATCACTGCTGTAATGACCTTCAAGCGCCTCTATTTCTTCTTTATCGTCTAATAATGCATATTCTTCTTCGTCTAATCCATAATTAGATTGAATGTGTAAATCGTACAAGTTTTGTTGATCAAAATAATCATCGGCCGTCTTCAACATATTTGGTCCAGTTGCTTGCAGACCAGCGAAGAAACCAACACCAAGTAATATTAAAAATAAAATCGAGAAAAAGCGTGCTTTTGAAGAAGTTATCTCACGCCAAATCATTTTATATAGGGCTGTTTTTTTCTGCATGAGAGCTCCTTTCTACCACTCAATTTCATCTACTGAACGTGGGCGTGGATTTTCGACAATTTCTTTTACTTTCGCATCATGGATATAAATAACTCTGTCTGCCATCGGCGCTATTTGACCGTTGTGCGTAATGACAATGACGGTTGTATTAAAGTCACGCGCTGTCTTTTGCAGAAGGCGTAGAATCTGTTTCCCTGTCTCAATATCTAAAGCACCTGTTGGTTCATCACATAATAACAATTTTGGATTTTTCGCGAGGGCTCTTGCAATCGCCACCCGTTGCTGTTCACCACCGGAGAGTTGAGCTGGGAAATTATCACGTCGATCGGTTAAACCAACACTTTCCATTACCTCATCAACATCGAGCGCGTCCGGTGAAATTTGACTAGCCAGTTCAATATTCTCTCGTGCTGTTAAATTTGGCACTAGATTGTAAAATTGAAACACAAATCCGACATCGTCACGACGATAAGTTGTGAGTTGTTTCTTTGAATATTGACTAATATCATTATTCTCGACATATATGTGGCCCTCATCTGGTGAGTCCATGCCACCTAAAATATTTAATACTGTTGATTTCCCTGCTCCACTCGGCCCTAAAATGACCGCAAATTGTCCTTGTTCTACATCAAAGCTAATACCATTATTTGCGACAATGGTATTTTCTCCCATTGTATAACGCTTAAATTCATCTACTACACGTACATAACTCACGTATGTCGCCCCCCTAATTATCGTTTCTTAGCATCTTTACCTATCGAGATACTGTCAATTTTTTATATTTTTGATTTTACTTCACTTCTATAGACCACATAAATCAAACTATAACTTACACAACATATATCAAGACTTTTCATGGTGTAGAAGCTTATTGCACTGTTGCTATATTTAAATTATAATAGACATAGTGTCTATTATCAATCTACAATGTCGGATTGTTTGTCTGAAACCCGACAATTTATACAATACTGTCGGGTATTGTTAAGTTTTTTGACCAGGCTATTGTATTCTACTCTATAATTATTTACGAGGTGATTCTATGACGAAAAGGAACGATCGTCGTGTGAAAATAACGAAAATGTTATTGCAGGACGCATTAGTTGAACTACTACAACATAAGCATATTTCTAAAATTTCAGTAACAAATTTATGCGATACGGCTAATGTGCACCGTAGTACATTTTATACCCACTATGCTGATCAATACGATTTATTGAAACAAATCCAAGTAGACGTTGTAGCAAACATTCGTCACTATATGGAACAACAAAGCATCGATACCACTTCACCTGTTAGTAAGCAGATGTTAATCCCCATCCTAGAATACGGTAAAAAGAACGCTGATTTAATTTCGGTATTATTGAGCGACCATTGTGACGATACATTAGAAATTGAAATCATGCGCTTTGTGAATGTTATCTCACTCACACATTTAAATCAGTATGATGATGAGATGAAGGCGTATATTACTTTATTTGGTGTGAGTGGCAGTATGGCCATTTTAAAAGAATGGTTAAAAAATGATACGAAACAATCAACAGAGGCTTTAGCTGAACTTATTTTTCAACTAACAGAAAACGGCGCATATTACCGCAATCACTAATATGGGACTTGTTATATGCCCTTTCTCGATTCCAATGTTTATTTTTCCCTTTTACGGGAATACTAAACTAGCTACATAAATGACGCGTATGCTTAAACAGTCAACACGATTGATCTTATTCTTACTTTTACACGCACTGTTTTAGCATCGCGCTTTTTTTGTGGACTATACTTTTTGGAGGAGATAAACATGAAAGGGAAGGTAATGGACACCTTGCAAACGCTTGGACGTACATTTATGTTGCCAATCGCACTATTACCAGCAGCGGGTATTATGCTGGGGATTGGGGCATCTTTTACAGGTGATGCGTTCGTTAGTTTGTATGGACTAGAAAACATTTTAGGTGAGGGTACAGTCTTAAATGGCTTTCTGTCAATTTTAAGTGACTCTGGTGGGGTTATTTTTGGTAACTTACCACTCTTCTTTGCAATTGCTGTTGGGCTCGGTGTGGCAAAACAAGCAAAAGAGGTTGCTGCACTTTCAGCTGCGGTTGGTTATTTTATGATGTATGCCTCAATGACAAGTACCATCGATAACTTCCGTGATATTGATACTTTAAATGAAACAGCGGGATTAGTCGGTTCTGTCGTTGGTTTTGATAACACACTCAATATGGGTGTATTTGGTGGTATTATCATTGGTCTGATTGTTGCTTACTTACACAATCGTTTCTATAAGATTGAATTACCAGATGCTTTGTCATTCTTCTCAGGTACACGTTTCGTGCCAATCATTTCAGCCTTCACCGCTGTCTTTGTTGGTATTGTTATGGCATTCTTATGGCCATTTGCCGGTGCTGGTATTGCTTGGTTGGGTGAGGCTGTTGCCGACTTAGGTTATGTTGGGACATTCTTGTACGGCTTCATTTATCGTGCATTGATCCCGCTTGGCTTGCACCACGTATTTTATTTACCGTTCTGGCAAACAGCCCTTGGTGGTGTCGCAGAAGTTGCAGGTCAGACTGTTGAAGGGGCACAAAATATTCTCTTCGCTCAGCTTGCAGCTGGTGAACCGATTGACCCTGAGGCTGCGAAATTCTTTAGTGGTATGTTCCCATTCATGATCTTTGGTTTCCCTGCCGCTGCCTTTGCAATGTATCAAGCCGCGCGGGAAGATCGTAAAAAAGATGTTAAAGGTTTAATGGTATCCGCTTCATTAACATCAATATTCACTGGTATTACTGAACCAATTGAGTTCTCATTCTTATTTGCCTCACCATTTTTATACTTTGGTGTACACGTCGTACTAGGGGCGTTCTCATTCGTGCTGATGCATATGCTTGAAGTCGGGGTCGGTTTAACGTTCTCCGGTGGTTTACTCGACTTTATCTTCTACGGTATTTTACCGGGGCAATCGATGACAAACTGGATTCCTGTCGTCATTGTCGGTATCATTTATGGGTTTGTGTATTATTTCGTCTTCCGCTTCTTCATCAACAAATTCGATTTGAAAACACCAGGTCGTGAAGAAGGCGATACAGAATCTAAACTGTATACAAAGCAAGATTATAAAGATAAAAAAGCCGGCGAAAACACTGGTAACGCAACAGATGAAATGTCTAAAGATATCATAGAAGGTTTAGGTGGCGAAGGCAACTTAAACGACGTCAGCAACTGTGCCACACGTCTACGTGTGAATGTTAAAGACGGTGAAAAAGTTGATCAACCGTTACTTAAATCAACAGGTGCTGCCGGTGTTATGGTAAAAGGCAATAACGTCCAAGTCATTTATGGACCTAAAGTGGCGAATATTAAATCAAACATTGATGAATATCGTCAAGCACAGAAAAAAGAGTAATTGAAAGAACATGACAAGCCCCGTTGATACGTAATATATCAACGGGGCTTGTTTCGTTTCACTAAATCAACTTGATAACAATCAGTATATAAGTATGACCAAGAAATATGTGAAAAAAGTCCAAATGGCACTTTTAACTAACTTTTCCCGCCATGATTTAATACAATCACCTTGTGTAAACGACTCAGGCACACTTTCAACCAGTTCCTTTCTTGTCATGAAAAAATCCCAGGCGATATGCCCAATAAGGAAAGTTGCATTAGTCTGAAATGCGATTATTCTTGCCGAAGAATCTAGAAAAGGCGTATTAAACAAGTAGTGACATGCAAATATACCCCACAGTCCAATATAGCCAATTAGCTGATAAACGGCTGTTTTCTGGGAAGGCAAAAAGGATTGTTCGACTTTGTCCAGCTGTAATCTTTTCATTAATACAAGGTCTTCACCTATGCGCATGATATATATTGAGTTCATAATCTGTACCGTAACAGACACCGCAAAGAGTAACATCTCTCTCATATTTACACGTCCTTCTGTTCCAAATTAGCCTTTGCTACTTGAACAAGTAATTACTCTATTCGATGTTTAAGCAAGAGGGTTGGTATCAATAACAATATTGCCACAAACCATAAACCAACATACAACACCGGCGTATCTTTTCTTAGAAATACTTCAACTGCATAAATCAAGATCACTGCTAAACCAAACGTTAAAACAGTTGGCATCTGTTTAAACGAGATAACGTGAACCATCTGCCATTGATTCCTAATAGCTAAGTATATTATAAAAATAGCCAGGTTTATTGGAACGAATACTAAGAAATCTAATTTCCTATATATAACAGCACTAATAATCAAAAGTAAAAATAATAAGATGACATGGGTGGTTTGTTTACTTACATATCGAATAATATAAAGGTGGTTAATAGCTTGGATTGATTCATTGTTATAAGAAGTGGCGATTTGATCTATCGCTGATTGAATCGTTCCTCTATTATACCAAGAGACGCTCTTATAGTCTTTCATCATCATGTACCGATTCATTCGATACTCAACTATTAATGATAGTATAAACATCAAGATAATCCACCATTGCAGTCTTAACTGGTTTAATGCCATCCAAGCAAAATGAACAAAAAAAGCCATCACTTTAATGAAACTATCTAGAGATGAAAGAAGATTAGGACAAAAAATATACTATTTGATATCAGTAACCTCTTAGCTTTTTGGTGCACCTTATCAACTCCAGCTCACTCATTTCCTTTCGAATTCACACATAGTTTAACCATTGGAAAATAACGCCTCCACCATTTTCACGCATGATTAATGTGCCTGTTATCTTGGACTTAACCGTGTTTTACCACCGTTTCACTGTCATCCTCGATAAATTCAAATAAATCACCTGGCTGACACTTTAAGATGTGACACAACTTGTTCAGCGTTTCAAAGCGTACGCCCTTCATTTTACCTGTCTTTAAGTTAGATAGATTGACATTTGTCATCTCAGCCTGTTTAGCTAAATCGTTCAAAGACATTTTTCTATCTGCCATCACTCGATCGAGTCTAATAATAATCGCCATATTTATCTCCATTCACAATATAATTTATGCAATTTGATCCAGATCCTTTTGAAGAACACAACCATAATTAAATACTTCAGCAATCAAACCGATCACAACACTTATAAAAATAATATAAAAGTTCAACGATGTAGTATTAAAAACAGCAAAATTAAATATCACGAGCGAAAAAGCGAAGTCAATTGTTGCTGGTAAGACCGCAAATAACATGCTCACAAGCGCTACCATTCGCAATCGCTTTGCATTTTTATGATAAAAAGGTGATTGTTTTGCTTTTAAGTCTTTAAATATTCTTGTAACTGTAAAGAGAATAATCACCATTAAAAGGATTCTTACTATGTTTATTGTATAATCCAAAATAATAAGTTTTCTAATTTCCATACTTCCCTCTTCATTTAGGCGTCCATAATAATTATAATCGATGGGATACTGTTGTTCACCATTTATAAAAAGATAATTTTGCATGCCTGTATTTACGTTTACCTGCTGGATAGTAAACGCTGAATCTTTCATTGTACTGTACTGAAAAATATCAGTTGCATAGAATCCCATGACAAAAATAAGAATAATCCCACTAACTAAAAGAAATATCGTATCACCTTTTATTTTCTTTTGCAAAACAGTTAGATCTTGTTTCATTTAACTCTCACCGCTTCCTTTTATATTTTACATTACCTCCATATAATACCATACTTTTATTCGTTTTACACTAATTATTTAAAGTAACAATTTAAATAATTAGTGAGGTCTGTTGTAAACTAACATAAATAATTGTTTGAAAGTTCTTGACAGCGACAATAATTCCATTAGATATAAAAAATTGCCCCCTGTGAATGACAGAGAGCAATTTTTATTAAATGTTTTATGAGCATTTTATCGCTTTGGAGCGAGAAGACACCTTCTTCAAACATTCGTGAGAATGTTTGAGGAAGGTAGTTCAATTACTAATATATATTCCCATTCTTAGCTATAAGATCTTTATACCAATAAAAAGAATCTTTCTTATATCTTTTTTTACTACCGTTTCCAAAATTATCTTGATCAACGTATATGAAACCATAGCGTTTTGACATTTCTGAAGTGCCAGAACTGATCATATCAATAGGTCCCCACATAGTGTAACCTATGAGATTTACACCATCTTTAATAGCCAGTTGCATTTGCTCTATATGACGATTTAGAAAATCAATTCGATAAGGGTCATGAATACTATTATCATCCTCTAAGACATCTAAAAATCCACTGCTATTTTCAAGGACAAATAAAGGTACATTATATCGGTCATAGATATGATTCAATGTATATCTAAAACCAACAGGATCAATTTGCCATCCCCACTCGTTATGTTCTAAATGTGGATTCTTATAAACGCTCTCCACGTTACCAGGCGTCAATTCCAAAAGATTTGGTTTTGAACTTGCTATCATACTATTATAGTATGATAACCCAATGAAATCTGCCGTATTTTCTTTAATAACATTAAGATCCTCTTCAGAAATAGATAGTTCAATATTGTTATTTTTGAAAAAGGTCTTAGCATAATAAGGATACGACCCTTTATTTAATACATCTAAGAAAAACAAATTTTTCATTTGATTATCTTTTTGAGTAAATAAAACATCTTCGGGTACACAGGTATAAGGATAAGTAGTGAAAAATGCCACCATTGATCCCACTTGGTTATTCGAATCAATTTGATGTGCTAACTTTGTCACTTTAGCTGCTGCTACAAATTGATGATGTAAACCTTGATATACCATTTCTTTATAATTTTCTTGCCCTTCATTTAAAATACCTAAAGTCTTAACACTTTTTCGAGCACTCATATTTATTTCGTTAAATGTGATCCAATATTTCACTTTTCCTTTGTAACGTTTAAATAGGACTTCACAATATTTAACATAAAGATTAATGAGTTTATAATTATACCAACCACCGTAATTATCTATTAACGTGACTGGCATATCAAAATGACTAATAGTAATTAAAGGTTCTATATTATTATTTAGACACTCATCAATTACATTATCATAAAATTTTAATGCTTCTTCATTCGGTACATCATTATCCCCATCTGGGAATACTCGCGCCCAGGAAATTGAATAACGAAAAACTTTAAATCCCATTTCAGCAAAAAGAGCAATATCTTCTTTATAGGTATTATAAAAGTTAATTCCTCGACGTTTTGGATACTTAACAGTATCATTATCTTTTTTTGCATTTTCAATTGTTTCTCTAGTTATCTCAATATGTTTTTTATCTTTTCGATCGCGTTCAGGCAAAAACTCCATACAATCAGGAACAGTTAATGTTTTACCACCTTGATTATAAGCTCCTTCGGCTTGACAAGCTGCAAGAGCGCCTCCCCACAAGAAATCTTTTGGGAATATATTCTCTGGTTTATCTTTCATCATATTAGCTTTTCCTCCTCTGTTTTTAAGTGAATTTCTTATAAAAATGTTGTCATGATTTTATTAGAATTATTTACTAGTTCAGTAGGTGTTAGAACAATATCTAAATAGTCATCTGAATTAGTTACAATAACAGGAGTTATTACAGAATACCCCTTTTCCTTAATTGCTTCAATATCAAATTCTAACATCAAATCACCTTGTTTAATTGTATCACCTTTTTCTACATGGGATGTAAAGTGAAGGCCATTTAAATTAGTCGTATCTATTCCAACATGAATGAGAAGCTCTACACCACTTTTACTTTTTATACCAATCGCATGTTTTGAATTTAATACAGTAACAACTTCCCCCTCGAATGGAGCAAAGACTTTACCCTCTGAAGGGATAATGGCTACTCCTTTACCCATCAAATTCTGTGAAAACACTTTATCTTCGACTTTTGATAGATCTTGAACCTTACCTTCTATTGGACTAAATATTTCTGTACTATTATCAATATATTGTTTAGAACCATCTTTATTTTTTGTTTTTGTATTAGATTCTTCATCGTTTTCTTCATCAATACCTGCAACTATAGTAAGAACACATGCAATTGCGAAAGCTGCTATAACCCCAATAATAATATAGATAAACTTATCTGCTGTATTATTTGTAAGACTTAGCAATCCAGGGACACCTGGAGAAACAGTTTTTGCATTCACAAGCATAAAGAAGCCAGCTACAATAGCCGCAGAAATACTCCCTGCAAAAAACGGTTTTTTGAATTTTAAATTGACACCATAAATAGCTGGTTCAGTAATTCCAAATGTTGCAGTAAAAGAGCTGGTAGCAGCTAAAGATTTTGTGGTTTTATTCTTAGCGATAAAGAAGACCCCTAAAGCAGCACCGGCTTGAGCAAAGTTTGCGGCAAGAGCGCTGGTCATAAGCAGTGTAAAACCTTGTTCTCCAATTTGTTGAACTTGAATTGGTATCAACGAATAATGAGCGCCAAACATAACTAAAATTGGTCTAAAGAATCCTAAAACTGCACCTGAAATCACACCACCAACATCAAAGAAATTATTAACGCCAGAAGAAATTAAATTACCTAAGTAAGTACCGATAGGTGCAAGAGCTATTAATTCAAAAGGTACCATGATAACTAAAACAAGAACAGGTGTTAATACTATTTTTAAAAATGAAGGAACTACTTTGTCTACAACTTTATAAACATGACTTAAAACCCAAACCGCTAAAATAATAGGTATAACTGAACTTGAATAGTTAACTATAGGTAGCGGCAAACCAAGAAAGTCCATTGTGACACTTTCGGTACTGTTAAAAGCTGGTGCTAAATTTAATATATCTGGGTGCATAAGCCCAGCAGCTAAAGCCATAGCAAGTGGTTCTTTTGTTTTAAAAACTCTCGCAGCTCCAATAGCCAAGAAGAAAGGTAGAAAATAAATAACGCTATTACCAACCATACTAAGTATGGTAATTAAGCCTGATTCAGGATCAATTAGTCCTGTTGCAATAAGCAATGTTACAAGTCCGTTAATTAAACCAGCTCCAGCGACTGCTGGCATTATAGGTGTGAATATGCCTACTATAATTTGTATAGCCTTATTAAACCAGTTATCGTCATTTTTTTTATTATTTTCTTCAGTGTCTTCTGTTCTAATATTTGTCATTTTGATAATTTCTCCATAAACAGCAGCTACTCTATCACCAACAATCACTTGCGTTTGACCACCATTATTTTGTGCTTTGAGAACACCATCCAGCTTATTTAACTCAGCTAAATTAACTTTGCTTTCATCCTTAACAACAAACCGTAGTCTTGTAAAACAATGTGTTAATCTCAATACGTTTTTTTCACCACCGACAAGTTCAATGGTCTTAGTAGCAATTTTTTTGTTATCCATGTTTTTCTCTCCTCGTTTTCATACTATATTTAAAAAAAAAAAAAAAAAAATGACCAAAAGAGTGAAATAATCACTTTTTTTGGTCATGCCTGATCTAATCAGTAACAATCCTATTCTGTTTTACGTAATCTATTAATGTGTAATATTAAATATAATTTTTCATCATCTGAACATTTCCACGAATAATTATCCAATAAATATGTTTCAATTTTTTCAATACATTTATAGGATTCGTAATGTTCATTCTTAAGAATTTCAAGAATATCACTATGTTTACTTTGTGGAATATCAGCATCAATTTGTCGGATGACAAAGTAACGTATATGTGTTGCGAAACGATTAAAATTTGTTCTATTTTCATCAAACTCAAGGTTAAAAGAATACTTTACTATAGAAATAATATCACGAATAATTTTGGTAACCATTTTAGTTGTATGAATATCACCTATGTCAATTTGAGCATTTATAAAATGGAAGGCAATTAATATTACTTCACTTGAAGGTAAACTAATACCTGTTTGATCTTTTATAATCTTTAATGCAAGTTCTCCAACCTTAGTTTCTTCAGGATAGATATTTCTTATTTCCCATTCTATTGGGCTTCTAATAGGAATATCATCTTCAAATCTCTTTATAGAAGAATTAATGTGATCTGTAAGGTTCAGTATCAAACTCTGATTTAAATCCTTATTTAAAATCTTCTTTCCTTCTTCGATAATCTTCTCAGTAAGCACAATATGCTCCATTGGTATGCCTGATAAAATTTCAAAAAGTTTATTGTTCTTTTTGTCACTAGGAGCTTTGAATATTTTTTCGATACGAGATTTATCCTCTAGTTCGTAAGGGATTTCATTAAACCCCACGCCTTTACCGAGAATAATAAATTCTTCTTTTTCTCTGTTAATTGCTAACGCTACATTATTGTTAATCTTTTTTATAACACGCACTAATAATCCCCCCTATATATGTGTAAAACAGAAAGAGTATTATATAGTCATGCCTGCTTCGCAGTAACAATCTATAATTATTTTAATTATTATTTTGTCTTTTTTCTCAAACAATATTTTCATTTGCTTTATTAATATATATTATAAATCCTGAATTGTAAAGTCAAATTCATAAACTTTTTAACACGCTTACAAAAACAGTCTTCTTCTTCGAGCGCGTAAAGGGCTTTGCCCAACGGTAAGGAGAGAATGAATGTCGGTTGGGCGATAAGTCCAAAGAATTTTTTATCCTTTTTCAGAATGCGCTATAATCAGTCTTATAAAATATATAGATTGGTATAATAATGAATTTTGACAGCAACAATCATTCAATGTTCCAAATGTATTCCCTTGCATTAGTTGTGAAGTATCAAAGAGACGTAATATTTGTATCTTTACATGAAAAATATAATCTGACACTACCATGACTGAACTGTGGCATATCGTCTTCTCCTTATGCTCAAACAGGTTACCACCATGATTTGAGATAATTTATGCAATATTAGCACTTAATTGATAATATCTACCTTTGATCTCCATTAGTTCTGCATGATTACCCTGTTCAACAATTCTGCCATGTTCAAGAACGACGATTAAATCACTGTTTTTAACAGTGGATAATCGGTGGGCAATAACAAAACTTGTTCTATCCTTCATCAACTCATCCATACCACGTTGAACTAGTATTTCTGTACGTGTATCAATGCTAGAGGTGGCTTCATCAAGAATCAAGGCAGGTGGGTCTGCCACGGCTGCTCTTGCTATGGCCAGTAACTGTCGCTGTCCTTGCGAAAGATTAGCCCCGTCTCCCGTCAACTCTGTCTCATAACCTTTTGGAAGTCTAGATATAAAACTGTCAGCATTAGCTAGCTTTGCTGCCTTTATACAAGCCTCATCTGTCGCATCCAGACGTCCAAAACGGATATTATCCATAATAGACCCTGTAAACAAGTGAGTGTCTTGAAGTACCAGCCCTAGGCTTCGTCTAAGATCGGCTTTTTTAATTTTATTAATATTAATTCCATCATACCTAATCTTACCTTCTTGAATATCATAAAATCTGTTGATAAGATTGGTAATCGTTGTTTTTCCTGCTCCAGTACTGCCTACAAAAGCTATTTTTTGGCCTGGTTTGGCATGAACTGTAATATTTTGAAGTACCATCTTGTCATCATTGTATCCAAAGTTCATATCAGCAATTTCAATCTCTCCTTTAACTTCCTGATAGGTTGTGGCATCCTCTGCCTTATGATAATGTTTCCATGCCCACATCTGAGTTTTCTTGTCAGTCTCTATAATATTACCGGAAGAATCTTTCTCTATATTGACAAGGGTTACATAACCATCATCAATCTCTGGAGTAGCATCCATTAATTCAAATATTCGGTCAACACCGGCAGAGGCTATAACAATAGAATTAACTTGGCTGCTCACACGGCTGATTGGTTCATTAAAGCTCTTATTCAAGGTCAGGAATGCTACTAAGGCACCTAAGGTAAGACCTAGGTAACCGTTAATAACAAGAATTCCACCAATAATAGCACAGAGAATGTAAGAGGTATTACCCACTTGCATGCTTATAGGCATAAGAATATTTGTATATTTGTTCGCCTGATAAGCACTATCTCTAAGCTGATCGTTTAGCATTCTGAAATTGTCTAGGTTTTCCTCTTCGTGATTGAAGACTTTAATAACTTTCTGGCCGCTAACCATCTCTTCAATGTAGCCATTAACCGCACCAATATCTCTCTGTTGCTGGCCAAAATATTTTCTGGCTGCTTTAATAATCTTTGATGAAAATAGAAGCATTAGAAAAACCATAGCAAGAGACATGATTGTCAGAGGGATATCTAAAATGATCATACTTATAAAAACACTGACAATAGTCACCAAACTGCTAAGAAGTTGGGGTAAACTCTGGCTTAAAAACTGTCTCAATGTATCAACATCATTAGTGTATACAGACATAATATCGCCATGGGAATGAGTATCAAAATATTGAATAGGCAGTGATTCCATATGGTTAAAAAGCTTAATACGAAGCTTCTTCATCGTTCCTTGAGAAACGGTGACCATAATTCTGTTATAGGCAAAACTGCAGACAAGACCCACCAGATAAATTAACGCTATTTTTACCAATGCACCTACTAGAGGTGTGAAATCTGGGTTAGATACTTGAGTCAAGGGCGTAATATAATCATCAATAAGGGTTTCAATAAAAGTCATTCCAATAACTGTCGCTACAGCTGAACCAATAACCCCCAATAGTACAGCCAACATATGTAGCTTATAATCTTCCATAAGTAATTTAAACAATCGTTTCATCTTTAAGCTCCTTTCTCATCAAAATCAGCAAAGCCCTTCTCCTGATTCTTATAGATTGTTGTATAAATTTCATTGCTGTCAAGCAACTCTTCATGAGTTCCGTAGCCATTAACCCGGCCATCATCAAGCACAATGATACTGTCAGCATAAGCAATGCTTGCAATCCGCTGGGTGATAATTAATTTGGTCGTCGCTGAAATGCTGTCGCTGAGTGATTTTCTTATTTTCATATCTGTTGCTGTATCCACAGCACTTGTTGAATCATCCAATATGAGAATCTTAGGTTCTTTCAGTAATGCTCTTGCAATACACAATCTCTGTTTCTGCCCTCCTGAGACATTACTCCCACCTTGCTCAATATAAGTATTATAGCTATCTGGGAAAGACTCAATAAAATCATGAGCACATGCCATTTTGGCCGCTTCGACACAGGCTTCATAGCTTGCCTCTTTGTTTCCCCATCGTAGATTTTCTATGATCGTCCCTGAAAATAGTTCGTTATTTTGAAGTACCACGGCCACTTCATTACGTAATGTCTCCAGGTCATAATCTCTTACATCCTTGCCACCAACCTTTACGGATCCTTCATTAACATCATACAAACGGCTAACTAGATTAATAAGACTAGATTTAGAGCTCCCGGTTGCACCGATAATACCGATTGTCTGACCTGATTGTATCGTAAGATTAATGTCACTCAAGACATACTTCTCACTACCCTTCTTATAGCTGAAATTCACATGTTCAAACCGGATACTACCATCTGCCACTTTCATAAGTGGTTGATTAGGATTGACAATATCCGCTTTTTCATCAATAACTTCTGCAATACGTCTTGCACTGGCTGTCGACATAATAATCGTGATAAAAACCATGGTTAATATCATAAGGCTCATCAGAATGTTCATCAGGTAAGTAAATAAGCTAGTCAGTTGACCAGTTGTTAAGGACCCACCAACAACCATGTTTGCACCTAGCCATGAAAGGCCAAGCATTGAGCCATAAATTGCAAACATCATAATCGGATTATTAAAAGCCAGAAGACTTTCAGCCTTTACAAACTTCCTAAATAGGTTTTCAACAGTTTTGCCAAATTTACCTTTCTCATAAGGCTCTCTTGCAAAACCCTTCACCACTCGAATACCTGTGATATTTTCCTGAACACTTGCGTTAAGGTCGTCATAACCCGCAAAGACTTCCACATATATCGGCATAGCTAACTTGATAATCAAAGCAAGGGCAAGACCCAGAAAAATACTGACTATTAAGAACACCAAGCCGATTTTCGGTGCAATTATAAATGACATTACGAGAGCACTTACAAGCATCAATGGAAATCTGATAAACAATCTGATAATCATTTGATATGAATTTTGCATATTCGTTACATCGGTTGTCATACGGGTCACTAAGCCTGATGTTGAAAAATTATCTATGTTAGAAAAAGAAAAGGTCTGGACATTCTCAAACATTGCCTCACGTAGATTATGGGCATAGCCTGTTGAAGCTTCTGCGGCAAACTTGGCTGCCAGCGCCCCACTAACAAGCCCTATCATAACCGTGACAAGCATAATGCCTCCATATAGATAAATTTGTGATAAATCTCCGTTATTGATACCACGGTCAATAATCAAAGCCATTATAAAAGGTATAGCTACATCCGTTGCCACTTCAAATACAGCAAAAATGATAGTGAGGTAACTAGGTAATTTATATTCCTTAAGTTGACTTATTAATGTTTTAATCAATTGGACTTCCTTCTTTCTCATTCTCTAAATATGTGACAATTCGAGTCATTATTCTGACATACTCACTTGCATCCTTTTCACCAAGTGCTTCAAGGATCTCACTAACATTCGTGATAGCTGTATTTTTACCTTCTTTAGAAATGCCTTTTCCTTTTTCTGTGATTTCAACGATAATCTTTCTTCTATCTCTCGGGTCCATACTTCTAGCAATCACTCCTTTTTTCTCTAAGCTATTGAGAATACTTGCCGTTCTTGCTGTTGTAACACCTAAAAACTCTGCGATCTGAGTCGGTGTAGTCTGCTCTTGTGTATGATCGAGATAGATAAGAACACCTTTCTCTCCTTGGACATGTTTTGTACTGCCCACCTCACTGTGAAGCCTGGTCATCATTAATTGTATGCCTAATAATTCATCTGCCAATTTTCTATAGTTCATTATTGCACCTCATTTTATTATTATTATTATTAATTACTAATACTATTAGTAATTATAGCTAATAGTATTAGTAAAGTCAATTAAAACTTTCTTCCGCCTATAAAAAAACAGCATATCACGGATGTGATATACTATTTTTCATTAAGGACTATCCCCTTATATCCTTCTTCTTTTTCTTTTATTTAGTTGAACGTTCTCCACCTAATGTTCTCACAAACATTAAGTAGGAGGTTCAAAAAGACACCATAAAAATTAAAAGCTAACAATAAAGATACCCTGATTCAAATTGAATAAAATCAGGGTATCTTTCTGCGTTTAATATTATATTTATCCTATTTTTATAACATAGATTTCAAAGACTCTGTATCACTCAATTTCACTATATAGGTATATACAATAGCCCTATTCCCACTCAATCGTCGCAGGCGGCTTAGACGTAATGTCATACACGACGCGGTTAATGTGATCGACTTCATTGACAATACGAGTTGAAATCTTCTCTAATACATCCCACGGAATTCGGGCCCAATCTGACGTCATTCCATCAATTGAGGTTACCGCACGGATCCCAATTGTATAATCATACGTACGTTGGTCGCCCATGACACCGACACTACGGATATCGGGTAGGACAGTGAAGTATTGCCAAATATCACGTTCAAGACCAGCAAGTTTAATTTCATCACGTAAAATTGCATCCGATTCACGGACAATTTCTAATTTTTCCTCTGTAATTTCACCAAGCACACGAATACCAAGCCCTGGTCCTGGGAAAGGTTGACGCCAAACGACCCCTTCCGGTACACCAAGTTCAAGCCCTAATGCGCGCACTTCATCTTTAAACAGTGTACTCAACGGTTCGATGAGCTCAAACTGCATATCTTCAGGTAATCCACCGACGTTGTGGTGTGATTTAATCGTTTGCGCAGTTTCTGTACCTGATTCAACGATATCCGTATACAATGTCCCTTGTGCTAAGTAATCCATATCTTTTAGGCGTTCTGCTTCATCATCAAAGACATAAATAAACTCATTACCGATGATTTTACGCTTTTGTTCTGGATCGCTGATGCCTTTTAATTTCGATAAGAACCGTTCTTTTGCATCAATGCGGATAATGTTCATATGGAATCCATCACGGAATGTCTCCATTACCATGTCGCCTTCATCTTTACGCAAGAGACCATGATCCACAAAAATACAGGTGAGTTGATCACCAATTGCTTTATGAATCAGTGCGGCTACTACGGATGAATCCACACCACCGCTAAGCGCACATAATACCTTCTTATCACCGACTGTTTCTCTAATCTTTTCGATTTCTTGTTCAACAAAGTTTGCCATCGACCAGTCACCTTGACAACCACTAATATTAAAGACAAAGTTTCTTAATAAATCATTGCCATAGATAGAATTTCTTACTTCCGGGTGAAACTGAACACCATAGATTTCTTTTGACTCGTGGCGCATTGCCGTGATTGGTGTTGATGGGTTTTCTGCTTCAACAATAAAGTCTGCTGGTGCAGCGACAACTTTATCACTGTGACTCATCCAAACTGTCTGCGTATCTGGTGTCCCAAGGAAAAGTTTTGCTCCTTCACTCACGGTAATATCCGCTTTACCATATTCACGTTGTGTTGAACGTTCGACTTGACCACCAAAATGCTTCGTAATCAACTGCATGCCGTAACAGATGCCCATCACCGGAATACCTAAATCAAAAATCTCTGGGTTTAACTGAAAACTATTGTCATCATAAACACTGTGTGGGCCACCTGAAAGAATGATCCCTTTTGGATTCATCGCTTTTATTTCTTCTGTCGTCAAGCGGTGTGAATGCAGTTCACTATACACACCAAACTCGCGAATACGACGAGTAATCAATTGGTTATACTGGCTACCATAGTCTAATACTAGAATCATCTCATTGTTTAATTCCAAATCATCACGCTCCTTATATTGTTTGTCTATAAAAAAATAACCTCTGTCAATAAAGACAGAGGCAGAATAGTGGATACACTTGTTCTGCCTCTATAGTCAGGAGTTTTAAGGACTCCCGGTAGAAACTCTCGAACCATATTATCGAGGATATACAGAGGTTAACGACATTAATAATGTTTCTATTCTATCAGTGCTCTTATAACCGGTCAAGATAGAATTGACTTTATGACAAATAGATAGAATTTTTCGATAGCTTGAATCGTTAATGGATCTGTCGCTTCCCCGTAAAGATAGCGTTCATACGCATGGAATAAGTCACTAAATCGGTTTGTTTCATAAATTTGATCAAGTCGGTGACTGTACCCGGTTAACGTTTCACCACTTAAACGCTTATGGCTGTTTAACCGCAGTAACCAAAACAACCGACTCATTGCAAGCCTAACATCTTTTTCAGTTGTAATTGGCAAGTAACGCTTAGTCATAATAAATAAGAGTACTTGCCGCCAAAATACTACGAGTAACACCAAAGCTAAACTACTTATTATACCAAAGACAATAAACAATATCTGCCCATTAACACCTGATGTTTGGCTATTTTTTTTGCCTTCTTCTACTACAGATTCTTCTAGTTCTTCCGGTTCTTCTATTTCTTGATCTAAATCTGGTGTGTCTGTTTCTTCTTCTTCTTCGAGTGCTTGGTCACTATCTAGTGGTTGGTCAGCTTCTGGTGTATCTGATTCATCAATCACAACATCGCGCGGGGAGCTAAATCCAAGCGTCGGCTCAAATGGTAGCCAACCGACACCATCAAAGTACACCTCCACCCAACTGTGAGCATTGTTTTGTCTCACTTCATAATAACCTTCGCTATTTTCAGTACCTGTATTAAACCCCTTCGCCCAACGAGCAGGTATTCCAACCGACCTTAACATTACGACCATAGACGTTGAAAAATTATCACAATAACCGGCTTGGCTTACAAATAAAAATTGATCAACGTAGTCTTCACCGGCTTCTGGTTGTTTTACTTCTGTTGTTTGATAGCGAAAGTCTCCTTGCTTAAAGTAACGTTCCATCCGTTGAGCAATTCGGTAAGGATTCGTTTCTTCTCCTTTAATCTCGTCAGCTAATTGACGAACGCGATCTGGAAGACGATTAGGCAATTGCGTATATACCGGAGCGACGTCCTCATAAGACATCTCTAACGCATCAAGAGTAGCTTGTTCATAGACGGGTGGTTCGTAGTAAAGATTCACCCGCTGATTATCAGTTATATCAATAGAGTCAAATAACCCGATGCGCTGATCGTATAAATATTCCCGGCCATCGTACGTCAATCCTGATAAATGATAAGGATAAGCGATACGATTAAAATCTGTTTCTTCGTTGTAGTACAGTTCTGCCATCTGCTTACCTAAGGCGCTTTCGGTATTACGGTAGGGACGATAATCAGGTTCCTCCACTCTTTCCCATCCAGTACCGGTATAGACTTCTTTGGCATCGACACGCCAATAATTAGGCGCATCTATCGATGCGGTAAACACAAGCGCATCATTATCAGAAAGACTGCCACCTAACACCGAATCATCTTCACCGTAACCAATTCGGCGATTGGTCTCGCCACTAGTAAAAAAACTGGTCAAAAACGGCACCGGATCTTGCCATTTTGGTTCTTTAACTGGCACATCATCAACCACAGTAATAAATAGTGCAAATATCAAGGTCAGCGGAAATAGCAGCCGGAGCAAAAAGTGTCCACCTGTCAAAGTCAGACGCTTTTCTGTTAGTTTCTTTCGATGACTGTTCAATATAAGTATACTCACGACAAGCACAATCATCACGATAATCATTGGCTGTAGTTCATACGGAGTAAACGTGTCCATCACGGTTAAATATATGAGCGTGAGCACACTAAAAATAAACACTCGTTGCCGCTTGATTAACCAGTAATCTATAAGGTAACTCACAGTCATAATCAACAATAAGATTAACAACATTTCAAACAGCGGCGTGACCGCGTCAAACTCTCTTGTGATGATACTCTCTAAATTTAATTGAAGGACGTCATAGAGGTTACTAAACCACGCTCTCGTTAATATTGACTCCACTAAGTAGATGTAGTCCAAAACAAACAGAACAGCAATCACTTCAAATAACAGTGACAAGATCAGAGGTAAGCGTAATATGTTTAATAAAAAAATCACCGCACTGAATAAAACGAGCACCTCTCCAGAAGCGAGCACTTCTAACGAAATCAGTGGTTGTAACCAGAGGAGATAAAGAATAAAGCTCGCAGCATAAATCATCATACTAAAAAAACTATCCCAATGGCGATGAGCGTTAGGACTCATGCAACTCACCTCCAAGTACCATGCTTGGTGTTAAATGGGTGGTTGTCACACTTACTTTCGGCCGGTCTGTCGTTGACGTTAAAATAAGGAGACCGTTTTGTTTTTTTAATTGATACATGAAAGCTTCTGGTAAAGCATCTGCCTTACGACTAGAAATCACGATTGGCGTGATACCTTTATTAAACATGACGGCCGTTAAATCATAATGAGAAACATCTAAACGAGCTAGCTTTTGTTGTTTTTGTTTGTGGGATAGTGATGGGTCAAGCGATTGCTCATGAAAGGGGGACAGGTTAACGTAATAAGCACGTTTATGCGTGTCAAATAAACGCATCAAACTATACAAGACGGTGACAGCCCACTCATTTTCATGCGTCACATTATGAGTATCTAAGAAAAACATCATCTTTTCTTCTGGTTTTGGATCGAATTGTTTAGTAAAAAGCGTTGCTTGTTTCGAGCTTTTCTTCCAATCGATTTGACTCATTTTATCCCCACTAACATATTCTCTTACACCAGCCATATCTTCACGTAATTTATGATAAGGGTGCAGTTTTTTCGTTACAGCTTGAAAAGTCCAAGTCAGGTTCTTTTTGTCAGTAGGAATTAAAATAGGGTAGCTATATATCGCTTGATTCACTTTAATCTGCGTTGCTTTTTTGGTAAATAAAAAAATATCTTCTATCGTAACATCAACACCCTCTAGGACGTGTTTCCCTCGTGGGAGATGGTTCAATGTATAGGTCAACACCGTTTCACGTTTAAAACTTACTAACACCGTTCTTGCCGTATTCAATGTTCGGCTTGGCCAGACGGGATCAAGAAAAGCGTTGATATTCGTGAAGGTTGAGCGCATGGTATCTGGCAATGAAAGTCCCACCGTCACAAACATAAACGGCATCGGTAATGGTCGTTTTAACTTCACCGTCACAACCGTCCCTTCACCAGCTTCAATTTCAGTATCATCAACTGTTAGTGTCGCCTTTATCTGATGGATGGGATACAACATCATCACAAAAAGATATCCCAATAAACCACAAACCGCATAGAATAAAGTGTAGCTCACGACACCACCTTGAAACATCGCATAGCTATAAAATAGAAAACCCATCAACAACAGTTGGATTGTTTTAAACAAATAGCATCGACGCCTCATACGCGGTCATCCTCAACAGGTATGTCCACTTGGCTTAAAATGGTCGTAATAATTTGTTCCACGGCTATTTGTTGGTACATCGCTTCATCAGTAAGTAACATCCGGTGACAAAAGACTGCAGGTACAAGTGTCATCACATCATCCGGAATAACATAGTCACGCCCCATTAAGTAAGCATAGGCTTTCGTCGCTTTTAATAAATTAATGCCCCCCCTTGGGCTAACCCCAAGCGCAACCTGATTGGCGTGACGTGTCGCTCTTACTAATTCTAAAATATAACGTTTGATAAGGCCAGACACATGAACGGTTTCGACTTCCTTTCGAATATTTAAAATATCCACTTGTGAAAGAATTGTACTCAGCTTATCAATCGGTTCGGTTGTTTCATTCATCGATAACAATAACAACTCTTCATCAAACGTTGGGTAACCCATATTGACCTTCATTAAAAATCGGTCGAGTTGCGCTTCTGGCAGGGGATAAGTCCCCTCATATTCAATGGGGTTTTGTGTGGCCATGACAAAGAACGGTTCATCAATCGGCATCGTCTTCCCATCAATTGTCACACTATGTTCCTCCATTGCCTCAAGTAAAGCAGCTTGTGTTTTTGGACTCGTCCGATTAATTTCATCAGCAAGGACGATATGACTCATAATTGGTCCTTTCATGTAACTAAACTCACCTGTTTTCGGTTGATAAATCGAGACCCCTAATACATCACTTGGAAGTAAGTCCGGTGTAAATTGAATTCTTGAGAAATCACAACCCAGCGTTTTTGCGAGGGCTCTCACAAGCATCGTTTTACCTACGCCTGGCACATCTTCAATAAGTAAGTGGCCTCCACTTAAAAGACTCGTGAGACTCATCATAATCATGTCGCGTTTTCCGACAATGACCGTTTCTATTTGATCAATACATTTGTTTAGTTGTTCATGGTATGTCGTCATTAAGATTCCTCCATCAATAGTTAATAATATCACTTAAACTGTCGCATTTAAATCAAGAATGACCACGACTTGTCTTCTCTCATACTACAGAAAGACAGCAGTTATTGGAAGTTTTTCGACTGAATTATTATAAAAAACTTCCTACTTATATAAAAATGCTCTCCTTATCCTTCAGTATCCGGCTATAACAAATGAAACGTACACATAATTAATGAGACGTCAAACAGGCGACGGATTTAACCGTCGCCTGTTTTAGATTTATGTTCATATGAGTGAGCTACAAGGTTTACCCCCTTATTCGCTAGCCAATAATCATTTTTGCTTCGGGATACTTGTACATATCTTTTGTTGGTTTCCCACGAATAATAAAGAGGAATGAAAAGATTCCAATTCGACCAACAAACATCATAATCATAATCACAACTTTACCGATGACCGATAAATCACTTGTAATTCCAAGACTAAGACCGGTTGTACCAAAGGCCGAAAACACTTCAAAAGCAATCGCAGTATTCGAAAATGGTTCAGTGATTGACATGACAAAAATCGCCATCATACATAACATAAAGGCTGTCGTGATAACGATAAAACTTCTTAAGACATCTTGTCTTGAAATTTCTCGTTTAAACACTTTAATATTTGTGTGCCCTTTCGCATAATGGAAAATAGACAGCAACATAATCGCAAAAGTGGTCGTTCTCACACCTCCACCTACACTACTAGGTGAGGCACCGATAAACATAAGAAACGATAAAACCATCCACGTTGGTGATTGAAAGTCGCTTACGTCCATCGTGCTTAACCCACCATTACGAGTTGTGATTGACTGAAATAAGCTGTAAAAGAACGCCTCTAGTCCTGAGACACCTTGAAAGAAATGGGTCCGTTCGATCAGATAAATCATTACGGCACCAAAAATCACCAGCAAGAAAAAAGTCGTTGTTGTGAGCTTTGTAAATGTTGAGAAGCGAAACACCTTCCGTCGTTCTTTTCCTCTTAAGGCCCATTGTTGTAATTCAATTAAAACAGGAAAGCCAATCGCCCCAAGAATAAGGAGCAACATATTAATGATTTGAACGTAATAATCACCCGCAAATGGGATGAGTGAATTACCAGTAATATCAAAACCTGCATTTGTTGTCGCACTGACGGCCGCAAAGAAACCTTGCATCCACGCTTCTTGCCACGCATCAAAATATGCTAAGTAACGTAAACTAAGTAAGATTGTTCCGATCACTTCAATAATAATCACTGTTCTTAAAATCGTTAACATTAACTGAACTAACCCAGATAACGTCGAACGGTTTTGGTCGACTGAAATCAGTTGACGTTCTCTAATACCGATTTTTTTACCGAGCAAGATATAAATCGTCGTACCAAGTGTCATGATCCCAATGCCACCAAATTGTAAGATAAACGCAAAAGCAAAGTAACCGATGGTATTATATGTCTCACTTACTGAAACAACAGACAAACCCGTGACGCTGATCGCACTAATTGACGTAAATAGTGTATCAAGTAAGCTAACATTTACGCCCGGCATTAAAAATGGAGGAAACAGTAAGATAGCTGTAGAAATAAGAATCGCTGATACATAGTATAGAACAATTAATTGGACGCTTGATAATTGTTTAAAAGATTTAAATGGTATTTTAAAAAGGGCCATCGTTTGACCTCCTCTAGCTTTTTTTACAAATCAATTATAGTCTAACACATTAACATTAGAAGCGTTAGCTAAAATAGAAAAAAGTCACCGCTATTATCTTTTGCCTAAACCATAACATTTCCATTGATTTCTTTACGGTTTCATGACATAATTTTTGGTAAAAGGAGGTTTTTACTTATGATCAATGAAGATAATATTCACTTATTTCAAGCAGCACTTAATCATACGAATGTCGGTCTCGTTATTACAGACCCATCTTTAGATAGTCAGTAAGCGCCAATAGAACGAGTATATACCTTACGTGCCATCCTCCATTTACAATAAAGTTAACTTTATTGAAATGGAGGATAATTTTATGACCAAT
>NZ_FOXC01000045.1 GCF_900115605.1 Halolactibacillus halophilus
GAACACAGCAGTTAAGCTCTTCAGCGCCGATGGTAGTTGGGCTTAAGCCCCGCGAGAGTAGGACGTCGCTAAGCAACTAAAACCCTCATTTAAGGTCTTCCTTAAATGAGGGTTTTTCTATACCTTTAAAGTTGATTGAACTGCCGATGACTGGTCCTCAACGATGATCATAATCGACGAATAGAAAGAGAGGAAATAATGGATAAAATATTACTGAAGCAAGCTACTGTAATCATAGGTTGTAAGTTTTATGTAGATGATCATACTTTTACAATTAAAAGTGCGTCGCCTCTCGTAGTATTAGATCGCTTTATAGGCAGTATCATTGGTGTACCTTTCAGAGTAAACATTGCTGAAAAAAACACAAATGATCAACTTATTGTGAAAAAAAAGCTAGGGCTGATATTCGAAAAATATGAGGCTTTAAGAGGAGATAAGACAATTGCCTCTATTACACGCGGTAAAAAAATGATGTCACCTCAAATTGATATTCACTCTATCTATGGGGATTTTACGATCCAAAGTAACGTGATGGCCCGAACATTTGACATTGAAAAAGACGGATCAGTAGTAGCCACTATTAAAAAAGTGACCTTTTCTTTAAAAGACGCCTATGAAATTTCAAATTATTCTTTTGAAGATATGCCACTACTTATTGGTATAGCCTTTACACTAGATAATATGTTTCATGGTTAAACGAGAGCAGGATATCGCTAAGTAACTAAAATCCACATTTAATCTTTCCTTCAAATGAAGATTTTTATATTTAGTCGAGTGATTACTTATTCTTTGTACTCTTACCAGCTAAAATCCATGACAGTCTAATTAGTGTTATCAAGACAAAAGTACCGATTGCGACTGGCCATGGATTGAAGCCATTATCTATATCAACAAATAGCGATGTCACAAAAGCTCCTAAAAAAGCAGCGAGGGAATAAAATATATACTTAAGCATGCCGTTTTTATCCACTTTTATCATCCTCATCTCTTTCTACTTTTCTTTTTACGCTTTTAAAAACTTCGATAATAAGGAGCCATAGACTACTTATTGGAACGAGTTTAGATCGTGATTGCATTTACCTTACTCCCGTTATTCTTGTGTTCTTAGAAGAGCGAGCGAATTCAAATATCATCATGCTTAGCCCTGTAAAGATACTAACAAAGATAGCACGTTCATAATCAAACGGCGCTTCTTTAAGTAATGCTATTAATATATGTCCAATGAAGCTTCCGAAAGTGAAAATTAGACCAGTGAGAAGCACGTGTTTTGATCTCTTTTTTGAAGAATAAATCAATTCAAATATCATCATCCCTATCCCAGTAAAGCTACTGATAAATAGGACACGTGAGTAATTAATAGGTGTGTCATTAAAGAGCTCTAACAAAATTTGTCCGATAAAACTCCCGCAAGTAAAAATAATACCAAAGAATAGCCCATGTAATAGTGAACGTATCATTATATGATTGCCTCCAGTTTATATTGAAATTATCCTATAACTAAATTATAACAGTTTATCTATTGTTATGTAAGGTTTATCCAGTATATTTTTGTTAGACCGGTTAAAAGTATAAAAAAATGGTCAAGATAGACAAAAGCAGGCAGTACATTTATAGCTAAACGATAAATAAGTGAGTATCATTACTTTGTCTATAAGTTAAGCAACTGTTGTAAATGACAGCAACAAGTATAACGGATGACCCTAACGTGACTTTTCGTATCATAAGTCACATCAGGGTTCTTTTTGTACTTGAGGGTTCTTTTTGTACTTGTTTCACTATCCATTAAATGATATAACAAGAAAGAATCAAACAATGTATAAAAACATAACGATTTAAGTCGTTGATATAAATGACAAGAGAGAGGAGCATTTGATGTCAAAACAAAGACGCATGCCTTTATGGGAAAGAGTCCAAACGTTTGTTAATGAAGAGCCCGTGTCCTTTCACGTACCTGGACATAAAAATGGTCACATATTGCCGCATGATTCATGGAAAGTATTTCGCGATGTGATGCGGTACGATTTAACCGAGTTACCAGGCTTAGATGATCTGCACCAAGCAGAAGGTGTCATAGCTGAGGCGATGACATTAGCCGGTGAGTTTTTTGATAGTCAGGAGACATTCTTTCTAGTCAATGGCTCAACCGTTGGTAACTTAGCGATGATTCTTCAATCGGTTTCTCATGGTGATTATATATTAGTGCCGAAAAATGTTCATAAGTCGGTTATTCATGGCTTAGAACTAAGTGGTGCTCATCCGATCTTCATTGAACCAGACTATGATGCGTCATTAAATCTTGCGATGTTTCCGCGCCTAGCTGATGTCAGACAGGCTTTTAACACATATCCGATTAAAGCAATGATCATTACTTATCCTGACTACTACGGGACAACAGGTGATTTGGCATCATTAATTACTTGTGTACACGAGCATAATGCCCTTATGTTGGTGGATGAAGCACACGGGGTGCACTTCTCACTCAGTCATCCAGACTTACCTTCATCAGCTTTATCACTTGGGGCTGACTTTGTTGTTCAATCGGCGCATAAAATGGCTCCGGCGTTAACACAAACGGCTTACTTACATATAGGCAAAGGTTATAAAGGTGATACGAGACAAATCAAACGCTATTTAGATATGCTGCAGTCGAGTAGCCCGTCATATTTACTAATGGCAAGCTTAGATGTTAGCCGCGCTTTCTTAGCCTCACGCACCCGTCAAGACTTAGACCAGGTCTTAGCCTCTGCGAAAGCTGTTAGATCGGTGTTAAGTACATTAAATAGTGCGACCTTGATCGAAGCGAATAAGCAAACGGATCCATTAAAAATTACGTTAGTGGTTCGTCCGGGTTACACAACACATGCGGTAGAAACAGTTTTTCGGTCACATGGCATTTATTTAGAATTTATAACCGATCAGCATTTACTGTTTGTTCATGGACTTGCCCCGTTTACGGAGCTTAAAAAGTTACAAGAAGCCGTGACAGACTTGAATCACAGATTAAAAAAAGCACCAATTCATGATACAATGAAGGTAGTACGAAAAAAGGTCCGACAACCACTCACAGAACTGGCCCTTGATTATCACACACTTAAAATGTGCCCATCGATATTTATCGCATTAGATGATGCGATTGATTGGATTGCTTTTGAATCAATTGTACCGTATCCGCCGGGTATTCCGCTCGTCTTAAAAGGTGAACGGTTGACACGCGAGAAGATTGAGGCGATAAAGGAGCTAATAGATGCTAAAGTGAATTTTCAAAATCAAGCCATTTGTGATGGTGTGTTTGTCGTAAAGGAGATAGAATAGCATGAAAGGGACATTTATTACATTTGAAGGCGGTGAAGGGGCAGGTAAATCAACCGTACTCGAACGAGTTGCTTGTAAACTACGAGATTTAGGTTATGACGTTTTAACAACACGTGAACCAGGTGGGATTCAGATTGCCGAGGCGATTCGTGAAGTAATCTTAGATACGAGTTACACGGCAATGGATGCCAAAACAGAAGCCTTACTCTATGCAGCAGCTCGTCGTCAGCATTTAGTAGAAAAAGTCATCCCAGCACTTGAAGAAGGAAGGGTTGTCTTGTGTGACCGGTTTATCGATTCAAGTCTTGCTTATCAAGGTTACGCCAGAGGAATTGGGATTGATCAGATTTACACGATTAATCAATTTGCGATTGATACGTGTATGCCGTCACTGACACTATGGTTTAAATTAGATCCAGCCACGGGCTTAAAACGCATAAAAAAAAATCAAGAGCGGGAACAAAATCGGCTTGATTTAGAAACACTGACCTTTCATGAAAAAGTTAATCAAGGCTATCACATACTAGCCGAACGATTTAGCGACCGGATTCAACCGATACGCGCAGATTTAGCTGTAGAAGAAGTTACAGAACTCGCATTTAATAAAGTACTCAGTCATATCAACCAGTAAATGATAAAACAATGGAGGAATGGAAGATGAAATTAATTATTGCGGTTATTCAAGATAAAGATAGTCACCGTTTGATCGATGCCTTAGCGGAAAAAGAATATAAAACAACAAAGCTATCAACAACCGGGGGATTCCTAAAGGAAGGGAATACGACATTGATGATTGGTTGTGAAGACAAGGAAGTCAGTCAGGCGTTAGATATTATTAAACATAAATCGAGCCACCGCGAACAAATGGTCGCACCAATTTCACCAATGGGCGGTAATGCGGATTCGTATATCCCGCGCCCAATTAATATAGAAGTCGGTGGCGCAACAGTCTTTGTCTTACCGGTCGATAACTTCTTCCAGTTCTAATATATAAGGGGAGACGCGCGGATGAAAATTAATAAAGATATTTTAAATCAAATTGAGAAAAGTCAACGACAACAACCCCTTCCTCCATCGAGGTCGGTTGATTTTCAAAAGCTCGTTCAAACCCAAGCTGATAAGTTGCGGTCTTTCCCTCTTGAGCAACAACTTGAAGAAATTAAAAAACAAGGTGATAAACTCATTCGTTACCGGACACTGAGAGAGATGGCCAAGTATAAACGGATGGTAAAGAGCTTTATTAAAGATGCGACATCAAAGGGCCTTGATTTAAGTCATCATCATAGTTTTAATATTGAGGGAACGAATCGACAGTTGCATATCGTTAAGACAATTGATGAGAAGCTTATGGAAATGACTGAACAAATCACAAATGATGGGGCCCGTTCGATTGACTTACTTGGCTTAATTGGTGAGATTAAAGGATTATTGATTAATTTATATTCCTAAAACAATTAAGGCAAGAAATATGCTAAAATAACGGAAGAACGTGAGAGTGATGATCACAGATCTCACTCTTTTTTAACACGTGGAAGTTAGGTGGCTTTATATGCAACGTTTTGAAGAACTCGAACAAATTCAGCCGGTGGCTGTCAAGATGTTAAAAAAAATGATTAACCATAACCGTATCGCCCATGCCTACTTAATTCATGGCGACGCAGGTACGAAAAAACGAGCGATTGCCGAAACGCTCGCGCTTCGATTGTTTTGCCGGGAAACAGAGACAGCAGAACCATGTCTCACATGCCGGAATTGTAAACGTGTATTGTCTGGCAATCATCCAGATTTACACTGGATCAAACCGGACGGACTATCAATCAAAAAAGAACAAATTGAAGCACTTCAACGAGAATTCATTTATTCAGGTGTTGAATCTAATCGAAAAGTATATGTGATTGAAGATGCTGATTTAATGACTGTGAACGCAAGCAATCGTTTGCTAAAGTTTTTAGAAGAACCGAGTCAAGAAACAACCGCCATTCTTTTGACGAAGAACCAACAAAAACTCTTAGATACCATTCGTTCGCGGTGCCAAGTTATTGCCTTACGGCCTTTATCAGGAAAAGCGATTGAAACGGCTTTAATTGAATCAGGAATTACGAAAGAGAATGCCCGGATCTTTCAAGCGATTGCCCCGCAATTAGAGGAAGCAAAAGCGTTAGACCAAGATGAGTGGTTTGCAGAAGCACGAAAATTAATGGTACAATTAGTAGGTATGCTGATAGATAAACCGCAGGAAGCATTGTTATTTATAGAAAAACATTGGATGCAACACTTTAATGATCGTGATAAATTGTTGCTAGGTTTAGATTTATTATTATTATGGTTTAAAGATCTTATGTACTTACACATCGGTGACACAGAACACACAGTGTTACTTAGCTACCAAGCTGAGCTAGAACGAGTCAGCTTACGTTACACAAGAAAAGATCTTGTCGTGATTCTTTCAGCAATTACATCCGCAAAACAGAAACTCAATCAACATACCCATCCAACCCTTGTGATGGAACAACTAACACTGCAGATGCAGAGGTGAATATAAATGATAGAAGTGATTGGTGTCAGATTTAAAAAAGTAGGGAAAATATATTATTTTGACCCTGCTAACCTTCAAATAGATAAAGATGGTTACGTCATCGTCGAAACCGCACGAGGTGTCGAATTTGGTAAAGTCGTACTCCAAAAGAAACAAGTAGAAGAAACCGATGTTGTCTTACCACTTAAAAAAGTTATCCGTTTGGCTACGGAAAAAGACAAACATATCGTATTAGAAAACAAAGAAAATGCCAAAGAGGCGTATCTGACGTGCGAAAAGAAAATCAAGGCACATAAGCTTGATATGAATTTAGTAGATGTCGAGTATACGTTTGATCGTAATAAAGTGATTTTTTATTTCACCGCAGATGGCCGCGTCGATTTCCGAGAACTCGTAAAAGACTTAGCTTCCGTATTTAAAACTCGGATTGAGCTCCGTCAAATCGGTGTCAGAGATGAGGCGAAGTTACTCGGTGGTATAGGTCCGTGTGGCCGGATGCTGTGCTGTTCTACCTTCCTAGGTGACTTTGAACCGGTATCGATTAAGATGGCCAAAGATCAAAACTTGTCCCTTAACCCGACTAAAATTTCAGGATTATGTGGCCGGTTAATGTGTTGCTTAAAATATGAAAATGATGAGTATGAACAAGCTAAACGTGAGCTGCCAGATGTGGGTAAAAAACTTACCACACCGCTTGGCCGAGGCCGCGTCGTTGGATTAAATATTTTAGAGCGCATCATTCGAGTAGATATTAAAGAACTTGAACGTGTCGTTGAATATACGTTAGACGAACTGATTGAAGCAGGTGCTCTAACAACGTCATAATGTGAAAAGGTGGTGGGTGTGATGAACATGAATAGAAAAGAAGTGTTTGAACAAGTGTCGGATATGGAAGAACAGATTGGTCAATTGTATCAGCAGCTAGGTGATTTAAAGACACATTTGAGTGAATTACTAGAAGAAAATCACCGATTGGCGCATGAGAATCATCACCTACGTCAACGCCTCGATCAATCGATTGAAGAAACAGCTGGACGTGATGAACAAGGCAAAACGACCGAACAACGGACGGTAGACAATATTGGTGAGGGTTATGACAACTTAGCGCGTCTATATGAAGAAGGGTTTCATATTTGTAATGTGCACTTTGGTAGCCCGAGACAGAACGAAGATTGTTTATTCTGTTTATCGTTTTTAAATAAGACAAAAGATTAAATAGATTGAACTAAAAAAGGCTGGGGATCTTCTTATAGATGCCAGTCTTTTTTTCAGGAAGTGTGGTGAAAGTGTGGAACTATATGAAGATGAACGTTTAGATTATTTATTTACCGATGAATCGATGCAGATTATTCAAAGTTCGTCGGTATTTTCTTATTCGATTGATGCGGTGTTACTCGCCCATTTTAGCGCGCTACCGAAAAAGCGCGGTAAAATCTTAGATTTATGTAGTGGGAATGGTGTTGTACCGTTACTGATGAGTCGATATACGACCCGTCCGATTGATGGGATAGAAATTCAACCAAAGTTACATGACATGGCGATGCGCAGTATTCGTTTAAACGATAAGCAAGCCCAAATTATGATGCATCTTGGAGATTTAAAGGACTTACCAGACCATTATAAAAATGATAAATTTGATTTGGTTACAGTAAACCCACCTTACTTTGATACAGTGAGTGATGCTCACCATAATTTAAATGAACATCTCACAATTGCCCGTCACGAAGTGACAACGTCACTTGAAACAGTGATTGAAACCGCGAGTAAACTAACAAAATCCGGTGGCAAAATGACAATGGTGCACCGACCCGATCGCTTGGTCGATATCTTTATGTTAATGCGTCACTATAAGCTTGAACCAAAACGTCTGCAACTTGTTTATCCAAAGCGCGATAAAGAAGCTAATATTGTCTTAGTTGAAGCGGTGCGCGATGGAAAAAGAGCGTTAAAAGTGTTACCGCCCTTCTATGTGTTTAATGATAAAGGGACGTATACAGAGGAGTATTTGCGTCTTGTCTATTAAACATGTGGTCTATATTTTAGAATGTGGTGATCTGACACTTTATACCGGTTACACCAATCGCTTACATTATCGTTTAAACCAACATAGACAGGGTAAAGGGGCAAAGTATACAAGAGGAAGAGGCCCGCTTGTGTTACGCTATGCCAATAGTTTTGAGACTAAAACGCTGGCCTTAAAAGAAGAATATCGCATTAAACAGTTATCAAAACGACAAAAACAAGCACTCATTGAAACAGGAGGCAATATCGATGTGGACACAGAACAGTTATGAAGCGAGTGAACAAGGTAAGTTATTCGTTGTCCCAACCCCAATCGGGAACTTACAAGACATTACCTTACGTGGATTAGAGACGTTAAAGACGGTTGATAAAATTCTTGCAGAAGATACGCGCAATACAAAAAAATTACTGAATCATTTTGAGATCACAACCCCGCTGCTTAGTTATCACGAACATAGTGATCAAAAGAAAATAGATCAGATTCTTGCCGCAATTGAAAGTAACACCACGTTTGCGTTAGTGAGTGACGCTGGTATGCCAGGTATTTCTGACCCAGGTGAAGTATTAATTAAGCAAGCGATTGATCGTAAGATTGATTGTATTGTGTTACCTGGGGCTAATGCTGCATTAGTCGCACTTGTTGGCTCAGGCTTACCGACAAAGCAGTTTTATTTTTATGGCTTTTTACCACGTAAAAATAAAGACATTAAACAAGCCTTTGAAGAAATCAACAAACAAACCGCAACGATTCTTCTTTATGAATCGCCATATCGTCTAACAGATACATTACAAGCAATTAAAACGCATCTTGGCAATCGACAAGTGGCCGTCGGCCGGGAGTTAACAAAACGGTTTGAAGAGTTTAGCCGCGGAATGATTGATGACGTGATTCACTGGTCAAATAGTAAAGAGATTAAAGGTGAATGTTGCATTGTCATTGAAGGACGAACAGAAGCTTTACCGAATGATAACTGGTGGGAAGACGTATCGATAAAAGAACATGTTGATTACTATATAAACGAAGGACAAAAAAGTAAAGACGCGATCAAACAGGTCGCGCTAGATCGAAAGCAACCGAAACGTGACATTTATCGGGTTTACCATGTAGAAGAAACGGAATAACAAAGCCCCCTTGTTGACGATGTCATCAGAGGGGGATTTTTAAATTATCGGCTATTGTTGATCTTAGTTAGTCCTTGAGTTGAGCAACGTATCGCTTGAGTGATTGTTCGAGTTGACTGTTCATTTGTTCTACTTTCTTGAACATTAAAAAAGCATCTATTATTAGCCACAGGGCAACAAACAGGAGTAAGACATAGCCGATTAACAATTGAAGAGTTATAATACCTGTTAGCGTCAGCAACAGTTTAGTTATGCCAAGCATTTTTTCCTCTAAGTAGATATGATGTAGACCGAAAAAACCTAAAAAAATCAGTAAAAGATAGCTCACACTTAACTGTTTGCCGTGTCGTAATATTTCCGTACTGATAAAGGTACGTTCAGATAAGCTATAAGCCATATCAGTTCTAGCCATTATGTCGTTCCTCGCTTTCACTTGTTGTGTATTGTAATTACCATAACATATCCTGTTATCTAATTCCATAAATTGTATCACGTTAATTTAATAAAGACAAAAAAAGAGCTGTTTCCCCCTAATTGGAAACAGCTCTTTTTGTTATGGTCATACGATTACTTTGTTAATGATTTGTTGATTTCGTCTACAAGTGCTTTAGCACCTTCTGGAGAAAGAATCAATTTACCATCTGCAAGTGTTAAGTTATCATCAGAAATTTCACCTGTTACTTGACAAGTCATACTTGGCTTGTATTTTTGAAGAATGATGCGCTCATCATCTACATAAATTTCTAATGCGTCCTTTTCTGCAATACCTAGTGTACGGCGTAATTCGATCGGAATTACGACACGTCCTAGTTCGTCTACTTTACGAACAATACCTGTTGATTTCATAAGAAAAACTCCCCTTTGTTAATAGTTTGGTATATTTCGACAATACCCATATTATAAGATACCATTAATTTCTATATAAGTCAATTGAAAAATCTTGTTTTTTTCGAAAAAAAGGAAAGTTACTTTGGTTTTTTTAAAAAAACGAGTAAAAAACCTTCAATTTTCCCTTTTGTGTCTATTAAACCGAAAATAATGTCTCATACGATAGAATTACTTGAAATGTTTAATCTCCTTCTAGATTGGAAGCGCTTGAAGAATGAGGGGGAAGTGAGCGGTGTAAAACTAAGGGTCATGCATGCTATCTTTTACTGATCCATGAATGAATTTACTTGTTACCGAAAAAAACAGGTAATAACGATGGAAAATTCACCGTAAAAAGGCTACAATATAAAGATATACGTCAACTATTTTCATGCACATGGATATAACTTTAAGGGAGGAACAACCGATGTCAGAGAAAAAAACATTTTATATTACGACACCGATTTATTATCCAAGTGGTAATTTACACATTGGACATGCATATACAACAGTAGCTGGCGATGCGATTGCCCGCTACAAACGTTTAAAAGGTTTTGATGTCATGTATTTAACAGGAACGGATGAACATGGTCAAAAAATCCAAAAGAAAGCTGATGAAAAAGGGGTCACCCCACAAGCTTATGTTGATGAAATCGTCAGTGGCGTTCAAGTCTTATGGGATAAGCTTGATATTTCTCATACTGACTTTATTAGGACAACCCAATCACGTCATAAAGAAGTGGTTGAAAAAATCTTCAAACAATTGCTTGACCAAGGTGATATTTATTTAGATGAATATGAAGGTTGGTACTGTACGTCATGTGAATCTTTCTTTACCGAACGTCAACTTGAATCAGGTAACTGCCCTGATTGTGGTGGGCCAGTTGAAATGGTCAAAGAAGAATCATATTTCTTTAAGATGAGTAAGTATGTTGATCGTTTACTTGAGTATTATGAGAAAAATCCTGACTTTATCCAACCAGAAAGTCGTAAAAATGAAATGATTAACAACTTCATTACACCAGGACTTGAAGATTTAGCTGTATCTCGTACGACATTTGATTGGGGCATTAAAGTACCTGGTGATGCGAAACACGTGATTTACGTCTGGATTGATGCGCTATCAAACTATATTACAGCACTTGGCTACAATACGGATGATGACACATTGTTTAATAAATATTGGCCAGCAGATGTGCATTTAGTGGGCAAAGAAATCGTCCGTTTCCATACGATTTATTGGCCGATTATGTTGATGGCACTCGATTTACCTTTACCAAAACAAGTCTTTGCACATGGCTGGATTTTAATGAAAGACGGTAAAATGTCAAAATCGAAAGGAAATGTTGTTGATCCAATCTCACTGACAGATCGTTATGGACTCGATGCCCTGCGATACTACTTATTACGCGAAGTACCGTTTGGTGCTGATGGGGTCTTTACACCTGAAGGTTTTGTTGACCGCGTGAATTTCGACTTAGCTAATGATTTGGGTAACTTACTCAACCGTACCGTTGCCATGATCGATAAATATTTTGGCGGTGAAATTCCGGCTTTCACAAAAGCTGAAACCGATATTGATGCTTCACTTGAGTCAATGGCAATGGAGACGGTCACGGCCTATGAGGAAGCGATGGATCATATGCAGTTTAGTATCGCTTTAAGTACGATTTGGCAATACATTAGCCGAACAAACAAATATATTGATGAAAACGAACCATGGGTTCTCGCAAAAGCTGAAGCGAACAAAGCGCGCCTTGGTAATGTGATGGCTCACTTAGTTGATAGTTTACGCCGTACTGCCGTACTGCTCCGCCCATTCTTAATGGAAACACCAGGGAAAATCTTTAGCCAGCTTGGCGCAACAGATGAAGCGTTACAGTCGTTTGACTCAATCAGAGACTTTGGTATTGTTCCTGTGGGCACCTGTGTTGATAAACAAGGTCCAATCTTCCCGCGTCTTGATACAGAAGAAGAAGTGACTGCTATTAAAGCGATGATGACCAAACCAGCTGAAGAGAAACAAACAGAAATTGAACCAGTCAAAGAAGAAATTGCCTTTGATGACTTTTTAAAACTCGACGTGCGAGTGGCAGAAGTGATTCAAGCAGAGAAGATGAAAAAAGCGGATAAACTGCTGAAAATTTATGTCAATTTAGGCAATGAAAAGCGTCAAATCATCTCAGGAATTGCGAAATTCTATAATCCTGAAGATTTGATTGGTAAGAAAGTGCTCGTTGTTGCTAACTTAAAACCAGTGAAACTACGCGGTGAACTGTCTCAAGGTATGATTCTAACAGGTGAGGACCCTGATGGGAATTTATCACTTGCGAGTGTACAAGATCCAAGTCTACCGAATGGTTCCGTAGTAAAATAACTAAGAGAAGAAAAGAGTCAGGTCACGCGTCCGGTGATCGACTCTTTTTCATCATGACTTAAAGGAGCGAATAAACAATGTTATTTG
The DNA here is from genome assembly GCF_900115605.1 of Halolactibacillus halophilus. Taxonomy (GTDB): domain Bacteria; phylum Bacillota; class Bacilli; order Bacillales; family Amphibacillaceae; genus Halolactibacillus; species Halolactibacillus halophilus. The sequence goes on from NZ_FOXC01000045.1 coordinate 12,324, forward strand.
ATACCCATGTCCATTTAAATATTGAACAATTTGATGAGGACCGCGACGAGGTCATTCAGCGGGCAAAAGCAGCTGGTGTAGAAAAAATGGTCGTCGTCGGGTTTGATCATGAGACAATACTTAAAGCCATCGCTTTAGCAGAAGCCCATGACTTTATCTATGCTGCGGTTGGTTGGCATCCTGTTGATGCGATTGATTTTACTGACGAGGATCTTTTATGGTTAGAGGAACTCGCCCATCACGAAAAAGTCGTCGCTTTAGGTGAGATGGGGCTTGATTACCACTGGGACAAGTCGCCAAAAGACGTTCAAAAAGATGTCTTTAGAAAACAAATTGCTTTAGCAAAGAAAGTGAAGCTACCGATAATCATTCATAACCGTGAGGCTACAGAAGACGTCATTGCTTTACTGCAAGAAGAACACGCGGAAGAAGTCGGCGGGATTATGCACTGTTTTGCGGGTGAAGTGAAACATGTCGAGCCGTGCCTTAAGATGAATTTCTATATCTCGCTTGGAGGTCCGGTTACATTTAAAAATGCCAAAGCACCAAAAGAAGTCGCCAAGGTTGTTCCAGCTGATCGCTTGCTCGTTGAAACAGATTGCCCATTTTTAGCCCCACATCCCAATCGAGGAAAGCGAAATGAACCGGCATATGTTCGGTTAGTCGCAGAAGAAATCGCCAAACTTCGCGAGACATCGATTGAAACGATTGAACAGCAAACAACAGCGAACGCCCTTAGACTATTTGGCATCTAAGTGGGTGAAAAGCCAAAAATAAGGGAATATTACGGTTGTGTAACGGAAGACCTATTTTGTAACCTTTTCTTAATTTACTTGTCATGTACTCGCTTTTATAATTAAAAACGTTGGTATGCCAGCGTTTTTTCTGTCACATAGGCTAATTTGATTGTTTGACACTTCCTTTTAATCCAGCTATAATCTAGACGCACATTAAAAGGAGGCATTTTTTAATGAATCTAAAGTCTAAGCTACCAACTGTTTTTAAACATAAAGTGTTTATGCCAGTCGTCACCGTACTACTATTACTCGTTGTCGTTGGTTTTGTTGGGTTAGAAGTCACAAAAAAAGATATTGCGTTCACCCATAATGGTGAAACACAAACGGTTGTGACACGCGCCGAAACAGTTGAAGCCCTATTAGAAGAGTTAGAGATCAATCCATCAGAAGATGATTATCTCTCACATGAGTTAACAACAAATATTTCGTCAGATATGGAAGTAGAGTATAAAGAAGCGGTTGAAGTCGTGGTTAATGACCAAGCGAATACAACCACATATATGACAACAGCAAGTACCGTGGGTGAGTTTTTAGAAACAGAAAATATTCAGATTGCTTCACACGATGAACTGAGTGTGGCTTCAGATGAAGTGATCACGGACACGCTCACACTAGATATTGACCGTGCAGCCAAAGTATCAATAACCGATGGTACAAATGAGACAAATGCTGTGTACACGACGGCAGATACAGTTGAAGCACTATTGAAAGAACAACAACTAGAACTTTCTGATCTGGACCGGGTCGAACCAGGTATCGATAAAACAGTTACAGCTGATATGACTGTCGATGTGATTCGAGTCGAAGAAGTGACGGATGTTGTGGAAGAAGAAGTTGCTTTTTCAACGGTTAGAAAAAATGATAGTTCATTAACAAAAGGCAAAGAACAAGTCGTTACCTCAGGCTCAAACGGCCTTGTTGAGAAGCGTTACACCGTTGTATTAGAAAACGGTGAAGAGGTATCACGTGAACTAGTCAGTGAAGATGTGAAAAAAGAAGCGGCGCAACGCGTTGTTGCTGTCGGTACAAAAGCGATTCAACAAGCACCTTCACGTGGGACAAGTTCAGCTGTTGCTGGTAAAACTATCACAGTGGAAGCAACTGCTTATAACTGGAATTGTGCCACATGTGATGGACGAGGATTAACGGCGACAGGATACAACCTCAAAGCTAATCCTGATGGTGTCATTGCCGTCGACCCAAGCGTGATTCCGCTTGGCACAAAAGTATACGTAGAAGGTTATGGTTATGCTGTAGCCCGTGATACAGGTGGCGCTATTAAAGGGAACCGGATTGATGTGCATCTGAGCTCAATCAGTGCAGCTAGACAATTTGGTCGCCAAACAGTAAAAGTCACCATTATTGAATAAATAAAAATGTTAAAAAAACGATAGAGCGAGTTTTAACGAGAAGGTGCGTGATGCCTTCTCGTATTTTTATTTTGGTGGTTTTGTTTTTTATTTTGGATGCAAGTAAGGATGGATTAAGCTATACTAGAGAAAGAATTAATTGAAGGGGATATAAAGATGCGGATAAAAGAAATCATTGTTGTAGAGGGAAAAGATGATACAGCAAAAATAAAACAAGCCGTTGACGCGGACACAATTGAAACGAATGGCTCGGCCATTAATCATAAAATATTAACGCAAATCAAACACGCCAAAGACGTACGTGGTGTGATTGTTTTTACCGATCCTGATTATCCCGGACAACGAATCCGGAGTATCATTAATGAACAAGTGCCAGGCTGTAAGCATGCTTTCTTAACAAAGGATGATGCACGTGACAAACATGATCGTGGCATTGGGATTGAACATGCTTCAAAACAAGCGATTCAACAAGCGCTTCAAGCCGTATATGAGGTCGGAGATGCTTATGTTTCGGATATTGAAAAGGAAGATCTGTTACGCTTTGGTTTGATTGGTGGTCCTGATGCTAAAAGTAAGCGCGAAGCACTCACAACGCATTTAAAAATAGGTTATGCGAACGGAAAACAATTACTGAAACGATTAACGATGTTCCATATGACAAAAGTAGACTTAAAGCAAGCGATGAACGAAATTAAAAAGGAGAATGGCGATGTCTAAAGAAAAGCGAATTGCGACACCATCGATGACGAAACACTATTTAAACCAGTTTGGCTTTCACTTTAAGAAAAGCCTTGGACAGAATTTTCTCGTTGATGTTAATGTATTAGAAAATATTTCAAAAAAATCAGGTGTCACTAAAGAGACCGGTGTTGTGGAGATTGGGCCGGGGATGGGTGCCCTAACAGAACAACTAGCGATTGATGCCGATCGCGTACTGGCTTTTGAGATTGACCAACGTCTGGACCCAATTTTACAAGAAACGCTGGCTGATTATGACAATGTGAAAGTGGTGTTTGAAGATATACTTTCAGCTGATATTGCTCCAACGTTAACAGATTACTTTAACGAGGGTCAGCCACTTAAATTAGTCGCGAACTTACCTTATTACGTGACAACGCCAATCATTATGAAAGTCCTAATGAACGGTCTGCCATTTGAAAGTCTGACGGTTATGATTCAAAAAGAAGTTGCGGACCGGATGAGCGCAAAGCCAAACACAAAAAGTTATGGCTCCTTGTCACTCGCAGTACAATATTATACTGAGGCTTCTGTGTTATTTATTGTACCAAAAACAGTCTTTATGCCACAACCCAATGTCGACTCAGCTATCCTTCATTTGGCGTTTAGAGAGACACCACCGGTAGATGTTATAGATGAAGACTACTTCTTCGAGCTGATTAAAGCATCGTTCCAGCAGCGCAGAAAGACGCTTAGAAACAATTTATCGCGCCATTTTAAAGATATGTTGAGTAAAGAGATGATTGAATCGCGCGCCTCATCGATTGATCTCGATTTAACTCGTCGAGCAGAATCACTGACAATGGAAGAGTTTGCTCGTCTTGCTAATGTTTTATATGAGGCACAACAAAACGTATAAAAAGAAATGCTTTAACCCGTCATGATACATTTATCTATTGTTTCGGGTTTTTTTCACGCCTTTAAAAGGTTAGCAGACTGATGGAGGATTAAATGAGATTATAAATGACATATTTATCGAGCATGGGTCCCTTGTAGGGTATCCTTACCGAGCAAGCATTTGTGAGAATGTTAGGTGGTGGTTGTTCAATTCGAATAGGTATACCAGTGATTGGAGTAGGTAAAAATTAAACGTTCATAAGTTTGTCAAAATCAACAAGCAGTCGCTTTGAAGTACGATGTTTAAGAGGATAGGGCTATTGTCTGAAAGTTTAAACAATGACTAAGGTCGCACAAATCTAAAAAAACATATTGACAAGTAAAATTCATTACTGTTATAATAAATAATTTTGTTGACTTCATTTTTTGTTCGTGATACAATGAACGAAGTGAGGTGAAGTGTAGTGGCGAAAACGCTGGTTGAGATTAAACGTAGTTTAGATAGTCAGATTGGAAAACGCTTGAAGCTAATCGCGAATGGCGGAAGAAAGAAGACAGTCGAACGGTTTGGAACGCTCGAGGAAACGTATCCGTCAGTCTTTGTAGTAGCATTAGACCAAGATGAAAATGCGTTCGAACGCGTTTCATACAGTTATGCGGATATTTTAACAGAAACAGTCGAGTTAAACTTCATCAATGAAGACCATATGGTAGCAATAGAGCAGTAATTCATTACTGCTTTTTTTGTAGTATAGGAAAGTATAAAATTTTCGTTGATATACCAAGGGTTGGAACGTTATGAAGAGTTGAAATTTATTGAGGAAAAGGGTTAAGATAATAGT